>JALUXB010000087.1 GCA_027019175.1 Sulfurovum sp. | reverse complement strand
AGCACAAAATTATGTTAAAGAACACAATCCAAAAGTAGTATTTTACCCTTATGACGGACAGAAAGATGTGCCGCCGGCATTCTATTCCGAGATTCCTGACCCGTTGCCCGATTACGATGTTTCAGGTTTTCCTGTCAGTGTACTCTTCAATGATTTTTATTTTAAAAAGGTAACCATAGAGTCATTCAGGCTTTACAATGCCAAGAGTGGCAAAGCAGTCAATCTGACACGGCTTCTAAGTAAAGAGAGTGATCCGAACGCACGCTTCAATCATTTCGAGTTTGCACTCTTCCCTCTCAAGCGGCTGGAGTACGATACCACCTACCGTGCAGTACTGGTCTACCGTGAAAAGGGCAAACGCATAGAACATCAGTGGCAGTTTCATACCAGAAAACCGCTGGAGCCGATGATTCGCATTAGAAAAAGCAAAGAGACAATCAGTTTGAAGAGAGGCAAAAGCTACTGGCTCTATTTTGTACCGCTCAATGGTCACGAACTCATACGCCATATTGAGTTTCCGGAAGATGTTCATGTCACGTTCATTGACAATAATACTTTGAGAGTGACACCGATGCCGGGAGCGCCACGCAGTTTTGACATTAAAAGTGAGCACCGTCTGGTGCATGTACGCTTGCGTTAAAGGCAGCTACCCTCTGATATTGAGGAAGTTTTTGGTACTGATGTCATCCCACGGTTTATTGAGCTTCTCAAAGGCTTCATAGCTTGCCAGTACACGTTTGAAATCCGGACTTTTCGCACTCTCTTCGGCCAGTACCGCTTTGAGCGCTTTTTTGGCCGCATCCATCATCTCTTTGGGGAAGGTTTTGATCTGTACGTTTTTGGGCAGTTCCTGCAATGCCTTGGCGTTTTTGTAACGGAATTCGCAGAGCATGTCGAGTGTCATCTCATTGCTGGCAGATGCAATGATCGCTTGATGTTCCGGGCTGAGTTTTTCCCAGCGTGCCTTGTTGAAGGTCAGCTCGAGAATGGAGCCGGGCTCATGCCATCCGGTGTAGTAGTAGGGGGCTGCCTTGGCAAAGCCCATCATGCTGTCCAGTGCCGGCCCGACCCATTCGGTCGCATCGATGGTGCCGCGTTCGAGTGCTGTGTAAATTTCCCCTGCGGGCAGCAGCACCGGGTTGACACCAAGACGCTTCATCACTTCGCCGCCAAGTCCGGGGATACGCATTTTAAGTCCCTTGAGGTCGGCAAGGGATTTGATCTCCTTTTTGAACCAGCCGCCCATCTGCGGCCCTGTAGTACCGCCAATGAAGGGGTAGAGGTTGAACTTTCCGTAGAGTTCCCGCCACAGCTCGTAGCCGCCGCCAAACTTGAACCAGGTGATCATCTCTTCACTGGTCAGCCCCAGCGGCATGCCGCCAAAGATGGAAAAGGCAGGATTTTTGCCTTTCCAGTAGTAGACACCGGAGTGGAAAGCGTCTATCTGGGCAGCCGAACAGGCATCGAAAACCTGCATGGCAGGTACGAGTATGTTTTTTGCAAAAACTTTGATTTCCAGTGTCCCACCGCTGAGTTCGCTGCACCGTTTGGCGAAGCGGTCCACACCGGTTCCCATGATGGGAAAGTGTGCAGGCCAGGAGGTGGCAAGTTTAAGGGTAACTTTTTTGCCTCTGTTAATGTTTGCTGAAGCCCCACTGGACTTCTCTTCGGCTCTGTGGCAGCCGCTTACGGCCAATGCCGTGGCACCGATGGCTGTGGTGGTTAGAAATTCGCGTCGTTTCATGGGTTTCCTGCTAAAAAGTTTGGGTCAAGTTTAACTGGATAAATAGTAACATAACACTCATTAGAAGTCGTTCACAAAGGAGAAGTGTTGACGTGTCATATATGCGGAAGCAGTACCGAAAGCTTCAAAGACGAAAAAAACGGTATCCGATACTACTGCTGCGACGGCTGTGAGGTGATCTTTAAATCTACGGAGTGCTACCGGAGCATTACCGAACAGAAAGCACGCTATGATCTGCACAACAATGATGAAAACGACGAAGGGTACAGAGCCTACTTTCAGCGTTTTTTGGATTTTCTCCTTCCCCATGTAGGGAATGTGCAAACGGCACTTGATTTTGGATGTGGAAGAAGCACATTACTCGCAAATATATTAAATAGTATGAATATTGTTACAGATGCCTATGACCCTATCTATCATCCGGATACAGCGTATAATAGTAAAAAATATGATCTCATTGTCTCTACCGAAGTCTTTGAGCATCTGCATGATCCTAAAATAGTTTTCGATTCACTTGTAGAGTGTTTGCATCCAGGCGGACATCTCGCAATTCAGACACAGTTTCATCCCAGAAATCTTGAATTGTTCAAAAACTGGTATTACCACAAGGATCCGACACACATTGTTTTTTTTACCCCGAAAACTTTTAAACGTCTTGCCGCAATGTACGGATGTACCTATGTTGCAGATAACGGCAGGAATATGGTATTATTAAAGAAAAGCGGGGAGTGATGATGGGGTTGTTGAAACGTATTTTTGGGAAGAAAGAAAAGCATAAAAACGAAAAGGAAGCGCCGGGGCGAACCTTTAAACGCATCCTGACCGGAGACTATTTTGGCCTGCGCAATCCGGATGCCGATGCCGAAGCGGTTCACAGAGCCAAAAAAGAGAAGGTTCGACTGATAGAAGAGCTGGGACTAAAGCCGGTTTATTTGCGCTACCGTCTTGGAAAAGAGGCAGAAGAACCACCCAGGAAAGAAGATATTGAAGCTGCCTATGTCGCGTTCCAAAAAGAGGAGTATGATCCGAAACTCAATATGGTACATGTTACGGAGATCTCTTTTATTGTCTCAAAGGATGAGTTTGCAGAGTTTGAGGAGATGTCCGGTGTTTCGCTTGAAAAGGATTTCAGAAACCTTTATGATAACGGAAAAGCGTATGAGGGTATGGACCGCCGTAAGCAGCCGCGTAAATCACCGTTTGAGGAAGAATCAAAGCATTGATTGGTATCAAAGGGATGTCCACCCCTATATATCTACATATAAAACACAAGTGTAAAGAAAGCAACATTTTTTGTAAATTAAATACGAATATCTGTTCCCAACGAGATCTTGGGAACAAAAGAAGTTAGTGGGGAAGTTTTGTATAAATTGTATCTCTCTCCGCTTCATCTGTGTAGCATAACAACACGTAATCCGGTGTAATACTGTTAGTTACTGCCGTTTCAGCACTAATGACAAAACCTTTATCGGTTTGTTCTAAAAGTCTAAGTTCCTGATCTCCTTCTTGATCAGTCCACTGTATAATACCGTTTTGTATAGTATAGTCATGAGTTTCAGTTAAGCCCTCTGAAGTAATTGTTATTTTGTTTGATGCAAAACTTATATTGTATTTTTTAAAAATACCATTATCTCTTACATTAAGATAAAATGTTTTACCATCAATCATAGAACTTGTAAAACTGTTTTGAAAATTCAGTGCTGCTTGTGCATCATCTTCGCTATTATAAAAAAAGAGTAATCTGTTTCCAGCATCCAAAACAACCAGCCCTTTATCTGTCTTATCTACAACTTCTAAAGCTTCACCTCCATCTTCTGTCCAGATAAGGCGGTTGTCTGCAACACTGACGCCCCCCGGTGTATTGGTAGCACCATCTGTTATGTTGTCTATTGTTACAGAAGATTTTGTAGCATAGAATTTAACTAAAACAATGTATGTTGGATCATCACCCCACTGATGAGGAAGATAAAAACTTTTGTTTAATAAAAAATCTATTGAAAAGCCATTGTTAAGTAAAAACGTATCAATAGCATTATCCATGTTGGTAACTGCTTCAGTTATATTGACATCGGGTAAAGTCACATCCAATTCCGATGCAACATAGGTTTTTAATCCAGGCAGTAATGTTTGAATAGTTGTATTGTTTTCCAAATCAAGCGTATTTACACCGGATTGTGAAAAGTATGTTTTTATGATATCTGATGATGGAAGTATGATTACTCCATTTGTTGCATTTCCATCAGTATCGATATTTTGAAGAATGTATGCCAAGTTGGCAGCTTCTGTAGTGCTGCCAAAGCTTTTGGGTGTTGCATAACCTGCACCACCCACAGAACCTATCTTAAGCCCTCCGAGCTTAAACGTTATACTCTCACCCGGTTTATATTCAAAATGACCGTTCACATCTGTTGCAGCGTTAAGACTCGGTGTTTGATAAGTAAGCCCTGCTACCGGTGCATCTATAAATGTTCCGGTTTGTGTCGTATCTGTTGATCCACTATTGGAATTAGCGCTGCTGCTACTGCCACCCCCACAACCTGTAAGTGCTATTGATGTAACGATACTTGTTGTTATATATTGCCATGTCTTCATCTTCTCTCCTTGTTATAATCTTAATAAATAATACAATCAAAGGTATGTCAAAGGGGTGTTACAAATGGGGGGGGGAATTTTAGTGAAAAATTTTATAATTTTGTTACATTATTACACAAATATGATCAGATTTGGATGTTTATAAAGAAGATAAATATATTGCATGTAAAACGTGGGAGTGAGTAATGTGATCAAAGGGATGCCTAAATACCTTTTGGTTATGATGTCGCCAAAAAGAGGGAGCAGGGTATGAAGCGACTGACCTTTGTTTCATGGAATGTCAATGGCATCCGTGCAGTAGCTAAAAAGGGTGCACTCAAATGGGTGGATGAAATGCCGATGGACTTTCTGGGACTGCAGGAGATCAAGGCAGAGGCAGACCAGATCCCCGACACGCTTTTTGAGCGTAAATTCAAGTTTCACAGTATCAACTCCTCTTCAAACAAGGGGCAGTCCGGAGTAGCGCTTTTTACTGACATACGCGGCGAGGCTTCGGCATGCGAAGAGGTGGATATATTGCATGAGGGGCGTATCAACGAGTATCACTTCGGCAATATCGCCTTTTTCAACGTTTACTTCCCCAACGGACAGCGCGGAGAGGAACGGCTTGCCTACAAGCTTGCCTTCTACGACCGCTTTTTGGACTATATCAACCGTTTGAGGGGAGAAGGAAAGTCCATCATCTTCTGCGGGGATGTCAACACCGCACATAAAGAGATCGACATCGCCCGTCCAAAGGCCAATGAAGGCACGTCAGGCTTCCTGCCTATCGAGCGGGCGTGGATGGACAAGCTGGTAGCAAACGGGTATGTCGATACATTTAGGTACATCCATGGTGATGAACCCAACCGTTACACCTGGTGGAGCTACCGTGCCGGGGCACGCGGACGCAATGTCGGCTGGCGTATCGATTACTTCTTTGTCTCGGATGACCTCAAAGAGCAGATTGTTGATGCGGATATTCTTGATCAGATCATGGGCAGTGACCACTGTCCGATCACGCTGACGATCGATTTGGCGCTATAGGATCGATAGCGTCTTCTACCGGGGTTCGTAGTTGAGTATTTTTTTAACGGTACCGATGGCACAGAAAAAGAGTGCGTCAAAGAGCGGATTGAGCCGCGTAGTATGTTCATCGATAATATCAAAGGGCTGAAAAAAGAAGCCCGGCCCGTTTTCCTTGTCGGCCGGTTTGACATGAAAGACAATGGGCTTGAGAGTACGCACAAGATTGAGTACCTTCTTATAGCGTTTGTCTGACATTTCCGGCAGCAGATTGTTTCGTTTGCTCTCTTCGAGGCGTACTTGCTGCAACAATTGCAGTTTGTCTTTAAAAATGGTTTTGTTCCACTTGATCTCTCCCAGTTCCATGGTAAAGGTGCGGTTGGCAGCTGTCAGCGGATGGGGTTTGGTCTCTCGTATGGCTTCGAGCAGATGAAGGAAAAAGTTTTTCCCGCCAAATTTCTCGGCAGCATCAAGCAGCAGTTCATGGTAGTGACATTTTTCTTCGTCAGTCAGTGTATTATAGTCGCACATAAATTACTTTCGTGTTTAGGTGTGACATTATAGCCAAATAAAAAAGGGAAAAAGGATGGGAGGGAAGAGGCTACTGCTCTTTCCCGTTCCCGTAGTGTTTGAAGAGATAGTTGACAATGATTTTTTTGTCTTTGTCGGTAATAGGTGCTTTGAAGTGGACGATCATTTTGTTGACTTTACCTTCCCAAAACTTTTTCGACTGTCTCCCTTGATTAATGATATACCCAAAAGAGTGGCACATCAGACAATTTGCCTGTACGACATCGAAACCTTTACCCATCTTGATAGGGAAAGCGATGTAGGGAACCTCTATTTTCTCTTTAACCTGTGCCATCATCGGTGTGGCGGCGATCAATGCTGTTAACAGTGCTTTTTTCATAACTTTCATGTTTACTTCCTTATACGACTTCTACGGTTACGACATCGATACCGTTATATTTATACCCGCCATGGTTCCACTTGATATCTTTGGCAAGCGGCTGCTCTTCACCAAGCTTGTTGATGGCTTTTGCCATGATTTCAAGTTTGCCGAGATTGTCAGGTCTGAAGCCGTAACGGAAGGTTCTGTAGGCGTAGCGTCCCAGTTTTCCGCTGTCAAGGATTGCTTTGTCCCAGGTTTTCCCGCCATCGAGCGAGATCTGTACTTCACGGATACCTGCACCGCCGTCAAAGGCGACACCACGGACGACTGCCTGGGATTTAAGTGTCAGTTTTGCACCGTTTTCCGGGTAACCGATGATAGATTTGACATTCATTCTCCAAATCGGTTTGGTTTTCGGGAAAAGCTTCTCAGGTGTTTCACATTCGCACTCATTGTCTGGTACAACATAGGCGTGATCCATAAAGAAGAGCTTTTGGTATTTGTCTGTTACAGTAATATCGCTGATCATCTTGATCCAGCTGTCCGAGTAGACACCCGGTACGATCAGTCTTACAGGGAAACCGTTTAGGTATGGCAGGTCTTCCCCGTTCATCTGGTAGGCGATGATGACATGGTCGTCAAGTTCATCGAGGTGAAGTTCACGGATGAAGTTAGGCGTTTCATAGTACGCAGCTTTCTCTTTACCTTGTACGGCGAGCCATTCAGCCCCTTTTTTCAAGCCGGCTCTGTCGAGAATATCTCTCAGTCTAACGCCTTTCCATTGTGCACAGCCCATGGCACCGCTTCCCCATTGGATACCGCCGGGAGTCGGAGTAAATGCAGAACGGCTGTTTCCGCCACACTGGAGCACTGCAGCAACCTCTACCTGTTCGTAATCTTCTTTCAGCTCTTTGAGACTGATTTTGAGCTCTTTTTTGACCAGCCCTTTGATGTTGATGGTAAACTTGTCCATATCGATATAGGTTGGAATATCGGGCATGTGCCAACGGACAAAGAACTGGTCATTTGGTGTTAGGGCACAGGTAAAGACTTCTCTTGGTGTTTCAAGCAGAGGAGGTCTGTCCGAGTAGGTGATGAGTGGGCGTTTTTCCGGAAACGCGACATTCCCTACTTTACGATTGTCAATGGGTTGATGGGTCACACCTGCTTCGGCAGCGGTTGTTCCCAATGCTGCTGCACCGGCAGTGACAGCGGCAGTTTTGAAAAATTCTCTTCTTTTCATAAAAGTACCTTCTTTGGAGATATTCATGACTAATGTCATGAAGATAGGTACGATTATGCGGTGACAATGCTTAATGAAGACTGAAAATAGAGGTTTTTACAGCCAATTTCAGATAAAAATTCATAAATGTAACTGAATTCTTTTTAAAATAAGTAAAAAAATATTGATTAAATCATTTTTTCTTAATCATTATGGACTGCTTTCGCATTTTGTAGAGTTCATACGCTTCATTCCAGAACTCTTCATAGGCAATGACAGTAAAATTTTGGCCAAAAAAAGTTTTGAGTTCGCCTGCGTTGAGCAGAAAATCGGGATTGGAGTCTTTTTTTTCGTTTTGTGGATGTGCCATATAGGTTTCAATGAAAAAGTGTGCACCGGATTTAAGACTTTGCGCTGTTCGACCGATAAGCGGACGGTCAAGATAATTGGTCATCACAGCGAGGTCGTAACGTCCTTCATGGGGTGTATAGTTGTCAAGATCCGCTTCAATGAGTGTTACGGAATTGTTATTGAGTGTTTTTGAAAGTTGTTCAAGTGCAACGGAAGAGATATCGACTGCATCGACACAAAACCCGTTCTCAGCAAGAAACCGTGTGTGTCTACCGCTGCCGCAGGCAATATCCAAAGCGCAGTTGCCGTCGATGAGATGCAGGTGTGATACAAGCATCGGACTTGGCGGTCTTCTCTCCAGCAGTGTCGGTTTTTCTGTGTATTTTCGGTTCCACTTCTCTTTGTCTTGTACGCTCATAATTCTCTTCCTTTCAGTGTACTCTGCAGCTGCCGGCAGAAGGTTTCAAAGGAGGGGAGTGTAAGTGTACTTTCACGCTGCTTTTTGCCCCACATCGGTTCCGGGAAGTAGCTGTCCTCTTTGAAGCGTGCCATGATATGCCAGTGTACATGCGGTACATAGTTGCCAAAAGAGGCGATGTTGATCTTGTCAGGGGTGTAGTAGGTGATCATCGCTTTTTCAATAATATCGAGCAAGTCGTAAATTTCAAACCTTATTTCAGCGGGTACCTCGCTCATCTCTCTGTAGGGATGTTGTGTGAAGAGTTTTAACCATGGGACTTCACTCTCTTCTGTTTCAATTCTGAGTTGTGGGTTTTCATAGATGATGGCCATTAGCGTATCCTTTTGAGGGTATAGGTGCCAAGCTTTAAAATAGCAGAAGGGGTAGCTTCTCTTTTCAGTGGATAGATGGTGATATCGGCTGCCTCTTTTGCAAAATCTTCATTGTATGCCTTACCGCTTAAATTGGCAGATGTGGTGTACGCCCACTGCATTCGTGAAAGCAGAAGCAGATGGCTGGGTGTATGAATTACACGGTAAGAGTGGCCATTGGGCATGATGAAAGTTGTTCTCCGGCTGCGTCTTACACGGTTTCTATGCTGAAGAGGAATACGTGTCTGACTTTTGAGGGTACAGAGTGAGTCTACCGCTTTGATGTAGTGTTTATGGGGTGGACGCTGTTTAATAGCAGTCAGGCGGCTGGCATTTTGTGAGATAAAACCGACAGTGGTGTCGGTAGAGGTGAGAAAGACAAGGTTGCCTGTGGCAAAGCTCTCTCTTTGCATTTTAGGCAAGGTAGTCCTGAAGGGCTTTGGGCTCTACACAGCCGTCGTGTGCTTTGAGCTCTTTGATGGCCAGTGCCGTGGCACGTGCCGCAGCGATAGTAGTGAAGTAGGCGACATTGTTGGAAAGCACAGACTGGCGGATGGTCTTCGCATCTGCTTTGCTTGCCTTGTTGTCACTGGTATTGATGGCCAAAGCAATCTCTTCGTTTCTGATCATATCGTCAATGTTGGGGCGTCCTTCACTGATTTTGAGTACTTTTGTAGAAGGTACGCCTGCTGCTTCGAGTGCAGCATGTGTACCGGAAGTAGCAACGATCTCAAAACCGAGCTCAACGAACATTTTACCGATCTCACCGGCATACGGCTTGTCAATTTCTGTCAGTGACAGGAAGAGTTTTCCTTCAAGCGGAATGTTGTTCTTCGAAGCAAACTGTGACTTGGCAAAACTCATGCCGAAGTTTTCGGAAATTCCCATAACCTCTCCGGTCGATTTCATCTCCGGCCCGAGAATGAGGTCAGAGCCCGGAAGTTTGTTGAACGGGAAGACCGCCTCTTTGACTGCAATGTGGTTTTTAAGGTTTGGCTCCATGATCTTTTTGTCGAAATTGACGACATTAAAGGTGTCATAGAATTTCAGTGCCTCTTTAAGGTTGCCCTGAACCATGACACGTGTTGCGACTTTGGCAAGCGGTACACCGGTAGCCTTGGATACGAACGGAACGGTACGTGAAGCTCTCGGGTTGACTTCGATCAGGTAGATCTCACCGCGATGGATGGCGTATTGGATGTTAAGGAGTCCGACAACACCAAGTCCGAGAGCAATGGCAGCAGTCTGTTCTTTGACTTCCTCTATCAACGCTTCTGAAATGCTGACCGGTGGCAGGGAACAGGCAGAGTCCCCCGAGTGGATTCCCGCTTCTTCGATATGCTGCATAACCGAGCCGATGTAAACATCTTTCCCGTCACAGATGGCATCGACATCGAGCTCAATAGCGTTGTCGAGGAATTTGTCAATGAGCACAGGCGCTTCATTGGAAACGCTGACTGCCTCTTCAAGATATTCGCGCAGTTCTGCATCGTTGTAGACGGTTCGCATACCGCGCCCGCCAAGTACGAAGCTTGGACGGATGAGTACCGGGTAGCCGATGCGGTTGGCAATGGCCATTGCTTCATCTTTGGCAAATGCCGTACCGTTGTCAGGCTGTTTGAGTCCGAGCTCTTTGATGAAGTTGCTGAAGAGTTCACGGTCTTCGGCAAGGTCAATAACTTTTGCAGAGGTACCGCTGATCTTTGCACCGATAGCTGTGAGATTCTTGGCAAGCTTCAATGGTGTCTGTCCGCCGAAGTGAACAATAACACCGTCAGGATTTTCTGTTTCAATGACATTTCTGACATGCTCAAAATCGATAGGCTCGAAGTAAAGGATGTCGGAGGTGTCATAGTCGGTCGAGACAGTTTCGGGGTTACAGTTGTACATGATCGACTTGATACCCATATCTTCCAGGGCGAACGCAGCATGAACACAGCAGTAGTCAAATTCGATTCCCTGACCGATTCTGTTCGGACCGCCGCCGATGACAAGCACTTTTTTCTCATCGGACTGGGATGTTGCACGGTTTTGTGGAAGTTCGGTAATGTTGGTAGTAGAATACAGGTACGGCGTAAGGGCTTTAAACTCTGCCGCACAGGTATCGACTTCGTTGTATTCAAGCTTGATACCGAGTTTCTCTCTGGCATTGTAAATATCGTTCTCTGTCAGAGAGAGACCGTCTTTTTTATTGATGATTTCGGCGATCATGGCATCGGAGAAACCGTCGGCTTTGACACTTCTCAACAGTTTCGCATTGGTCAGCAGTGAAACATCCATCGCTTTTTCTTTCTCCACAAGCTCTTCAAGCTGGTAGAGGAACCAGCGGTCTATTTTGCAGAGTTCAAAAATTTCATCGACGCTCATACCGCGGCGCAGTCCTTCATACACGTATAGCATACGTTCTGCATTGGGGCGGCGGATTTCACGGATCAGGGTTTCCTCATCACACTTTACAGGGTTAAATCCGATAAGACTTGTTTCCAGGGAACAGAGTGCTTTTTGGAAAGATTCTTTAAAGGTTCTTCCCATGCTCATGACTTCTCCAACGGACTTCATGGCAGTAGTAAGTGTAGAGTCTGCAAGCGGGAACTTTTCGAAGGTGAAGCGTGGCAGTTTGGTAACGATGTAGTCGATGACAGGTTCAAAAGATGCCGGAGTACCTGTAATGTCGTTGGTGATCTCATCAAGGGTATAGCCCACTGCAAGCAGGGTTGCAACCTTTGCAATAGGATAACCGGTTGCTTTTGATGCAAGTGCAGAAGAACGGCTGACCCTTGGGTTCATCTCAATGACGATCATGCGGCCTGTATCGGGGTTAATGGAGAATTGCACATTCGATCCGCCCGTATCGACACCCACTTCACGGAGTATGGCAAAGGAAGCGTCACGCATACGCTGGTACTCTTTGTCTGTCAGTGTCAGTGCAGGTGCAATAGTGATGGAGTCGCCTGTATGAACGCCCATGGGGTCGAAGTTTTCAATGGAACAGACAATGATACAGTTGTCTTCACGGTCACGGATGACCTCCATCTCGTACTCTTTCCAGCCAAGCAGCGACTCTTCTATAAGGATTTCCGAAATAGGTGAAGCTTCCAGTCCGCCTTGAACAATCTCTTTAAACTCATCCATATTGTAGGCAACGCCTGAACCGCCGCCGGCCAGGGTATAGGATGCACGGATGATCATAGGGAATCCAATCTCCTTGGCTGCTTCAAGCGCTTCATCCATAGAGTAGGCATAGCGGGAAATAGGCAGATCCATCCCGATTTTGATCATTGCCTCTTTAAACGCCTGTCTGTCCTCTCCTTTTTTGATGGCAGCAGGGTTGGCACCGAGGAATTCTACACCCTCGAGCATACCCTTCTCATGCATGCTCATCGCAACGTTGAGCGCTGTCTGACCACCCATGGTCGGCAAAATGGCATCAACACTCTCTTTTTCTATGATCTTTGCAATGACCTCTTCATTGATTGGTTCAATGTAGGTTCTGTGTGCGAACTCTGGGTCGGTCATAATGGTAGCAGGGTTGGAGTTGATGAGAACAACACGGTAACCAAGCTCTTTGAGCGTTTTGGCTGCCTGTGTTCCGGAATAGTCGAATTCACAGGCCTGTCCGATGACGATAGGTCCTGATCCGATAAGGAGAATGGTTTTGATATCTTCGCGTTTTGGCATGGAGAAAGGCCCTTTATTTTTAGTTTAAGATTATACTACAAAAGGGTAAAAACCGCCCTTAAAACAGGGCGATTTGGGGGTATGATAATCAGAAGAGATCCAGACTGCGGTAAACCTCTTTTTTTCGCTTTATTCTTTTGGTGACAGGCTTCGGTTTTGGTTCAACGGGAGGAGCTTCTGCAGGGATTTCGGGTTCTACAACCTCTTCCTGCGTTTGGTCGATACGGCTCGGAATACTGGAAATTTCCGGGACTTTTTGTGCTGTCTCATTGTAATCGGGTATCGGATTTTTCTCAGGTATAGCCGATAGGTTCTGCTCCTGGACGTTTACAGGCATTTTGGGACAGATATCTGCAAAAGTAGTGGCATTTGCATCAAAGTTTTCTGTCAGTGTCGTTCTGGGATCGGTGATGAGGAAAAAGATATTGGGATGATAAAGGTCAGCATAGGTTTTGATATAGGCAACCTTGTAGGCACTTTGCGTTTCCACTTTGGTGACAATACCGACGGGAAGCCCCTGGAAAAAGATATTGTCCAGTCCGGAAGTTTCAACCGGGTCGCCTACTTTGATCTTATGCCATTTTGGAATAAATTTAATGATCATCAAATTTCTTTTCAACCCCATGGCAATTCCGGGTGCCTGTTCATCTCCGACAAAAACGGCAAAACGGCACATTGGATCGGATGTAAGATACCCATACAGCTGATTATGCTTGATTTTTGCAATACCGGCAACTACGCTGTCTTGCATCAGTCCATAGAGTTTTTTCTCTTTAAGTCCCTTGGGTTTTGTGAGAATGATTTGGGAAAAAGTGTTAAGTTTTACGTAGGATATCGTCGAGGTCAGTGCAATATTTCGGTACGGCAGTTTACTGAGCCTTGGAAGTACTTTATAGATATCTTTGACCTGTCTAATGTAATGGGTCTGTGCCAAAAGCCTTTTTCGCAGTATACGGTTCTCTTTACTTAATTTTTCAATTGATTCTTTTTGAAAAAGGTAGCTGTGGCCTTTATCTTCAAGATCCCGTGTCAAGGCTTTATAGTTTTGTTTGATAGGATTGACGACATTGAGGAGCGTATCGGTGATACGCTCGTCGTTTCGCGTCAGGAGTACTCCCAGAATGAGCAGGAGTATAATAATAATGAAGATTCTAGTCTTCATATGCCATTTGCTGTAGTATATCTATCTCATCAAGCGCTTTTCCTGTACCTTTGGCTACCGCGAGGAGGGGGTCTTCAGCAATATAGACAGGCAGTTTGACAATATCGGAAAGGTATTTGTCCAGACCGCGGATCAGTGCACCCCCACCGGTGAGGACAATGCCGTTTTCGACAATGTCACCGGCAAGTTCCGGCGGTGTATGTTCGAGTA
Organism: Sulfurovum sp.; assembly: GCA_027019175.1. Taxonomy (GTDB): domain Bacteria; phylum Campylobacterota; class Campylobacteria; order Campylobacterales; family Sulfurovaceae; genus Sulfurovum. The sequence continues at coordinate 48,790 of JALUXB010000087.1, read as the reverse complement.
CATCTTTGAGTGCTTCGGCAATCTCTTCGATGGAATCTTTCATCGCAGAACGGATATGCTCGGATGTGATCTCAATGGAGGTGAGGCTGCCTTCTACCTGGTCCCTACCGCGAACAGTCGTCACCAGTTCTTCTTCAAGGGGGATCGCTGTACCGATCTTGATCTTGAGCTCTTCGGCGACACGTTCACCGATAAGCAGGTTGAAGTTTTTCTTGACATAATCAACGATAGCCTGGTCTATGTGATCTCCGGCAATACGGATAGATTTACTCTGTACCAGACCGCCAAGCGAGGTAACACCTATCTCTGTGGTCCCACCCCCAATGTCGACCACGAGGTTTCCGTTGGGGTCTTTGACCGGGATACCGGCACCAATCGCAGCTGCCATAGGCTCTTCAATAAGATAGACATAGCGTGCACCGGCATTTTCGGCAGAGTCTTTTACTGCACGGCGTTCGACCTGTGTCAATCCGTAGGGTACGCAGATAATAATACGCGGTGAGAAAAACCCTTTACGTTTGTGTGCTTTTTCAATAAAATAGCGGATCATCATTTCTGTGACTTCAAAATCGGCAATGACACCGTCTTTCATGGGACGGATCGCACGGATGTTACCTGGTGTCTTACCGACCATATCTTTGGCTTCCTGGCCGACTGCCAGAATACGCTGCTGTCCGTGTTTGTCGTACTGAATGGCCACAACGGAAGGTTCGTTGATACTGATCCCCTGGCCTTTAACCAGTACAAGCGTGTTCGCTGTTCCCAGGTCAATGGCAAGATCGTTGGAGAACATTCCCAAGAATTTTTTGAACATCATATCTTCCTTTTTCTATGCTGACTTTTTATCTTTGATGTAGAGCGGTTTTGCGCCGTTTTCAACAACATCAGGAGTAATGACTACCTCGTAACCGGAAAGTTCGGGCAGTTCGTACATGATGTCAAGCAGTATCTCTTCCATGATGGAGCGCAGACCTCTGGCACCTGTTTTTCTGTCCAACGCTTTTTGGGCGATCTTTTCGAGTGCTTCGGGTTCAAAGGTCAGTTTTACATTGTCGATCTCGAAGAGTTTCTGATATTGTTTGACCAGTGAGTTTTTCGGTTCAACGAGAATACGTACCATATCCTCAAGCGTGATCTCATTGAGTGTGGCGATAACGTGCAGCCGTCCGATCAACTCAGGGATAAGTCCGTAGGTCACCAGATCGTCGGCTTCTACCATCGGCAGCAGATTTTCCTCTTCTTTTTTGGAACGCTTCTTCTGTCCAAAGCCAAGTACATTGGCACCCAGTCTGCGTTTGAGGATGTCATTGAGCCCGTCGAATGCCCCGCCGCAGATAAAGAGGATGTTGGACGTATCTATTTGGATGAAATCCTGATTGGGGTGCTTTCTGCCGCCTTTGGGCGGAATATTGACCACAGAGCCTTCGATCAGTTTCAGCAGAGCCTGCTGTACACCTTCGCCGGAGACATCACGGGTAATGGAACGGTTTTCACCCATACGTGCGATTTTATCGATTTCGTCAATGAAGACAATACCCTGTTCTGCACGCTTTGGGTCACCGTCGGCTGCCATAAGCAGTTTGGTAAGGATGTTCTCGACATCTTCACCCACATATCCTGCTTCTGTCAGGTTGGTAGCATCGGCAATAGCGATGGGTACGTTGAGAAAACGTGCAATGGTTTGTGCCAGCAGCGTTTTTCCCGACCCGGTAGGGCCAATGAGCAGAACATTTGATTTGGCAAGTTGTGTATCGTCTTCTTCGATATTTCTGAAAATACGTTTGTAATGGTTGTAGACGGCGACAGCAAGTGTCTTTTTTGCATTGTCCTGACCGATGACGTATTCATCGAGCATAGCGTAAATCTCTTTGGGTGTATAGAGAATCTGTGCAGTGTCGTCGTATGCTTTTTCCTGCTCCTCTTCTTCTCCGAAAAGGATCTTGTAGGCAGAGATTACACAGTTGGAGCAAATGTATGCATTCTCTCCGGCAATCAGTGGATTCTCTTCGCTTTCGGGGGCAGAACAGAAACTGCAAGCTTTATGTGACATATATATTTCCTCTTTTATTTAATTATCTATTATACTATTTTCTGGTAAACGGGATGCCGCGTTTGGATGTTTTAATGAACATGCACAGTGATTTGACATAAGGGGATTCAGTGGTTTCAAAAAGTTCCTGTGCTACTTCCTGCAACGGTTTTCCCTGTTCGAAAAGTTCACGGTAGGCACTCTTGAGTGCATTGATCTCTTCTCGTTCTATTTTGCGTCTCAGACCGGTCAGGTTCAACCCTCGGAGTACGGCACGGTTGCCTTCGGCGAGACAGAACGGAGGAATGTCCTGCGCTACAGCACTGGCGCCGCCTATCATGGCATAGTCTCCAATGTGGACAAACTGATGGATAGGCGTGAGTCCGCCGATAACGACGTGATTGCCGAGTTCTACATGCCCTGCCAGCGTTGCACCGTTTGCAAGAATACAGTGGTCTCCGAGAATGACATCGTGTCCAAGGTGTACATATCCCATGAGCAGGTTATGGTTGCCGATCTTGGTAACCATGCCGCCGCCTTTCGTGCCGGGGTTGAGCAGCGTAAATTCACGGATGGTATTGTCATCGCCAATGATCAGTTCGCTCTCTTCTCCGTCAAATTTGAGATCCTGGGGGATGGTACCTACCGCAGCATAGGAGAAGATACGGTTGCGTTTGCCGATGGTGGTAAAGCCTTCGATATGGGCATGTGCAGCAATGGTTGTACCGTCGCCGATGGTGACATTGGCACCGATGGTGACATAGGGACCTACGGTGACATTCTCACCGAGTGTGGCACCTTCTTCGATGATGGCGGTTGGATGAATATGTGACATCAACAGCCTACTTGTCCACGATCATCGCTTTGAGCTCAGCCTGGGCAACAAGCTTGTCATCTACATAGGCTTTGGCATCCAGTTGCCAGATGGCACCCTTGTTTTTGATGACATTGATCTTGTAAACAAGCTGGTCACCCGGAGTGACAGGTGAGCGGAACTTTGCCTTGTCGATGCTCATGAAATAAACGACTTTATTCTCTATCTCTTCCTGGGAAGCGTTGTCCATACTTTTGAATGCCAGTACACCGCCAGCCTGTGCCATACCCTCGATGATCATTACGCCGGGGTAGATGGGATGTCCTGGGAAGTGCCCCTGAAACACAGGTTCGGAAATGGAAACGTTTTTGTACCCTTCGATGTATTCGCCCGCTGTTAGTTCCGTAATACGGTCAACAAGCAGAAACGGGTAGCGGTGTGGAAGAATATTTTGAATATCAACAACATTATATAGCACGGTCAAACCTTTATCGTATAAAATTCGCTTATTTTATCGTAAGAACGGTAAAAATACGATTAGGCGGCCGGCTTACGAAGTGGTGGGGAGAAGTACCTCTTTGACATCACTGTAGGTTTCGGCATCGAGCATCAGTTCGATTTTGTTTTCAGGTACTGTTTCGACAATAATGATACTTGAAAGGTCATAGGGATCAAGTCCCAGTATGCTGCGCAGTGCTGCCTCCTGTTCAAAGGGAGGCGGTGCAAAGATAAGCTGCATCATATCTGTGTAGTCTGTTCCAAGCAGATTGTTGTAGTCATTAAGTGTGACAAACTTGACCTCATCACGGCTCATATGGTGTAATACGCCTGTGGCATATTCGACTTTGCCCCGGGTATAGGTGCCTCGGAGGGTAGAGTAGGGAAGTATGTGTGCAGCTACGGGTACTTTGCGTACTTTCAGGGTCGCAAATTTCAGCCGCCAGTTGAGAAAACGCTGCTTGACAATACGGTAGGCAATGCTTTGCTCTTCAAGTTCCCACCGTTTTTCATAGAGGGCAATACGCGCCTCGATCGATTCCGGCTGAACCTGCCCGGAGATGGGAACGAAGAGTTCATCGGCAAGTTTCTGCTGCTGCTCACGCTGCATGGTCAATCCAAAAAGGCAGCCGCAGTAGTCCTGTCTGTAAAGCTGGTCTTCTTTGGCGAGGATGTTCTGTTCCTGGGTGCCGGAAGCCTTGCGGTAGTCGGGTGCTACAAAGGAAATACCTTCCCTTTCTGCCAGGGCATCTCCGGCTGTTTTGAGCTGTTTAAGAGACTTTTTCGGGGAGGTCAGCAGGGTGGAGGTAAAGGTTTTTTCGCCAAGCTCGGCTGCCTTTTTCGCACTCACTTCAAAACGCCGGTCGAAGCAGACTGCACAGCGTGCTCCTTTTTCAGGTTCATGTTCCAAGCCCCGTACTGCCTCAAGCCACGCTTCGGTGTCATACTCTCCCTCGATCAGTTCGATGCCAAGCATTTTACAGCTTCGTTTGACATCGAGCAGTCTCAGGTAATATTCGGAGTAGGGGTGAATATTGGGGTCGTAGAAAAAGCCCACCAGTTTCTCGTCAGGATAGTCTTTCTGGAGCTTCTGGAGGAAGTAGTGGCTGTCGACAGCGCAGCAAATGTGAACTAACAAATTTTTCCTTTTTCAAACTGCAGGGTGTTGTGCCCTCACAACACCCTACGGTTGTATAATGATCTTTGCAACATTTTCGCTGCTTCCATGCCCCAGATAGGTTTTGAGGGCTTGGGCTTTGTCGGCGAATTTTTTTCGGTCGGTATTGTAGTATTCTGCAAGCAGATTGTCAACCGTGACGTTTTCCTGAAGCAGTTCGTTGTGAAGGGGACTCTCACCGCTTCGGGAGAGGATGATATTGGCAAGACCTACCTGCTTGATGCCCAAAATCTTTGTGCCGATGAAAAAATCAAGCTTTTTGGCAATGTAGGCAAGGGTAAAGGGAGTACCGATGAGTGCTGCTTCGAGTGTGGCCGTTCCTGAACAGATAAAAGCAAATTCGGAAGTAGCCAGTGCTTCATGGGTATTTCTACTGACCGTGAACATGGAGATGTCGCCATAAAGCTCTGCAATCTTCTCATCCGAGAAGCTTGGCGGGATGACCAGCAGTGCCTCTTTGTCAGAAAGCTGTTCTCTTACTGCCCTGAAATGTGGCAGCAGCCGTTTGATCTCACCGCTTCGGCTGCCGGGAAGAAAGGTGAGGGTTCCCTCTTTTTCCCCGTAAAAGGTTGTGATCTCATCGAGGAGCGGGTGGCCGATATATTCTGCTTTTTTATGGGGGTAGTAGCCGGTTTCAAACGGCAGTATACCCAGGAGTCTGTCACAATAACGCTCCAGCTTGGCTGCACGGCCGGGCCGGCTTGCCCAAATTTGCGGAAGAATGTAGTAGATGATCTCTTTTTCCGGATAGGCGGTTTTGATCTTTTTTGCCAATGGCAGGTTGAAACCGGAACCATCCATCAGCAGCACCTTGTCTGCATCTTTTGCAAGTGTGACCATTTCATCAGCAACGCTGAAGAACCACGGCAGTTTTTTCACCGCATCAACCACCCCCATAATGGCCATCTGACTGATGTCATGCAGCGGTTTTCCCTCAGAGATGGTTTCATCAAACATACCTGTCAGTTCGACATTATCAAGATGTTTGAGTACTTCGCGCAGGTGGAGGTTGGAGGAGGGTTCGAGTGCCGAGACGAGAAGTTTCATGCTGTTGTCCTCAATGCAATATTGTGCGAGTATACAAAAAAATTTGACATTTGCAAAGCTTAGTGATATAATGAAATAAACTTTAGTCAATAAGTATAAAGGTTTAATAATGACACACCATCCAAGATTTGAATACTATACCCCAAAAGAGAACGGAAAGATTGTCTGTAACCTCTGTCAACACCGCTGTCAGCTTAAAGAAGGACAGGTTGGCATATGCGGGGTGAACCAGAATGTCGAGGGAACACTCAAGACACTGGTGTATGGGCATCCCATTGCGGTTCATGTCGATCCGGTCGAGAAGAAACCGCTTTATCATCTGCTGCCTAATTCCAAGGTACTCTCGTTCGGGACGGTGGGGTGCAACTTCAAGTGCCCTTTCTGCCAGAACTGGGATATTTCTCAGAGTAAAGAAGTGAATGAAAATATCGAAGTTTCACCTGAACAGATGGTAGAGCTTGCCATCGAGCATGGGGCGAAGTCTATCGCCTATACTTACAATGAGCCGACCATCTTTTACCCCTATGCCAAAGATATAGGAATGATCGCCAAGGAGAAGGGTATCAAGAACATTTTTGTCAGCAACGGCTTTGAGAGCAAAGAGATGGTTGACGATATGGCAACATGGGTCGATGCAGCCAATATTGATCTTAAAAGCTGGGATGAAAAGTACTACAAAAAGGTACTTAAAGGCGGGCTTGAAGAGGTAAAAGATACCCTCAGACGCCTTGTGGAAAACGGCGTATGGGTGGAGGTGACCACACTGCTTATCGAAGGAGAGAACGACAGTGACAAAGACCTCGAAGAGATGGCATCGTTCATTGCCAATGATCTTGGCAAGCATGTACCGTGGCATTTGAGTGCGTTCTACCCCAACTACAAAATGAAAGATCATCAGGCAACAGCATTGGCGACACTGAAGCGTGCACAGGCAATTGGCGAAAAAGCTGGACTTAAATATATCTACCTTGGCAATGTGGGGCAAGATTCGCCGACACGCTGTCACCACTGCAATACGATTCTTATTGCACGAAGCGGCTACGGGCAGATAGACAACAGGGTCAACGAAGACGGCAGCTGCCCGGTATGCAGCAGCATCATAGAAGGAGTATGGAAATGAGTATAAGAGAAACAGCCGTTGCCGGACAGTTTTACCCGGCAAGCGGTACAGAAATTGAAAAAATGATAGAACATTACAATGCATTGCTGGATCGGCATGCAGATATGGCGCAGCTTCTGGCGCTTAAAACGCGTGCGGTCATTGTGCCGCATGCAGGGTATGTCTACAGCGGGTTTACCGCCAATGTCGTACTGCGCATTCTGGCGCAACAGAAGCTCAAACGTGTTGTGGTCATAGGCCCGAGCCACCGTGTTTATCTGAAGGGGGTTTCCGTTGCAGATTATGACAGTTATGAAACACCGTTTGGTGTATTACCGGTAGACAAAGCGCTGGTAAAAACACTGGAGAAAGAATTTGGTATTGGTTTCGTACCCGAAGCACACCATGAGCACAGTACAGAGGTGCAGATGCCTTTTATCAAGTACTATATGCCCGATGTGAGTGTTGTGGAACTTGTCTACGGTGATGCGTCACCGGAAAAGATCGCAAAGATGATCGACTTTCTGCTGGACGATGAAGAGACAGCTGTGGTCATCAGTACCGATCTGAGCCACTATTATGACATTGAAAAAGCCAAACAGCTTGACAGTATCTGCCTGGATGCTGTGATGAAGCTCGATCCGTCCGAGCTCCATCAGGGGTGCGAAGCGTGCGGCAAGATCGGTGTGGAAGCGATGCTGATCGCGGCACGGCATAAAGGGCTCAAACCGCATATTCTTGACTACAGGACGAGCGCAGATGCCAGCGGTGATACATCGCAGGTAGTCGGATATACAAGCATAGCATTTACCAAGGAGGATTGAAATGGATAAAAGAGAAGTCTTACTGAAGCTGGCACGTGCAGCCATTGCAGAAGAATTCGGTATCGATTACGGGGTTGATAAGGAGTCTTTGCGAAAGGAAAATCCCTGGCTGAACGAAAAGGGGGCGGCGTTTGTAACATTGAACAAAAAAGGTGATGGTGCGCTGCGAGGCTGTATCGGTTCGATTATCGCACATCGCACACTCTATGATGACATTATCGAAAATGCCAAGAGTGCAGCGTTTCATGATCCGCGCTTTGTGGCGCTTAGTCCGCAGGAATTTAATGACATTACTGTTGAAGTCTCACTGTTGACCGACCCGAAACCGCTGCCGTACAGTTCACCGGAAGATCTGAAGTCCAAACTCAGACCCGGGATTGATGGTGTCATTCTGAAAAAAGGGAACTATCAGGCAACTTATTTGCCGCAAGTTTGGGAACAGTTGCCGACATTTGAGAGCTTCATGGCACATCTATGCCAGAAAGCGGGCATGCCATCAGACTGCCTTGTACAACATCCGGATGTCTATGTCTATCAGGTGGAAGAGTATCATGAGTAGTGAAGTCAACTTTTTATAGCCCCGAGCAGTGTTTGAAGTGCTGAAAGGGAGAGGGTGTTGACAACATCCTCCTTCTCCAGCCAGCCCCGTCTTGCCTGCCAGATCCCATAGCGCATCAATTCGAGATCTTTGAGTGAATGGGCATCGGTTGAAACAGCGATGCGAACCCCCATCTCTTTTGCCATTTTGCAGTGTATGTCATTAAGGTCGAGTCTGTCCGGCTGTGCATTGAGTTCGAGAATGCATCCTCTCTCTTTTGCATTTTGCATCACCGCTTCCATGTCGATGGCGTAGGGTTCGCGCAGTCCTATGAGCCTGCCGGTAGGGTGGGCAAGGATGCTAAAATGCGGATTTTCCATCGCTTTGAGAATACGTTTTGTCTGCTTTTCTCGGGAAAGGTTGAACTTGGTATGCACAGAGCAGACAGCAAGGTCAAGTGCCTTTAGCATGGACTGGGGCATATCGAGCGAACCATCTTCAAGAATGTCTACTTCGGCAGATTTTAAAATGGTGATACCGTCAAGTTTTTCGTTGAGTGTATCGATCTCTTCAAGCTGCGTTTTAATCCGTTTTTCATCCATGCCGTGTGCGACTTTTAAATGTTCAGTGTGGTCGGTGATGGCAATATATTCGTAGCCGAGTCTCTTTGCCTGCTGCGCCATTTCCTCAATGGATGCCAAACCGTCACTGTAGGTGGTGTGCATATGCAGATCGCCTTTTATATCTGTTTGAACTATGAGGTTGGGCAGGGAATGCTTTTGCGCCAAGGCAATCTCGCCGCGATTCTCCCGCATTTCAGGTTCAATGTACTGCATCCCGAAGGCATCGTAAATATCCTGCTCCCTTTCGCCTCCAATGCGTTTGTTACCCTGCCAGATACCGTATTCGTTGATCTTCATCCCTTTTTCTACGGCCATTTTTCGCAGGGTGATGTTGTGTGCTTTGGAGCCGGTAAAGTGGTGCAGTGTGGCACCGAAATTCTCAATGCCAACCACACGCAGATCGACACTCATGCCGTTTTCAAGCAGTATGGTGGAGCGGGTGGTGCCTTTCATCACAATTTTCTGGATTTTTGGCAGGTTAAGAAAGTAGACCATTGTATCGCTTGTCTCTTCACAGGCTGCGACCAGATCAATGTCATGCACGGTCTCTTTTTTGCGCCGTAGACTTCCGGCAATTGCTACATGTACGGCACCTTTGGTCTTTTTCAGGATTTTGACGATCCACTCTGCAACAGGCAGGGCTTCGGAGAGTTTGAACCGGTGTGCTTCGTAGCGCCTTGTTTGAATACCGTTTTCTATTTTGGCAATAAGTTTTTTCCCAAAACCTGGTACTTTTTCGAGTTTGCCTGCTTTGAGCGCTTTTTCAAGGTCTGCAAGTGAGTTGATATGCAGCAGTTCATGCAGCAGTCTTACACGTTTGGGTCCCAGTCCTGGAATTTTGAGTAATTCTTCAAGTTGGGAAGGGTGGGTTTTTTTGAGCTTTTCAAGATATGCCAGTTTTCCTGTCTGGACAATTTCAGTAATCTTTTTTGCAAGTTCTTTGCCAATACCCCTGAGTGAAGTCAGGTCAAACCCCTCTTCGACAAGGTCAGCCATCTGGCGTGGGTATCCCAGTATGGTACGGGCAGCATTTCTATAGGCTCTGACTTTGAAAGGGTTATCGCCGTCTATGTCAAGCAGGTCAGCAATTTCGTTGAACATTTTGGCAATTTTCCGGTTATCTACTTGGGGCATTGTCTCTCCTTTCAACTCTCATACAATATTGTAGCATTTCATTGTAAAAGGAGTTAATGTTGATATTAAAGGTAGATTAAGTAGTATTTTGTTAGATTTTTACTTTGAATAAAACTTAGTTATGAAGTTTTATTCATAATAAACACACTACAAGGAAGAATGAATGGCAACACTGTTTTCGGATGAGTGGATTAATCAACTCAAAGATGCATGGAATAATGACCCGGAAGTAAAAGACAAACTGGCTGAGATAGACTTTGATTCTGTGATCACCTGCGGTTTTAAAGATGAAGAGGAACCGCGATGTGTTTTTGTCGTTGAAAAGGGGGAAGCAGTACGGGCAGGACTCTATAACGGGGAGAACCCTGACTGGGATATGCGTGCAGATGTCGATGACTGGATGAAATGGGTACGTAAGCCACTGGGGATGGCCGGTATGGGTATTGCATTTTCTACAGGAAAATTGAAGTTTAAAACGGGAGATTTTAAGGCGATGATCAAGAATCCTTCGATGGCAGGTCCCTTCATCAAGAGTTTTGCGTTAATGAATAAAATAGGTGGACAGGCATAATCTTTAACAGGCTATATACTGCTTTGGATAAATATGGAATCTCTGGTGTCCTTCAAGGACATCAAAATCATCGGGCATTGCATCTTTCAAGCCCGATTTGGCATAACGCACCTGATAAAGCATTTTATGCTGCGTTGCTCTTTCTATTGTGCCGATGCCACGTTTCCCAGATTTCATCAGCCATTTTTTCATACTGCTCCCTTTCTCCTGCCGCATCTTTACCGTACCAGCTCTGAAACTCTTCATAGACAATATCGGCAAGTTCCTCTTTGGAGTGAACCTCTTTGATACGAGAGAGGATCGTTGCCGCTTCCAGATCGTATTCATCTGATTCAACAGCAGCACCGATTTGCATAGGATCATACTTTAGAATAATGGCACTAATGTCAAGGTGCAGTGCGCGGTTTTTCTTTTTCATCTGTTTTCCTCCCTGTGTTTTTTAAAAAATTATTATAGAAAAGGAAGATTTATGAAGGGTTAACAATCGGATGTAACAACGAAGAAATCAAATGCATAGCATGTTTGAAACATTGATGTTGTCGGGGGACAACACCCTGCGATTGCGACAAAGCAGGAAATCGAGGAAAGCGTACTGCATTCCTCTTATGAAGCATTACTCCAGATCGAAGGCTGCTTCGCTTGCCCAGTCACTCAGTGTCTTCTTATCTGCTTCACTGAGTTTTGCATCTTTGTGGATAAGCAGATAACTTGGTAACGGCATTTTACTCTTGATAGCTTTGGGGATCTTCTCAAGGTATTTTGCTTTCTTCTCGTCACTGTAACTGTTCCACTTGGAGAAGTTCAGATGTTTACGTCCCTCTTTGACATGCATTTTGGTAAAGAACGATACCGGTGCTACAGAACTGTACCAAGGGAAGTTGGTGTGGTTGGAGTGACAGTCGTAACAAGAGCGTTTGAGTATTGCTTCTACCTCTTTTGGAGCCTGAAGCGGCTCACCTTGTTTGTCCGGAATATTTGCAGGTACATCATATGGAATGAACTGAATACCCACAAAGAGAATGATGATGGCTATAAGTAATTTTTTCATGCGGTAACTATAGAGAATAAACTCTTAAGATAAAGTTAATCTGTATCAATCACTTTAACCTATCGTAAGAAAACCGGCGATGAGAAAGGCTGCTGCAGCCAGGAATCCTCCAAGCAGTGCATACGGCAGCTGTGTTCTGACATGCTCGACATGGTCGCAGCCCGCAGCCATGGAGGAGATGATGGTGGTATCGCTGATAGGTGAAGCGTGGTCACCGAAAATGCCGCCGCTGATCACTGCGGCGATGACGAGAGGAATATCCAGTCCCATACTTGCTCCCAGTGCCAGTGCTATGGGCATCATAATTGAGAATGTTCCCCAGCTTGTACCTGTAGAAAAGGCGGTGAGTCCAGAGACAAGAAAAATGAGCATAGGCATCAGCACCGGCGAGATATTGCCGTGAAGAATGGAGGCGAGATACTTTGCCGTACCAAGATCACCGATGACCTTTCCGATGAAGATGGCAAAAAGGAGTATGGCCGCGATGGAAAGCATCTCTCCCATGCCTTGAAAGAGTGCATCAAAAAAGTCCCGGTGGGTCAGCCGTTTGCTTATGACATAGTAGAAATACATCACTGTCAGCGTGATGATGGTGGCATAATAGACCGACGTAGAGCCAGAGCCTTTGAAAATGTCACCGTTACCGGTAATGTAAAGCACGGCTGGTACGGAAAAGACCATAACAAGAATAGGAAGCAGCATGGGCAACAGTGCAGGAGATGCATCTAAAGTATTTTTGCCTTTAGAGAGGTCTTCATTTTGTACGCTAACGGCCACTGCGTGTTTCATAGGGCCTATCTCCCACTCTTTATAGATAACCACCAGGACAATGATGAGTGTGAAAATGGCATAGAAGTTATAGGGAATGGAGGCAATAAGCAGGCTGATGCCTTCACCCTGTATGACTTTTCCGTCTACTGCTGTGACAATGAGCCCCAGCAACAATGCACCCCAGGCATTGAGGGGAATGAGCGAACAGATAGGTGCGGAGGTGGAGTCACAGATGTAGGCGAGCTTTTCACGGCTGATGCCGTTTCGGTCACACAGGGGTTTGGCGACAGTACCTGCCACCAGTGACGTGATGGAGGATTCGATGAAGATGATTACTCCGGTAACATACGCCAGCATCTGTGCCCCGATGGGAGAGTCTATTTTTTGGGAGTATTTGTCGAGAAACGCAACAAAGCTCTTGACCGCACCGCTTTGCTCCAGCAGCGTGATGATAGCACCGACAAAAAGGGTAAAGAGAATAGTTTTGGTAATCCACCCCTGCGCGAACTGCTCGATGGTGCCGTTGAAAAGAGCGGTAAATGCTGTAAAAGGGTTGTAGCCGTTGAGTACCAGCAGTCCGGCAAAGATACCGCCCATCAACGATACGATAACATCTTTTGTTATAATAGCCAGAACAATCGTAAGCAGCGGGATGGCGATGCTGAGTATGCCAAACTCCATGAAGTCTCCCAGAAATAATTTAGAAGGATTATAACACAATGAAGCGAATTTTACTTGCTGTCCTGTTTTTTGGCGGCATACTTTTAGGCAACGATTTATTGATAAGCAGGCAGCTTGTTGTTGTTACGACAGCAGGATGGAACGATAACAGCGGTGTGTTGCAACGATATGAAAAAGATGCCTCAGGATGGCACAAAGTAGGCAGTACAATTCACATTAGATTGGGAAGAAACGGTCTGGGATGGGGCATAGGGCTGCATACGACACCCAAAGGAGCACAATATATCAAAAAAGAGGGTGACGGGCGTTCCCCTGCAGGTATTTTTACACTCAAACAAGCCTTTGGATATGCACCTTTTCATGTGCACTATCCTTACAAAGTCTACAAAGAGACCGACCATTGTGTCGATGATGTGCACTCCAAATACTACAACAAGATCGTTGATTCGACCAAAATCGTACCCGACTACAACAGCAAAGAACACATGAAGTTCCCTAAAAATTATTACAAATACGGTGTAGTGGTCAATCACAATCACATTGACGAAAAAGGGGCAGTTCCGGGAGCGGGTTCATGCATTTTTTTACACATTAAAACAGTACCGACAGCCGGGTGTACTGTCATGAAAGAGAGTGAAATAAAAGAGCTTATTCGCTGGCTGGATGCAAAAAAACATCCGTTTTTATTGCAGGGGCCCAACGAGGAAGCGGCAAAAATGGCGAAGCGTTACTTCTCCTTGAGTTTGGAGTAGACATTTTTCTCTTCAAACTGAATACGGTTTTCCCTATCTCACTTGAACATTAAAGTATTATGGCACAAGATGTGAGATTTTTTATTATACAGTTTGTATAATAACTAATATACAGTTCATTTTTGTTATTCCATAATTTAGAATAGCATATTGACAATGACGAGTAGGCTGAGAAAAGATAATTTTCAAGAATGATAGCTTGACATATGGGGTAAATTATGATGCATAAAAAGGAGATACATCATGAAGATAAACATTAAATTATTTGTTTCAATCTTATTTCTAATGCAGGGGATGCTGTATGCATCAGATATGGACAAAACAGAGGGGTATCGTGTAGCTCTAAATTTTGTTAATGCATTTTTGGTGCAAAAAGATGTGAAGAAATCGCTTGCCTATGTATCAAAAGATGCAGTATTTCGTAAACAGAAAAAAGGGTCTGCGATAAAGCAGATCAGGCAGGCAGAAGGTATGGGGCATATTACCTTGCATGAAATCATCTTTTTTGATCGAAATACCTTTACGGAGCAATTTACGCAACTAGGCAAACGTTATCCGGTAACTAAAAAGCAAGATAGTGAATATACTCCGCTATATATACGCCCATTTATAAATGAGAAGAGTGTCGGATGCTTTGTAACAGCAGATATTGTGACCAAAAAAGGCAAAAGAACAACATTGGTTGCATTGTTTGTTTTCAATGAGAAAGACGGGCGGTATAGGCTTGTGTATATGAAAGATGTAGTGTAATGTATAACTTTTATCTTTAGTGGAATAGATTAATAATAATTAGAGGAGGAGAAGTTGTGAAAAAATTACTTAAATATATTTTTTATGTTGTGATTTTGGCCATTACTGCGATATCTGTTTATGTGTTATATGAAGGTGGAGTATTACATAAAAAAGTAGTATGTAACAAACAAGAATTTAAAAAAGCATTAGATGATATGGGATTTTTAAATTATATGATGAATACTAGTGGAATTCAAGTGTGCGATAAACTAAAAAAAGATAAAAAGTTTTTTTTAGATATGGTTAAAAAAGATACTTATGCTTTTGAATCTGCTGACGATTCACTTAAAAAGGATAAAAAATTTGTTTTATCTATTATTGAAGAAAATTATAAAGCACTATATTTTGCTGATGATTCACTCAGGAAAGATAAAAAAATCATCCTTGATATTGTGAAAAATAATGGTCGAGCCTTAGAGGGAGCGGATGATACTCTCAAAAAAGACAAAGATGTTGTTCTTGTTGCTGTTAAGCAAGATGGATTCGCATTACAGTATGCCGATGATACCCTCAAAAAAGACAAAGATGTTCTCCTCGCTGCGGCCAATCAGATAAATGGATGTGGACTGAAATGGTTACAGTTTGATGATTTTCTAACAAAAAAGAAATTTTTTGTACAAGAAATAGTAAAAAGATGTGGTGAAGATTTGGAATATGTTGATGCAATTTTAAAAAAAGATAAAGATGTTGTTCTTGCTGCTGTTAAAAGTAATCCTTTTGCATTAGAATATGCTGATGCTTCTTTAAAAAAAGACAAAGATGTTGTTCTTGCTGCTGTTAGGCAAGATGGATTTGCATTACAGTATGCCGATGATACCCTCAAAAAAGACAAAGATGTTGTTCTCACGGCTATTAAACATAATCCTTATGCATTGCAGTATGCTGATGATACTCTTAAAAAAAATAAAAATATTGTAATGTTAGCTGTAGAGAAAGATAACCATGCTATTAAATATGTTGACGATACTTTAAAACAAGACAAAGATGTTCTAATGATTGCTAGTGGTCATCATCCTCTATTATCTATTATAGATGATGCACATAAAAAAAATAAAAATTTTGTATTAGCAGCCGTGTCTATAAGTGGCCATAATCTAGAATATGCCAATGCTTCTTTAAAAAAAGATAAAAAATTTGTACTGGCAGCTGTTAAAGAAAATAGTCACGTATTAGAATATGCTGATGCTTCTTTAAAAAAAGACAAAGATGTTGTTCTTACTGCTGTTAAAGAAAAAGGTAATATGTTACAATATGCTGATGCTTCTTTAAAAAAAGACAAAGATGTTGTTCTCACGGCTATTAAAAGTAATCCTTTTGCATTAGAATATGCTGATGCTTCTTTAAAAAAAGATAAAAAATTTGTACTGGCAGCTGTTAAAGAAAATAGTCACGTATTAGAATATGCTGATGCTTCTTTAAAAAAAGACATAGATGTCGTTCTTGCTGCTATTCAAAATAATAATATCGCTTTTAAATATATGGATGAATCACTAATGGAAGATAACGACTTTGTAAGAAAAGCGATACCTCTTATAGCTAAAAAATCTTATAAAATGAAAAATGTTTATGGGAAAGAGATAACGATTGTAAATACTCAAAAAGGATTATATGTAAAACAATATCCCAAAAAAATCATAATAATAGACTTTAATGTTTATTCCGATGACTCCCCTTTGTTTAAATTCGCAATAGATAATCTTAAACAGATTGAAAAAAAGTTTAAAGGAAATGTGCAGATAATTGGTATTAATAGCTGGAATAGTAATAAAGTACAAGATGTATCGAAATGGGTTTCAAAAAATAAAGTTTCGTATCCTGTAGTTGCTTACGAGGATGCACTTGCATTCATATATAGTATGCTAATAAGATCAAGATGGACCGGTAGTACACCATATGAGATGTTATTTGATCAAAACGGAACTTATATAGGTTCATTTTTAGCAATGGATATACCAAAAAAACTTAAGAATATTGTTCAAAAGCTTATAGACGGTACTTATGGTAATGAACAAAAACTTTTTGAACTTATTCTCTCCTTTCTTAAATTAAATGATCTCGATACGGAAAAATACAGAGAAGCAAGCAAAAAGCTTGCAGAAAAGCTCATAGAAAAATATGGAAAAGAAAAAGCAGAAAAAAAAATAAAACTTCTTATGACAAAGAAGCCAGTACTTATTGTTAAAATGATTGAAGGGATGATGGATAATAAAAACAAAACACCTTCAAAAAAGAGTGCTGACAAATGTCAAAAAGAGATACAAAAAGATAATATTAATATTGAAAACCTCAAAAAGGTATGTACAGAAGCTGGTAAATACTATGAAAATAAAGAAAAATATGATTATGCTTCTTGGTTCTATTTGCTTGGTGGGAATTATCGTTATAACATTTCAGATATTAAAAATCATATACCGATAAGTGAAAATGTCAGTAACATAGCACACAGTTATATGCTTCTTGGAGATTTGAAAAATGCAAAAAAATATTATAAATTCTATCTTGAAAGAGATTATGATTTAGATGAAGATTTCGAAATATTAAATAAAATATATCATAGTAAAAAAGATTTGATTTCTAAAGGAAAAGAGATATGGAAAACCTTGAAAGAAGAAAAGAAAAATATACATACTGACAATAACGTAAAAAAACAAAAAACAAGCCCTTCCTCCAAAACAAAAACAACTCAATGCGACCTATTAGCTGGTTCACCGATGGATCCACATTTCAAAGGCATTGAATACGATAAAATCAAAGTATTCAAAGCTCTTGATGTCTGCAAAAAGGAACTTGTCAAAAATCCGAAGAATGCCCGAACACTATTTGAGCTGGGTAGAATTTATGACCGTGCAGGTGAATATGAAAAAGCCAATACATACTTTAAAAAATCATGTGAATCAGGATATGTATTAGGGTGCTATAGTATAGGTATTAACTATCGTCATGGTGATGGCGTGCCAAAAGATATTGAAAAAACATTGACGTATTTCACAACAGCATGTGATGGAGGTATTGCCCCCGCTTGCAACAGTATAGGTTTTATATTGGAAAAAAGAAAAGAATATGAGAATGCTGCAAAGTATTACACGAAAGCATGCGATTTGAAAAATGCAATGGGATGTGCAAATCTTGGAGGGTTGCATCTTAAAAAGCTTATTCGAAATGCTAATGATATTGAAGCACGAAAATTATTTAAGAAGGGATGTTCTCTTGGTAATAAAAAAGCATGTGATTCTATAAAGCTGGTAGCTGTAAGCGAAGTTATTTCCGATTTAAAACATATAGAGAAGGATATAGATAAACATTTAAACCCGGCACTGTTCCAAAATAAGGAAATTGCTACAGTGGTAGGGTTGGATCCGAAGGGGGATAATTTTTTAGCGGTGCGCAATAAGCCTCGCGGTAAACAAATCGGCAAACTATATAGCCATGAAAAAGTTGAGATTTTAGAAAAAAGAGGGAAATGGTATAAAATAAAAAGAGTGGATGGCGAATTAAGTGGATGGTCATTTAGTGCGTATTTATCTATTAAAAATCCTAATGAAAATGATCAGATTCACGTTCTACATAAAATAGATGTATCACAAGATAAAAAAGACCTAATTGATAGAAAATGTATAATCCCACGAGGAACCTACATTAGAAAAAAGAAAGATGAAATGGAGGTGGCTCTCATGGCAACACAGATGAATGGTGGTAACGAAAAAACCTGGAAAGGAGTTAATCTCATAGATGGGCTTAAACTTAATCAAGATTATATTGGGGTAATTAAAAAATGTTTTACTGCTGGTGGCACACTGTTTTGTCAAATCAGCATAGGGTCGGAGCAAAGTATATTCGCAAGAAAAAAAGATTTGCATATAGGTGCAAAGCTATATTAGAGTGAGTTTAATTACACGCGAAAGGATGTGTCGATGAAAAAATTCAAGATTTATATTTTTTTGATGATGGGTTTACTATATCTACCTGGATGTAGTATTAAATATGATGAAGTGGCCAATATATCTGTTCAATCAGACTTTGTAATATTTCATCAAGAGGTCACGATCAATTCAGGAAACCTTTCTTACAAAGAATTGGAATTGATGTATTCAAGAGAAAATCCTGGTACATTGTTCGTCTCTTTATACAAAGACACAATAGGAAACAACATGGGGTTTACCTTATATGAAGAGTCTGGAAAATATCATTTAATTTTTGGTATACAACCAGTTGCTATCGATGTAGGAGAACATGCTATTCTAAAGCGTGGGTATTTTGGTATGAAAAGCCAAAATAATGTCATTATGGCTTCGGTAGACCGACTGCCGTTATTCTTTTTTGTATGGAAACCTACTGTGATATCAGGACATGAAATAGAAAAAGGAGAAGTAGAATTTGCCATACTAAAAACCGTTAACGACAAACAGAAAGTGGATCGTTTTTTGCAATTGGCACGACAACATTTCCATTTGCATAATATGAAAATTTTGATTCGTGAAATCAACGGAAGATACGGCATGCATTTTAATTTAAACGACTATTTGACTCTTAACGAAAAACAACAATTAAAACAAGAAAAGCTGAAGAAAAAACTACAAAAACGAATGGGAAAATATAACACGCTTATAGGAATGCCATGTAACAGCTGGGACGGTAATATTGATGAAAACGGATATCCCGACGGAGATGGTACATTGTCTTGTTCCGAAACGGTAGGAAGTACTTTTTTAATGGCAGATAAATTGTATGTTAAGATAAAGACAACAATGCATCACGGTAACTTTAACAGGGGTACTGCAACTATTTCCGAAGGTCTGTCACACTATTTTTCAAATACACAGTTCAATAGTATATCTCAGTTGAAAAATCTTATTAGTTCAGCGGAAAATACATATTATGCAAAGAAAAATCGAACACGTTCACAGGGAACTACACTCGATTGCAGCAAGATGAATCGTATCTGTCTGGAACATTGCGAAGGCAAAAGCGATGCAAGCGGTTTCTTTAGCAATTCGGCAAAACAAAGCTGCCGCATGGGATGCCAATATGCATACAGCAGTTGTAGTCGGGTTGAAAAATCGACGGCATTGTCAAGATTTTGCAGTGCGATGTGCGAAGGATTGAAAAAGACAAACGGTGCCGTGATATTCGGTACGAGTGATTTTGATACTTGTACGAACAATTGTTATTTCAAATATCGCGATTAATGCAAAGGAGAAGAGGATGATTTTAATACATACTAAAATTTTACCGGTTTTAATACTGTTTGTATTTATATTTTCCGGCTGTATTAGGGTGAATGTTAAACAGGTAAATGAGCGAGGACATGTTACAAGCGATATGAATTATTACCCCGTAAGTAACGAGAAAGATTTTAGAAGATGGGATGGAATCACCCCTTTACATCTTGCTGTGGTAAAGCATGAATGTAGCCAGGTTAAAAAACTATTGAGTAAGGGAGCGAATCCTTTTGCCAAAACCGTCTCCCCAACCAAAGGCACAAAATTTGAGCCGATAGAATTTGCCTATTTTTCAAAAGACAAAGAATGTGCCTATGTCCTGGCGGATTATACACTAAAACATTATAAAAGCTATCTGCTATCCCATCGAAAAGAATTGATTAATACGCTTGCTTCTTTGTGGGGGCCTGCGCCGTTGGAATCATTAGAACTCACGGAAAAATACGGCTATATCCATTGGGCGAATCATATTATGAAAAAGCTCTTAAACACCCGGAAATATCAAGGTAAGAATGGAAGGATAAATCTCTCAAGATCTCTTGCTCTTCGTGGATACAAAAATGCTATGAAAGCCTATTATAAAGTTTGCCCATCCTGTATCCGTGAAGCATTCGATGTCGAAATTGAAGATATTGAACATAATTGGAGTCTATCTAATGATGTTGCAAAACATATTGGTGCACTGAAATATTATAAACCATATGTTTCTGCCAGTAAATACAAAAAAGCATTAGAGTTACAAGAGAGATATAATACCGATATGGCAAAAGCATCACAAAAATTTCGTAAGATGATTGCGGGTGCATTTAAATCAAACGGTAATGATACCGGAGGCATCCAAATCAAATATCAAGGCTATAACAAAAGCAACGGAAACTATGTTTACAATCTAAAATACAACGGCAGTTATGACGGTCAGATATTCTATTATCCGAACAATGGCGGATATACGATAATGACAGTCGGGGTAAAACATGGGCAATCGGTTAACGGCAACTTTGCCGACGGCAGACTCTATACGCCGCAATGCGGACATACACATGCCGACAATATAGACAATGCTATCAAAAAAGCGGTCAATTGTAGCTATAAAAGCAGATACAAAGTGTTGTAATGATGTATTGCGTTGTTTTATATAGAGAGGATGCAAAATGCTTATAGAAGCGAAAGAAAAACCTCTCTATTTTTACGGTGGCATAGCCGCTGTTGTAAGCGGGGTATTTTTACTTTACTATCTTATGACATACCACGGTGCAGCAGGAGACTTCCTAACGGTCTTTGGCAAGATTCTTTCCATTGTGCTTGTTGTTTTCGGGGTCGTATATCTTGTCAAATATGACCGCTACAAACAGGCTGTAGATCTATTGTTTGATATCAGAGAGGGGAAACTCTTTTTAAATGATATGACATATGCACTTGAGAATGCCTACCTTACTGTCAGCTACACAAAAAGCGATGAGCTGTTTCGCACCTCTTTATGGTTGGAAAAAGATGGTACAACTGTAGAGATTTTCAAACATGCAGTATTGAACCTTGAAGAGATGGCAAATTTTTTGACACTCATTAAGCCTTACCGAAAAAGCGATCTGTGTTTGTCAAAAGAGGAGGTAGGCAAAATCAGACTGTTTGAAGGCGGTTTCGCTTTTGAAAATCGAGAAATTTTCTATAACGAGGTCGAGAAGTTCGATACCCAATGGGTCAAAATGAGCGGACAAAATTTTTTGGATATACATATTGTTTTAAAAAACAGTGAGCAAATTGACAAAAGGCTTGTCGACGGTACACAGGAGTACGCCAAAGCCCTTTACGCCTCAATGCTTTTTAATCGCGATGAACCTTTAAACTTTAGTTTGCTTTGTCCTCCAAAGAGCTACTTAGGATATATCGTATTGATATCGGATCTTATTACGGTAGGACTGATCGTATACAATGAAAAGTTTCTTCCGCTTGGTGCCGTGATGTTGTTTGTCACCACCCTTTACGTCTCTTTCAATGCCAACGACGAACGGATGTTGTGCAAAGAGATTGAAAAAATCCATAATGAACAAACGGGCAAAAGCGCATGAGTCGTTCTATCACAATCGATAAAAAAGATACGAAAAAGATTTTTTATAAAATCACTCTTTATATTGCCGTCATTGTAACGGTTTATGCACTATACGGTCTCAATCTGATTACCATTGCAGTTATCGGATTTTTGACGGTTCGTATTTTGTTTTTGGCTTTGGATCTAAAAAGCTGCAAACAAGCAACAACCCATAAAATAAGCGTCGTCGACGACAACTTCCGTATCGACGACAAAACCTTTCCTCTGCAAGACGCTTATTTTTTTTTCAGATTGAAAGATTGTGGTGAAAATAGCGCCGTTTCGCTCTTTATGGAAAAGAGCCAAGACGTAGAGACGATATTTCAAGATATGATTTTCAATCCTTCGGAGTTTAAAACATTTTTGAGTCTTATCGTCCCTTACAGTAAATTTAACACATTTTTATGGGAAACCGATACAAGCGGTACGCTTTTTGTATGTAAAAGAGGGTTTATGGTTGAAGGAAGATCGCTTTTTTACAATGAAGTAAAACGTATAAACTGGAAAACAGAAGTATTTCACCATATGACGGCAAAAACGGAAATTGTTCGCCTTTATGTCGGTTTAAAAAACGGTACAGTTGTTAAAGCATATATTATACATACAAATGAAGCGTTATATGCCAAACTCATCTATGTTTCCATGAGAGTAAACAGCGAAAAGATAGAGAAGGTAACGGGCAATAAAAAATTTGCCAAAGCCTTCGATACGATTTTAAAAGAGATACAAACCAAGGAGTGTGCATCGATATGAATATATTGCCGCTTTTTCTTCTCATAGTCGGAAAACTTTTATGTTCTTCTTTCGATGATTTTATGCCGCTTAGCCAAGAAGAGATGGAACAAATCGCCCAAGAGACGGCGTATCGCTATTTTCATCCCGAATCGGCACAAAAGAAAAAAATCGTTCAGCCCAAAATTACCGTCAATCCCGTTTTCGTTCAAAAAAAGGTACGCTCCCTTCTGCCCGATGAAAAAATTGAAAACATCGTACGTGAAGGCAACCGACTTTTTCTCTCTTTCGACGATTACGGACAACACCGCATCTACGAATATTTGCAAACATCCAAAGGTTTGAGGCTTGAAAAAAGTTTTTTTATCGAAGACAGCACCTGTACAAAACCTGCTCTCAACGGCCGGCATCTTGCTCTTTATTGCCACCACAAGCAAAATTTGTATCTCTTAGATCTCAAGACCTATCACAGCCGAAGTATCCATCTTGCAAACGATGTGAGCGATCTGCTCTGGCACGGCGATCAATTGATCACCGCCCAACCGGGTCCGCGCTTTACGTGGTTTGATAGCAATTTGACAATTATCGATACCTTACGCTATCCCTATGCACGCTTTCCTTTGCAGGTTAGAATGAATAGTTCAAAAAAAATGTGCGAAAATGCCGGTGTCCGTATGCGAAAAAGCGACAATGCCATACTGGCTGTCTCGCGATATTTCTCTTTGCTGCTTCATGTCGATACCAAAGAGGTACTGCACACCGCTGTTAATTTTTTGCCGTTGGGGTTAGATGAAAACCGAACATGGCACACCTATCACTCCTGGAACGATTATTTCCGAAACAACCGCCGATACGGATTTTTTACATCGACTGACGATTTCTGGCTAGTGAGCGTGGGTTCGAAATATTATGCGAACATTTTGCAAGGCAACCGCCTGATTATGTGGCAATGGCCGCAAGAAAAAGAGTCGTTCGAATCCAATATCGTCATTTATACCTATGATCCCCAAAAAGAGAAGATCGAACAAGATTTCGTCAAGAAAACCTCCCCGAAATTTGTCGGAACGCTACAAAATAACAAGGGGACACCGATCGCACTCTTTTATACTTCCAAAGGGTTTTGGCCAGTTGTTTACGACCCTCGCCTGATCTTTAGCACACCTAAAGGCTATATCGCATACAAAGACATTACACCACTGGGGTTTTACGAACAAAACGACCGACATCTTGCCGTCTATGTGCAAAAAGGTGATGAAGATAACCCGGATTTAGGACTGATCGACTTCTCGCTTCGAAACGGACATCTTTCGGTACAATACGAAGCCTCTCTTATTGCGCCCCGTGATAAGGCGATAGGTTATGTCCGAGTCGATACCGACGCCTATCTTCTTACAAAACGCTACATTGCCAAACTTCAAAATCATAAAATTGTCAAAAAAGCCTCTATCGGCATGACGCATCCGTGGGGTCTGAAAAAATGCCAAAATATGACGGCAATATACGGAACGGGGAAGGGGTACGGTCTGGAGTTGTTAGATAACAATCTTCACCGCATTCTTGTCAAATATCCCGAAAACTCCGTCAAAGATATCGCATGCTCCAATCAAGCTGTCATCATCGCTACCGACAGCGCCGTCGAGATAACATCTGACCTCAAAAAGAAAACCAAGGTAGTCGAAGATTTGTCGCGGTTTCCAGACGATTGTATGGCGGTAGGTTTTGTAAAAAAGAGTCCCTTTTATGTTGTATCCAGAAAGAGACAAAACCTGCTTGTGATTCTCGACAAATCCAGAAAAGAGCTTACGCTTGATTTTTTTGCCACACGTGCCGAGACTAAGGGAAGTGCTATTGCTTTGGGAGACGGTAAAGACATTGCCCTTGTTGCATATGCATCCGAACCCAAAATTGTGTCACGATGGAAAGGAGCACTTGTTGGATGGTGGAAAGACGGGATTGTCTACCTTAACAAAGACGCTATTTATCTTTACGATACTGCTACCAAAAAGCATAACAAGCTTTTGGATTTCGATCCGAGAAAGTGGCAGGGGAAAATGACACAAACCTATGTTGACAAGGATAGCTTGGTCTTTGTCATGAGCGATATGTATCGTATTGTGATCGATTTGAACACTAAAAAAATCCAAATGGATATTTTGCAATGAAAATCACACAAAAGTCAAACGGACGAAACGTTGCAAAGAGTGTAGTATTTGCCATCGGTTCTATCACCACCGGATATGTTGCATACAGATTTAGCAATGACTTTGGATTTTTTGTAGCTTATATCACTCTTTTTGCGTCGTTTTTTTTATTTGCTGCAGCGGTTTTCTACGCTCACAGAGCTTATTTATGCCGACAATCCCGTGTTTATGAATTTACTATCGAAGCGGATACGCTGCTTTTCGATACAAAAAGACTTCCTCTGAAAAACAATACACTCTTTTTCAAACTGTTTGTGTGTGGAGATCTTAAAAGAGTTTCCTTGTATCTAAGTGACAACAAAAATATTCGAAATATTTTTGAAAACGTGATATTCGACGATGCGGAATATAAAGCGTTCATATCTGTCGTTCTGCCTTACAAGAAACTCAGACGTCTCATTCCGCACAAAACGAATCTTTTCGATTTATATGTGTGCGAAGAGGGCTTTGCCATAGAGGGGGAAGAGTTTTTGTATGAGGAGATCGCATCTTTCGAAACAAAAACACGATATTCGGGTTATGTCAGAAGCAGTGTTGCGGATGTAACATTTCAAACCGTAGAGGGTAAAACGGTTAAAAAACGTTTCATTCTGGATCGCAATATGAAGCGAGCGGCAAAACTGCTTTACATTCAAAGTAGTGTAGAGAAACTGGAGATTGATCATGATAAATGTGATGTCCGGTTCAACGAGACTTATCGATTGTTGACAGAGTCGATAGCGCAACGAGGGTGCGAAACGTCGTAATTTTTATCTGTATTAACCGGCACTTAATCTGACCCCTGCCTGCGGTCGTTTTCTACTCGTCCATATAGTAATGCGCCCGCTGCCAAAATGAAGTACCCGGGTCTTTGCTATGACGGATCTGTTTCAATATCTCATCTTTAAGCTCTTCCGTTACAGGAGCATCGCTCTTTGCAAGATTTTTCTCGAGTGAACATGCTTTGAGATTTCCTGAGATACACGCTTTTTTAAAGTAGCGTTTTGCCAAAGTTGAATTCTCATCGACACCGTTACCGTATGTATAGAAATTGCCGGCTTTGTAACATCCGTCTCCATCACCGAGTTCACAGGCTTGCTGATAATAGACTGCCGCCGCCGTCATGTTTACATCCATTCCCAAACCGTAGCCATAGGCGTTGCCTATGTTGAAACAGGCAACGGCAATACCGTTTTGGCAAGCCTGTTTATAAAGTGCAATGGCTCGTCTGCGATCTTGTGATACCCCTGTGCCATGGTCATAATTGACAGCCAAGTTGTGGCACGCCTCGGCATACCCTCTTTCGCATGCGGTTTTGTAAAGGGCATTGGCTTTGGTGTAGCTTTGCGGTACACCCTTTCCCGTTTCATAGCTAAGAGCAAGGCTGAAACAGAAGGCACTATCGTTTTGGTCGCATCCTTTTTTATAAATTTGTGCTACTTCACTATACTTTGCATTAAATGCATCTACCGCTTCAATATAATAGCACCGTGGACTGACAGGTACAGATGCGATATTGCTAATCGTAGCATCGGGTTCGGGATCGATTTTTGTTACTTTTTGTTTTGAAAGCTTGAGTGGCGATGCTTCATAGAGTGTACCTTGTCGTGCAATATTGTGAATCGGTCCGTATTGGAGGTATTTCTCGGGATAAGCAAGGTTGACAACATAGGTGCCTCGTTCTTTGATCTCTTTTTTGTCGATTGATACTGTACCGGTCAAAAACCTAAACGGTTTTTCCATACCGGGTGAAAAAGTGTAATTTTTATCGTTAATTGTGATACCGCGGTTTTGATCAGAGAAGTTTTTGATCCAGACCGTTTTGTCAAGAGGACGGTCACACCACACATAAGCACCGTAAAGCAGTGCTACGGTCAGTGCAAAAGGTCGTACTTTCGCATAAATACTAAACATTCCCACAATGACCAATCCCAGTTGCCATGCCAGTTTTAAATAACCGTGCAAAAGTTCACATAGTTGGTAGTTGCTTAGCGTTGGATCTGTTTGTAAATAGAGATATCCGCCCCCGATAATGAAAACACCTGTAAAAACGGCAAGAAAGACTTTTTTTAATAGTTTTGTCATTTGCCATCCTTGAAGCACGATTGGTTTGTATGATTTAAAGTATACTATTTTATCAAAACTGTGCTATATCTACAGTTTGACAGGTGTATCTGAAGAGGAAGCGGTCAACAAGATTAAAAAAGCAGGGGCTACAGATATTTTGTTGAAGCCTATTAAAAATGAAGTACTTCAAGAAATTATTTTGAAATACAATCAATAAAGCCGATAATTCACATAAAACACAATTTTCGTCTTGGTCTTTGGACGCGGATAGTCTTTGTATGCGATCTGAATGACTGAAATGGTATTTTTGTCGAGTGCTTCATAGCCTATGGGGCGTACCAGGTGCAGGTTGGTGATGGCGCCGTTGGGGTGCAGGTAGAACGAGACCACATTGGTGCCCTGTTGGCCTGTGCGTACCGCAACATCGGGGTATCCGTTGATGACAAGCGTGTTTTGCGTAATGCGGTAAATCTCGTCAAGATGGTTTTTGATGAACTTCTGCTGGGTCTTGGTAAAGCTGTAGAATTCCCGGCCGTAGAGCTGGTTGATCATCCTGCTGGTACGGCCGCTTGGTGCCGAAGCTCTTCGGGCAGGGCGACGGTGTGCGCTTCGTTTTCCGCCAAGGAGTGCATTGGCAAGTTTGTCTTTGGTATGTTTTTTGGGAAGATGGAAGGTTGTTGGAAGAGGTTTCCTCCTGGCCACCTTTTTCTTTACAGGCTTTTTCTTTTTAGCTATCTTCTTTTTCGGTTTTACTTTTTTACTCTCCTGCTTTACAACCTTCGTAGCATTGTTCTCTTCTTTTGATATCTTGGCAACTTCAAAGCCCTTTTTCTTTTCAACATGCTTCTTTTTGGCCACAGGCACAGGCGGTTTCGTTTCGATAACCGGTTTTTCAGGTTTTGGCTCCGGCTTTGGCTGTACTTTCGGTTTTGGCGGTACGACAGGTGGTTTCTGTTTGGGTTTTGGTGTCGGTTTGGGGGCGGGCGGTGTGAACTGGGAAAGGTTGAGGGTGATCTTTTTCTCACTCTGCGGCGGGGGAGGGGTGAACTTCATCTTTTCAAAAGAGAAGAAAAAGAGTGCAAAAATGAGCAGATGAAGGAGGAACGAGAGTATAAAACCTTTGAGCGTTCGTTTATCCCTCACCTTTTAGTCCCTCTGTTGTATAATCTGCGATATTATACTTAACAAGGATTAATGCATGGCATACGACAAAAGCATCGCAGCATTTGAAGAGGCATATAAAGTTATTCCCGGAGGCGTGGACTCTCCGGTAAGAGCATTCAGCGGCGTAGAAGGAACACCTCCCTTCATTGAAAGAGGCGAGGGCGGATACCTTTACGATATTGACGGGAATCGTTATATTGACTATGTACAGAGCTGGGGACCGCTAATCTTCGGACACTGTGACAGCGATATTGAAACGGCAGTGATCGATGCAGTGAAAAAAGGCTTGAGTTTCGGTGCGCCTACAACAGTCGAAACAGAGCTTGCCGAAGAGATCGTTGACCTCTTTGAAAGCATTGACAAAGTGCGTTTTGTCAGTTCGGGAACTGAAGCGGTGATGAGTGCCATTAGACTGGCACGCGGTTTTACCGGACGTGATGACATTGTCAAATTTACCGGCTGCTACCACGGGCACAGTGACTCCCTGCTGGTACAGGCAGGTTCAGGAGCGGCGACATTCGGAAACCCAAGCAGCCCCGGTGTACCGGCAGACTTGACAAAACACACACTGCTGGCAACTTACAATGACATCGAGAGTGTCAAGCAGTGTTTTGCAGATTCCAAAGAGGGGATTGCCTGTGTCATCATAGAGCCGATTGCAGGAAATATGGGGCTTGTACCTGCCGAAGAGCAATTTTTACAAGAACTTCGCGCCGTTTGTAACGAGCATGGCACACTGCTTATCTTCGATGAGGTCATGAGCGGATTTAGAGCATCACTCAAAGGCGCGCAGGGGATTACGAAGGTTATGCCTGACATGGTCACACTTGGGAAGGTGATCGGCGGGGGTATGCCTGTGGGTGCATTTGGGGGTGCCAAGGAGATCATGGCGCACCTCTCTCCTGAAGGGCCGGTCTATCAGGCGGGAACACTCAGCGGAAACCCGGTAGCCATGGCAGCCGGACTCACGAGCCTGCGAAAACTCAAAAGCAATCCCTCACTCTATGTTGAACTTGCAAACAGAGCCAAAACACTTATGGAGGGCTTTAAAAAAGCTGCCGAAGCGGTGAAAGTACCGATGGTGACCGATGTACGGGGCAGTATGTTCGGTTTCTTTTTTTCTGACAAGCCGGTAAAAAACTTTGCTGATGCGCTGGAGAATGACCAAAAGCTCTTTGCCAAATTCCATAAAGGGATGCTCGACCGTGGTGTCTACCTTGCCTGTTCATCGTTTGAGACCGGATTCATTTCGACAGCCACAACCGACGTAATGATAGAAGAGAGCATCAAGGCTGCCTACGAAACACTCAAAGAGATTACCGCTTAAGATGGAACAGCCCTGTTACTGCAAAAGCGGCAAACCCTTTTCAGAGTGCTGTGAGCCGATACTGCGCGTGATTGATGTTGTCCCAACTGCCCTGGCACTGATGCGTTCCCGCTACAGCGCTTACTGCCTGGGAGATGTCAACTACCTTCAGGCAACCACACATGACCATACCTGGAGCGATGAAGAGCTCAAGTTCATCCAGGACTGGGCCGACAACAGCCACTGGCAGCATCTGGAGATTATTGACCATACAGATGATACTGTCGAATTCAAAGCTTACTACATTTACAACGGCGTGCAGCACGTCCATCACGAAAAGTCAGTGTTCAAAAAGATTAACGATATGTGGAAGTATGTTGACGGAGAAATTTACGAAGACAAAGTGAACTTTCCGCGTAATGAGGTATGTATTTGCGGCAGCGGCAAGAAATACAAACGCTGTTGCGGGATGCTATTGAAATAGCGATATTCCCTCACTTTTTTCCCATATACATATATTGTTTGGCTTCTTTGGAGTTCAACTCTTTTGGATATACTTATATACTTGTAATTGAAAGCATGAAGAAGGAATAACTTTGCCGAAAAAAAAAGAAGAACCCAAATTCAAAAAAATTGTCGATGCCGCTGACGGATTGAGCCTTGGCATTTCAATGGTTGTGGCAGTATTGATCGGTGTGGGTGTCGGTCTGGGGCTAAAAAAACTGACAGGTGTCGGTTGGACACTCTGGCTTGGTGTCGTCATAGGCATTGGAGCAGCAGTAAACAATGTCTATATCGCCTACCGTAAACAGAAAGCCTCTCTCGATGAGCTTGCACGTGATCCGCGCTACCGTCACCAAAGAGAGATCGATGCCGATGAAGAGGATGACGATGAACGTTACTGACAGAAAGATTGTCGGCGCACTCATCGGTGTTGACGGACTTTTACTGCTTGCAAGTGCGCTTTTTTTTGATGAGAAAGTGTTGCTCAATACACAGATAGGTTTCCTCTCCGCTTCGATGGTGATGCTCGGCTCTATGAAGAGTTACAAACGTATGGTCGATGCACGGGTGGAACATGAAGTCATCACAACTGACATCGACAGAGATGTCATTGACAAACTCGAAGACCCACACGATCTCTATTCTGATGAGAATATCGAAGAACCAGTTGAAGATATGAGAACTGCCATCAAAGAGGAGAAAAAACGCCTCAAGGCAAACCGCCGTACTCTCTTTGAAGTATTGCGTGATACAAAAGGCGCACTTTCACTCTATCGGATCGGTGCCTATGTGTTGCTTATTTTGGGCTTTCTCTACCTCAACCGCCATGGACTGCTGCACCTGCCGTCCTATCTGCTCTCCATCGGACTGCCTCCGCTGATCGTAGCCTTTATGCTGGTCAGCGCCAGAGCCTCAGAGTCTACACCGACACATACCAAGGAAAATAGATGAAACGACTGCTTCTGCTTGCCTCCTTTGCTTTGACACTGACTGCCTGTGCAACACAAACTGAGCCAACCCGGTGTCAAACACAACCCATTGCACCGCCTCCGGCTTCTAAAAAACTAAAAATTGTTGATAAACCTATCGACTTTGGCCCTAAACGTGTAGCCTTGACAAAAGCCTACATTAAACAGCACTATGGCAAAGATGTTCATGACATTACCATAACCCCAAAAGTGATCGTGCTGCACTACACTGCGATCGGGTCACTCAAAGATTCCTTTAATGCCCTCAAGCCGCAGATGCTCAGAGGCCGCAAAGACATTGCCAAAGCATCTGCTCTCAATGTCTCGGCACACTATCTTGTAGACAGAGACGGTACAGTGTACCGCCTGATGCCCGACAACCATATGGCACGCCATGTCATTGGGCTTAACTACAATGCTATCGGTGTCGAAAATGTTGCTAAGAATGCCAACGATCTTACGCCTGCTCAGGTACAAGCGAACATCGCACTCGTAAAGTACCTGAAACGAAAATACCCCACCATCCAATACCTCATTGGCCATCACGAATACAGAAGGATGGAGAAAACACCGTTGTGGCTGGAAAAAGACAAAGGGTACCGTACGAAGAAGTACGATCCGGGTGTGAAATTCATGAAAGAGGTACGTTCAGGTGTGAAGTGGCTGGGGCTCAAAGAGCCGCCGAAATAGTGAATAGTTTTGGTATGCTTTTCTGGCGAAAAGCTTTATTTTTGTAGGAGAGGGTGATGGATTACCAGGCAATACTTGAAGAGATTTACGAAGAGATACAGCCAGAGCTAAAACGCGGGAAGGTAGCCGACTATATTCCAGCACTTGCAAAGGTTGAGCAGGAACAGTTTGCCATGACACTTACATTGGAAGACGGTTCGGTCTTTTCAGTTGGTGATGCAAAAAAACAGTTCTCCATCCAGTCCATTTCAAAAGTTTTTACTTTTACCCTTGCACTTGATATCTACTCGACCGAACTCTACAAAAGGGTAGGTGTGGAGCCCTCCGGAAACCCATTCAACTCATTGGTACAGCTGGAGTATGAAAACGGCATCCCCAGAAATCCGTTCATCAATGCCGGTGCGATTGCCATAACCGATTCGCTGGTCACCCACTACAAAGATCAGTATAAAACGCTTGAGGTGATTATGCACTTCGTGCGGGAGCTTTCCGGCAATGCTGCGCTTTCATTTGACCAGGAAGTAGCCAACTCCGAAATGGAACACGGTGACCGAAACCTGTCACTTGCGCACTTGATGAAGAGTTTCGGAAACTTCGAAAACGATGTGACCAATACGGTCATGACCTACTTCAAGCACTGCTCCATTACCATGAGTACCGAAGAACTTTCACGGGCATTTCTCTTTTTGGCGTTTGCAGGGAAAGACCCGATTACCGGAAGAGAGTTCATTACTTCTTCAAAAACCAAACGTATCAATGCGGTGATGCTTACCTGCGGACATTACGATGCCAGCGGCGAGTTCGCCTTTCATGTGGGGCTTCCGGCAAAAAGCGGCGTAGGCGGCGGCATAGCGGCAGTGGTACCAGGAAAGATGTCCATCGCTGTCTGGTCACCGGCACTCAACAGATACGGCAACTCACATGCAGGCACACTGGCACTGGAGAAGTTCACGACCAAGACGGGTGTGTCGATATTTTAAAAATGAAGGAACAGTAATATGCATTCGGCTTTTTCTGTGCTCGACTGGATGGTCTTTGGTGCCTATTTTTTGGTACTGGCACTTACAAGCGTCATTTTTTCCCGCATCAAAATCGAAAACTCGCGTGACTACTTTGTCGGGGGCAACAGTGTCCCTATGTTTGCTGCAGCGATGTCGGTACTGGCAACTTCGCAGTCGGCAGCCACCTTTTTGGGCGGGCCGGAGTACAGCTACTCAAAAGACCTGACCTTTCTTGGGTTTTATGCTTCGGCATTTCTTGCCGTATGGTTTGTCGCCAAAGTGCTTATTCCCCGTTTTTATGCCATCAATGCGGTTACGGTCTATGAACTTCTTGAAAAGCGCTATGGAAGTGCCGCAAAAAAACAGGCGGGTGTGATGTTTCTTGTCGGACGGCTTTTTGCCAGCGGTGCACGCCTTTACATCGGTGCACTTGCCATCTCGATGATCCTCTTTCTGGATATTGCAGCCATGCATGTGGCGCTCTCGATTGTCATTTTGATGGGCGGTGCGCTGGCGTATGCCTATTTTGGCGGTGTGAAGTCGATTATCTTCTCTGACATCATCCAGGCCGTTACCTACATCGGTGCCGGAGTGGCAGTCCTTATATACCTGTATATTTCGCTCAATACTGACTTTGCCACTGTGGTCAGTACCCTTGAAGCGGACGGCAAGCTGCGGCTGATAGACACTTCGCTGACTGGGGGTTTCAGCATTTGGGCGCTGCTTGGTGGCTGGCTGCTGCTCAACATTGCCGCCTACGGACTCGACCAGGATATGACCCAGCGTGCGCTTACCTGTAAAAATACCAAAGAGGCGCAAAAGTCGCTGATGCTGAGTATTTACATGACCATACCGGTTGCGATGCTTTTTCTATGTATTGGTTTATTACTTTACCTTTTTTACCACCATCCTGAGTTTTCGGGTATGGGTAAAGGTGTGGTACAGAAGTTTGACGGGGAGAAAATTACCATCTTTATGTATTACATCCTCCATGAAATGCCCGAAGGTATGCGCGGACTGGTAACGGTTGGCGCTGTAGCTGCAGCACTCAGCAGCTCCAACTCGGTACTGGGTGCCATGGCTTCGGTGGCTGTAGAAGACCTCTACCGTCCATGGAGAGAAAAATATGTGAAAGCATCGGAAGCACACTATGTCAAAGCGGGGCGTTTGGCAGTGCTTCTTTTTGCTGTAGCATTAAGTGTAATGGCGATGCTCAGTTACTACTGGCAGCGTTATACCGACCTGCCGCTTCTGAGCTTCGCGCTTGGTGTCATGGCTTTTGCCTATACCGGACTGCTTGGTGTTTACGGTGCCGCACTCTTTACCAACCGCGGAAACCGTATGACCGTACCCCTTGCTCTCCTTGGCGGTTTCCTGACTGTGTTGCTGCTGCAACCCTATATGCTTGGTGCCGTGTTTAATTTCAAACTGGGGTTCGCGTGGCAGATCGTGGCGGGTACAGCGGTGGCGTTTGGTGTGATGCTGGCGGGAAAAGATGTAGGGTACGTAAATACGCACCAGACAGAAAGGTCAAGGCGTAACTAACGCATTACCTGCAAAACCCATACTCCCGCCATGCGGCAGGGCGGTAGTAGTAGCGGTCAAAAAGTCCTCTGCCGCGTATACGGTCTCGGTAAGTATAGCTGTAGTCATAGCGGTAAAACACGCCTTCAAAAAAGTAGCCGTAACGGTTGAAATAACCGTAGTAAAACCCGTCACGGTCAAAAAAACCTGCTCTGTCATAGCGGTAGGCGAGTATCCAGCCCCGTCTGCTATAGCGATGGGCTCTTTCGAACTGACGTTTTGGAATGTAGTTGCCATGGTAATTTTCACCATTATAATAGCGCGCATTGTACCATCGGCTCTGAGGACGGTAGCGGTTAGGATGAACCTGAACCGGTGCAGATGCCATATGCCGTTTTTGTGGCACTTTCGTATGATGTGTCTGTATGCGTTTAAATGCCTGCTTTGTTTTAAATGTACGTTTTTGTGCATGGTGTGAAGTGTAGTAGCGGTCAAGTTTGCTGATGTCAACCTTTTCAATTGTTTCATGATTGCTTTGTGCCTGAAGGGTCTGAAAAGAGAAAAGCAGTACCAGTACGGCCAATAGATATTTGTATGTCAGTTTCATCATCAATCCTTTATATATGATAGGGCTATTGTAAAAAGTTTTTGTGGAAGATTTGTGGGGAAACTGTGGGGTAATTGTGGCGTTGTACAGCTATACTACATAAAAGAGTGCCGATGCATGGTCTGAAAGCGCTAAGGCTTCAGAACAAGCTGCGCTTCGATGTGATCATCCTTTTGTTCCCATGTGCAATCATGGCCGCGGTATGCAGCGATCTTTTCAAGGTTCAAGGCTTCCTGTTCGCGCTCTACAATGACAGTAAGCGTGTCGCCTTTGTAGCCGTTAAGTACCGCTTTGACCTGGTGCATCATATCCGGAACCGGAAGGCCTCGGCGCGGGTCAAGGGGCATACCGCGTGTGTCAAGTACACCGTTTTTAAGGTTTTTGGGAACCTGATACTCTTCCATTAGACGTTTTGAAGAGGCTTTCCATTGCTCTTTGCTCAGGTCTGCCGGGCCAAAGAGCGCACAGTGGCAGGTGCCGTACTCTGCAATCTCATCTTCAATGTATTCGCACGGACACATCATTTTCCTGTCAAGTGCTTTGTCCCCTGAGGGTTCGAAACAGGGGCAGTAACGCTTTCCGAAAGTCGCTTCCATTTCACAAAGGTTGCTTTTGAGGTTGGTTGCCATCATCCAGCTCGGATTGATAGCATAACCCTTTTGTTCACAGAATTTTTCCATCCACTTCTGCTGTTTTTTGGCTGCCTCTTTGTATTTGAAATAGTCCTTGAAAAAGCCGATCATCATGTTTATCATCTGTTTGCCCCTGATGGTTTAAAAATATTGCGTATCATAGCATATCATTCCAAACAGCGGCAAGGGGCTTTAGGCTATAATGGCTCTTATGAAAAAACAATACTATATTGGTCTTATGTCTGGAACGTCGCTGGACGGTGTCGATGCCGTGCTGTGTCGTGTCGATGCAGAGCACTGCGAAGTGCTGCAAAGCCATACGCATTCTTTTCCTGAAACACTTAAAGCGCGTGTGCTTACAGCCATTGACGCACAAACGACATTGCAGGAAATAGGCACGCTCGACCATCTGCTTGGCATACTTTTTGCCGATGCGGTCAAGGCACTTCTTGAAAAGAGCGGTATGGATGCAGAGAATATTGAAGCCATAGGCTCACACGGACAGACACTCTGGCATGAACCTGCTGGAGAGACTCCCTTTTCTATGCAGTTTGGAGACCCGAATATCATTGCCGCGCAGACAGGCATACCTGTTGTAGCTGACTTCAGACGCAAAGATATGGCCTTCGGTGGCAGCGGAGCCCCGTTTGCACCCGCCTTTCACAAGTTTTTGCTTGGAGAACAGACAAAAGGTGTATGTGTTGTGAATATCGGGGGTATTGCCAACATCACTGTACTGGGTGAAAGGCTTATTGGTTACGATACGGGACCTGGCAATATGCTGATGGATCTTTGGATAGCGAAACACAAAGGCTTTCCGTACGATGAAGATGGCAACTGGGCAAGAGAGGGAAGTGTTGATTACACTCTGCTTGAAGCGATGATGGCAGATGCGTATTTTGCCAAGCCATACCCCAAAAGTACGGGTCGTGAGAAGTTCAACGAAGCATGGTTAGAGAGTGTTCAGCGTTTAGCGCTTAGTGCTCAGAAGAAAAAATCAAAAACAGAAGCATTGCACAGCAATGCAAACAATAATTCCTCATTCCTCATTCCTCATTCCTCATTCAAACCTGTTGACGTTCAGCGTACCCTGCTGGAGCTGACAGCGCTTACCATCTCCAACGAAGTGCTCAAATTCAATCCTGATATGCTTCTGCTGTGCGGCGGTGGAGCGCGAAACAGATTTCTGGTTGAACGTATCACCATGCTGATGCCCAATGTGCAGGCAGGGGTGATGGAACAGGCGGATAACCTTGAAGCGATGATGATGGCATGGCTGGCTTACAAGCGGATACACAATGAGCCCGTCGGACTTAAAGATGTGACGGGAGCCCAGGATAATACGATACTCGGAGGAGTCTACAGATGAATGAGAATGGAGCGCTTAAAGCGTGGCTGGAGGGGTATGGTATCGACGCTGAGTTGAAGCCGCTTGCCGGTGATGCGAGTTTACGTAAGTACTACCGCATTGAAGATCCTCTCCACAGCGGTATTGTGATGGATGCTTCCGCCCAGCCGGAGTCGGTCAAACCTTTTGTCGATATTGCCCACCGCCTCTACGAAACGGGGGTACGTACCCCGAAGATCAATGCTTTCGATCTGAAACAGGGGTTTGTCTTTATGGAAGATCTTGGCAGTCGGCATTTTTACGATATCATACAGACAGAAGGGACACACTACTACCCCAAAGCGATAGAGACGATCGTAAAGATGCAGCAGGCTGATACTTCCGGCCTGCCGCTCTACGACAGAGAATTCCTGCTCTTTGAGATGGGATTGATGGAGGAGTGGTATCTTCAGAAGCATCTTGGCATGACACTCTCAAAAGATGACAAAGCACTTATTGAAAGGACACTTGAAAGCATAGCGGATGTGGTACTGGAACAGCCCCAGGGTCTCTTTGTGCATCGTGACTACCATTCGCGTAACCTGATGTTTGACTGTAAGGATGACATTGTCGTCATCGATTTTCAGGACGCAAGGGCAGGAGCGCTTACCTATGATCTTGTTTCTTTGCTCAAAGATGCCTATGTGGAGCTGCCACAAGAGGAAGTAACACGTCTGGCTCTCTATTTCAGAGATATCAGCGGTGTCAATGTGGATGATACAACCTTTATAAAGTGGTTCGATTTTATGGGACTACAGCGGCACATCAAAATCCTTGGTATCTTCGCCCGCCTTGCACTGCGTGACGGAAAAGCAGGGTATCTTAACGACATTCCGTTGACGTTGAAGTATGTGCTTGAAAGTGCTAAAAAGTATGAAGAGACAGAGGTATTTGCCAAGTGGCTTGAGAAGGCAACGAAATGAAAGCGATGATCCTTGCCGCTGGTCTTGGTAGCAGGATGCGGCCTCTGACCGACTATACGCCAAAACCGCTTTTGAAAGTAGGCGGCATACCGCTGATCGTGTGGCATCTAAAGAAGCTGGCGTACTATGGTTTTAAAGAAGTGGTCATTAACATTGCGCACCTTGGCTACATGATCCCCGAGGCGCTTGGTGACGGATCAGTGTGGGGGCTGAAGATTATCTATTCGGACGAACAGGAAGAAGGGGGACTTGAAAGTGCCGGCGGGATTGTAAAAGCTTTACCGCATTTGAAAGACTCTGACCCTTTTCTTGTTGTCAACGGAGATGTCTGGACAGACTACGACTTCGATGCATCACTGAAACTTAATGAGGGAATTTTGGCACATCTTGTTCTGGTGGCAAACCCGGAACACAACCCTAAAGGTGACTTCGCAATAGAAAACGGCAAAGCAGTAGACAGACCAGCGTATACTTTTTCTGGGATAGGGTACTATTCGCCAAAACTCTTTAAAGGGGTTGCCTACGGTAAAAGCGCACTGGCACCGCTGCTTCGGGAAGCTATGAAAAAGGGCATGGTTACGGCAGAATTGTATGATGGGGAATGGTACGACATTGGTACGCCGGAGAGACTCGAAGCGCTCAACAGTGCGCTTTTTAACCGCTATTGAATTGAAGGCAAAGTTTAACCGGGAAAGACTATAATATCTAAAATAGATTGAGGAGAATAGAGATGAAAACAGTTACAGCAATCGCGGCAGCGGCACTTTTAATGGCAGGGTGTGCACAGGCAGAATCGAAGTTCGACCCGGCGGTAACATCGGTACAGACGATCGACGGAAAGAAGTTCAACATTCCTGAAGGAGCGAAACCGTCACCGCATCTGGCGACAAAAAAAGAGATTGAGTTCTACAAAAAGTCCGGTGTAAGCGACTGTAGGCAGGGAGATGTATTGTGGGATGCTCAGGGTGCCCAGGCTAAGATCGCCAAAGCGATCAAAGAGGGGAACCCGAACATTCATAAAGAGCTGGCGCAAAAAGGCCTTATTGGGTGTGCGCATCCTGTAAAGTAGCGATTGCTACTTTCTAAAAAACCTCCACAACCGTCTGATCATATCCAGCGTGAGTGTTATCGCAAGCGGGATGACCCATCCAAAAAGATAGAAAAATACAGTAGAAGCACCATCTTCGGAAGCCGCATGTTCTCTCAGCCTGGCTGATGGCGCATATGTTGCGGCAAGATGCTGTATAAGCAAAACGTCCGCAAAGAGCAATCCCCAACCAAGCAGTACCATCACCATATAGCGATATATCCATCCAAGTTTTTGTACACAGAGATAGGTCAGCATAATGAATAACAGTGGCAAAAATGCCAAGATGTCCAGCGTCATTTCATAATGGGTTGCCAGAAGTGTATTCATCTCTTTTGTCGAAGATAGTGCGCCACTGCATCCTCGTCGTTGGTATGCGGCAGTACCACATCGGCGACGGCTTTTACCTCTTCAAGCGCATTTGCCACGGCAACAGAAGTGCCTGCAAGCTTGAACATCCCCACATCATTTACTGAATCACCAAATACTGTAACTTCCGAAGGTGCTCTTCCCAGATACTCC
This sequence comes from Sulfurovum sp., assembly GCA_027019175.1. Taxonomy (GTDB): domain Bacteria; phylum Campylobacterota; class Campylobacteria; order Campylobacterales; family Sulfurovaceae; genus Sulfurovum. The sequence continues at coordinate 9,793 of JALUXB010000087.1, read as the reverse complement.
ATTACTTTTTTGAGTGCATGTGCTTTGTCACCTTCCGGGTGCAGCAGGGTCAAAAACCATCCTCCACCGTACTTTTCAGGTGAGAGTTTCGCTTCTATGCTGTCACCAAAAGCAGCGACAAGCGCTTTATAGAGCGGACGCAGTTGCTCCTCATAGCCAAAATAGACGATCTTGAGGTTTTGTTCCATTGTCTGATTGTTCGGATTGAACTGCATCCGCGGGTCATCTTTGTATCCTTTGAGTACCTCTTTTTGATAGTCGTTGAGTTTACGCGGGTAGAGGAAGGATTCATTGAGATTGTCACCCTTAAGTCCAATAATGAAGGGGTCTATGTCATATTCGAGTCCAAGCTGCACAATGGCATCGCCTATCTCTTTGTCAAGGGTTTTAAGGTCAATGAGTTCTTGCTCAGGGGTAACGATGATCGCCCCGTCAAGCAGGATCATGGGTGCATTGATGTGCAGCTGTGAAAGCATCTCTTTTGACTTGGTGAAACTGCGCGCTGTGGCAATTCCCATGAGCGCACTTTGTGCCTTTGTGTTCCACGCTTCGATGCTGAATGGGCTCAAACTCAGGTCAGAGCGGAGGAAGGTGTGGTCGAGGTCTGTGATGTAGAGCGGTTTCACTGTGCCGGCTTTTGGCTAGACTGGTGTTTGGAAATGTCATAGCGTTTTGAAAGCGAAAGAAAAAAGGCTTCAAGCGCATAGGCAGTCGCGCCGAAAACGGCTTTGGTCTCTATGGAAACGGCAGGGTCATGTGAGATTTTTTCAAGTTTCTCAAGCTCATCCATTGTAAAGTCCCTTGTGGCATACAGCACTTCATCCTGCGTCTCTTTTACCATACGTTTAAGATAGATATCGCGGCTCTTTTCCAAAACTTTTGGGTCAAGTCTGTCTCCCCCGGGAGCGTTGAGCATCAACGGTTTAATAAGCTTGTCGAACATCAGTGCCATAGAGGATTTGTCATACATTTGCGAGGTGATCTTTTTGACAAGGTCAATACGCGTACCCGACTCCGGATCCGATTTCAGGGTTTTAACATAGGCCTCTACTGTTTTTGCATCCGGCATTTCATCTGCAGTTGCCGAGACAAACTGCAGCAGAATGACATTTTTATAGAGTTTTAAAATCTGCTCCATCTCATCTTCGCTGATATGCTTTTGCAGGTATGCTTTGAAGCGGATGGGAAGCATCTGCATATCATAGCTTTCCGGGTCATCTTCTGTACTGATACGGTTGATGTTTTCCTGCATTTGACTAAACTGCGATTCGAGTTCTAGCAGCTGTTCATCCGCATTGGAGACACTGAGGTAGCGGTCTACCTGTTCGGGGGTGGCGGCAAAGAGCAGGCCACCAAATATGAGGGTATAGAGTAATCGTTTCATAGTAGGGATTATACCATAGGAGGAGTGTAAAACATTAATAACAGCCGTGTGACTACAGCTGTAATTTTTTTCCATTGATGAGGACGGCAAAAAAGCGGACACCCCAGAGGATGAACATGAGCATCCATGCGGTTGCAGAGATGTCAAAGAGAATCATAAAGTTCCATCCGAAAGCGGCAGCTACAGAGACAAAGAGGCGTAAGACCACGACAACCTGTGTCCAGTTAAAAAGTACTTTTTCCCACATGCCTGCGTGCATCATATTGCCTGAATGCCCGATGGTGACACGGGTACCGAAGCCGATGAGTATGGTAAAGACAAAGCCGAGCATCAGTACATGAATGTCCAACTGCAGGAAGTTGGTACCGGTAAGCAGTTTTGTGAAGTTCGCCATGGCACCGAAGAGAAAGGCAACCGGTACCCAGTAAAGTGCCAGATGCAGGATCCACAGCAATGGATTTGGATTGGGGAAGGGTAGGTTCCATGAGAGTATCTCTTTGCCGATGATGTAGGCCAGGAGCAGGTCGACAATAAAGGAACTGTCGGTGTAGATACCTTCAAGAATGACATGCAGAAAAAGCAGTACAAAGACATTGCGCAGGAGTGTCATATTCTTTTCATGCATCACATGTGAAAAGAAGGGTACCATACGCTGTGCAACGGAAAAAGTAAGTAGAAAAAGGTAGAGATAGACAGCGATTTCTGTGGAAAGCCCCAGGAGAGGCATGTAAAAGAGTGAAGCGACAATAAAGATGAAATGTGACAAAAGCCCCCATCCCATGGCAGTGAGAATCCAGAAAACGTCATGCGTGTCTGGCATTGTAGTCGTTTTGTAAATGTTGCGCAGTGTCAGGAACACCATGCTGTGCCCGGCAAAGAGCAGGAACATTCCGGCATACGAAAGCAGGGGAGAGACAATGCTGCCAAGTATGAAGAGTACCGCACCGAGATAGAAGAGGCTGAAAACCCGCATATAGGTTGTTTTGGGTATGGCAGGTGTGGCTGTGAAACGGGGAAAAGTTGTAAACAAAAAGGCAGTAAATGCCGGGGTAAACACAAGGTAGAACATGCTGTAGGCATGGAATGTAGAAGGTGCGATGCCAAGATGCATGACCCCTTTAAACGAGAGCATGAAAATGAGCATTGTTACGATGGCATTGACGAAAGCCAATAGAAAAAAGGGCTGGTGAGGCTGTGAAAAGAAGTAGTGTTTCTGTGCTTCTTCACTAAATTGCATGTGCATAGAGATACCTTTGGGTGATGATGAAAACCATATCATAACAAAAGTGTGTATAAAAGGGAATGAAGATGCAGAGAGATACGGAAGGTCTCCATGTAACTCCCGGACAGGGCAGCCGAGGGGGAGGGAGAAATTTCATAAATAGGAAGAAGAAATTTTGGCTACCCTGTACCGGGAGATACATAGAGACGTTTCCGGACACTGCAAAGGCAGTGTCAGCCTGTCAGTTCAAGTCAGGCTTTGGTGTTGTGGCAGTTACTGCCGGAAGCTGAGGAAACTCGATGGCCGGTTTACGTCCTTTGAGTGCTTTGAAGAATGTAACGATCTTCTCAGCATCTGCATCAGAGATCTTTTTGCCAAGTTGTGTTTCACCCATGATCTGTACAGCTTCTTTCAGCGACCAGACTGCACCATTATGGAAATACGGTGCAGTTTCCGTGATGTTTCTGAGTGTCGGAACTTTTACCATACCGTTCTTGTCACCTTTAAAATCACCGATATTGGCATATTTGTACGGTTTGACAAGCGGGAATTTCTGCATACTTCCACCCAGTGCAATACCGCTATGACAAGCTGTACATCCCTGGTCAATGAAGATTTTTAACCCTTCTTTCTCTGCTTTTGTGAGTGCGTCGGTTTTTCCATTGAGGAAATCATCGAAGCGGGAAGGTGTTACCAGCGTTCTTTCAAAAATACCAATGGTTTTGGTAATTGTATCAAAATCGACTTTGGTATCTTTGCCGTATGCTTTCTTGAATGCTGCTACATATTCTGGCATAGAGTTGACACGTGCTTCTACCAATGAAGGTTTGGCTGCCATTTCCGGTGTTGCCTGCATAGGCCCTTTTGCCTGATCTTCAAGATCCGGGCTGCGTCCGTCCCAAAACTGCCTTTTTGCAAAAACAGCATTGTAAACTGTAGGTGAATTCAGGTGGTGAGGGTTGGCTCTCCACTTATGTCCATGTGCTGCAGGTATACCGTCTACCCCACCGGTAGAAAGGTTATGACATGTATTACAGGAGATGATCTCACTTTTGGAAAGGCGTGGATCAAAATAGAGTTTTTTACCAAGTTCAACACGTTCCGGTGTTACAATTTTTTTGGGGTCGATCAGTTTTTTCAGTTCAGCTTTGTCGGCAGGAATTGCGACCAGTCCGGCACCTTTTGCTTTTTGTGCCAGATCGGATGCTCCAAGCAGCATGCTTGAAGCCAGTAATGATGCAGCTACAATATAAGATAGTTTCATCTCTATTCTCCTTGAATTTTTGTTAGGAGAATTGTACAATAAAAAGTATTAAAGGAAAATTAATATTGTTTAAAACTATCCTCTGTTTCCGCCGCCGTTTCTACTGCTGCGTCCGTTACGGTTGTGACGGTTTCCTCCACCGCCACCCTGTCTGCGTCTGTTGTTGCTACGGTAGTTTCCTCTGCCGCGGCCTCTGTCATTGCCGCGTTGCTGCATGGCACGCTCAATAAGCAGTTCAACTTCTTCAAGACCAAGACCGATAATATCTTTGCCTTTAACAGCATTTTCATTCTGTATCATGGAAGCGAGCAGGTGTGCAATGGTGACGATGTCAAGGTCATGCTGAAGGGTTTTTACAAGTTCGATTGCTTTGTCAGTGATCTGTGTTTGTGCAATCTTGGAAATGAGTTCGTCCTGTCGGTTGTTCTGGACTTCAATACGGGTAGGAATGACCTGTGTGACAAGTTTTGCGCCGACATCTTTTTCAATCCGTTTAATGGTACGTAACTCATTTGGACTGACAAGGGTGATGGCTTCGCCGCTTTTCCCGCCACGTCCGGTACGACCGATACGGTGAACATAGCTCTCGGAGTCAAAAGGAATGTGGTAGTTGAAAACATGTGTCACATCGTTTACGTCAAGTCCACGTGCCGCTACGTCGGTAGCGATAAAAATGTCGATGCCGCCGCTTTTGAATGCACGAATGGTCACTTCGCGCTGCTTTTGCTCCATGTCGCCATGCAGACCGCTGACTTTAAAGCCCTGTGCAGTCAGGTGGGCAACAAGTCTGTCCACTTCTTTTTTGGTACGGCAGAAGACAATACACTTGTCCGGACTTTTGTAATCAATGAGTCTTACCAGGGCATCGTCACGTTCACGTTCCTGTACCACATAGTAGTACTGGGTAATTTTGGAGTTGGTACTTTCACTTTTTGTGATGGAAACCGTTTTGGGATCGTTGAGGATCTCTTCAGCGAGTTTTCGAATGCCTTTGGGCATGGTTGCAGAGAACATCAGAGTCTGGCGCTCTTTTGGCAGGAATGTGAAGATGTTCTTGATTTCATCAAGAAAACCCATGTCGAGCATCTCATCCGCTTCATCGAGGACGACAAATTGCGGGTTGAGTTTGATTTTTCCGCTCATCAGAAGATCCTGGAGCCGGCCCGGAGTCGCAACGACAATGGAAGCCTGCTTGATACGCTCGATTTGTTTGCCGTATGCGGTGCCTCCGTATACGGTTGCGGTTTTGAGACCTGCAAATTTACCAAAACGGTAAAGCTCGTCACTGACCTGCATGGCAAGTTCGCGGGTTGGTACAATAACCAGCCCTTCTACGGAGCCGTCTGCTTTCATTTTGCTCATGATAGGGAGTCCGAATGCTGCGGTTTTTCCTGTGCCTGTCTGTGCCTGTGCAATGATGTCATGCCCTTCGAGTACGAGAGGAATGGCTTCTTTCTGTACGGGGCTTGGCTCTTTGAACCCTGCTTCTGTTACGGCTTGAAGGATGCTGTCTTTGAGGTTGAAATCTGTAAATGTCATTATATGTTGTCTTTATGTTGAAATGGTCGGTGTTGAAGTTGTCTTGTTTCGCGCAGAAAAAGTTCTAACGGTATTAAGAGGCGTAAAACCCTGTTTTATGCAACCGATACCAAACTTGTGTCACACGTTTTGTTATGCGTGGAAAATAGAGGAGATAGATATATCCCGAATTATAAGGAGTTTAGTACACTCTTGCAGAAAAGTGCCGCATTATAGCAGCTTTTTGGGCAAAAAGATAGGTCTTTTCAAAAAATTTTAAAAATTCATCTTGATGTTGCTGCTCTTTCTCTTATTATGGTGCGATATTAAACCTTTTTTAAGTTTTCAAAAGGCATAATTCTCCCCACGAAACAACCTTGGAGACGTGGGTGAGTTGGCTGAAACCACACCCCTGCTAAGGGTGCGTGTCCTAACGGGCACCGAGGGTTCGAATCCCTCCGTCTCCGCCATCACAATCTTCCAAACACCAACTTCTTTTTTACTTGAAATTTTGACCAATATATCGATCTGACGTGTTTTTATGTAACTTCTCAACACACCAGCCATTGACTGAGATCGAAAATATCACGTGTAGCGGGCATGGATTTCCATCCGTGACTTTCAAGATACATCATTTTCCCTCCGAAAAACCCTACGACATACTTTTCTTTGTAGAGTGCAAAGGCACCGGCATCGAAGGTTTTGAAGAGTGCATCGAAGCTTTTTGGGGTTGCATAAAAAGTGAAGTCGTAACTGTGCAGGGCAGTTAGTGCGGCATGGAGCATTTCGTTTTTAGCCATTGACGCGGAGAGAATGTAGTAGGCAGGATAGGCAAAAGCCGGGTCGTCGACAAGATCGGCAATGTAAAGTTTTTCTTTTTTCTTCTGATACATACTGACATTGTAACAGCTTGGGAAAAGAGGTATGCAAAAAATGTCAAATAGACATATTTACTCTTCCAGATGCTCTTTCTCTTCTTTAAGAACATAGATGTAAGTATCGACATCGAGTTCATCGTAGCGTTCTACCGTTACCGGCATACGTACGAACTCTTCGCCTTCAAAGGTATCGAGAAATTCCCAGTGGTCACAAAGGTTGTGCGAGTAGAAGAGGTAGCCGTGTACCGTGTCACCTTCGGGATCGAGTTTGATACCCGGATAGCCCATGGAAGCAGACCAGCCTGCGCCTATGAGATGACCCCGTACGGTGGCCGGTACGAACTTTCCGATAATGTTTTCCAGAACGTGTCCGTTTGGACAGCCGGGCATCAGTGTGCCGTAGACAAAGAGGGTTTCCATGACAATGCTCCGTTTTTTTGGATGCGATTGTATCGAAACTCTCTTAGGTACTACCAGCTTCCGCCGCCGCCACCGCCGCCACCGCCTCCGGAGAAACCGCCTCCGCCTGAAAATCCGCCTCCACCGCTGTTTTGTGCAGGCGGTGTGGCGGCACTGTGCATCGTGCTGCCGAAACGTCCAATATCATTGATGTCTCCGTGATACCACACCGGCGTGTCAACCTGCATCAGGGAATAGAACTTCAGCCAGTGGTCGGTGTAGCCAAAGAGCATGGCATAGGGGAGCATCTTTTCGAGGTAAAGCGGATCGAGTGCAAGTCTTCGTTTAATTTCGTCAGCCTTGACGCGTTTGACGAACTCTTGCAGTCCGAGCAGCTGTTTTTGGGCATAGGCACCTTTTTGGGTAAGTCGTCCTACCTTGCCATAAAGGTAGAAAAGAACACCAAGCAGAAACAGCATGACACCGAAAGGGCCGGTGAGCAGACCAACAAAATCAAGACCGTTTATCTGTGACAGCACAACAGGCATAAGACCTGCTCCAAGAAAAATTAGCCCCTGCAGTTTTGCTCCCCATGATGACTGGCGTAAAAAGAGATGGATGCCTACCGCACCGAAAACGACAGGAAAAATAAGAATGATGATATTTTCACCCATTACCTGAAAGAGTGTATAAAGTGTATAAAGTATCATAGGGGAGAGCAAGAGAAGATTTTTCATTAAAAAACGCTTGCGCGTTTGGTTTGGGTTTTCGCTCATATAGCCCTCTTTGACAGCCCAGCTGTAGAGGTTGTTGTTGATGTGTGTAAAGCCGTTTTTAAGGCGTTGTGCCAGTGTTTCGCTGCCGCGCTGTAATGTAAAGACTTTCAATTTTGGAAAAAGAATGACATTGAGCAGATAACGCTGGTTTTCAGTCAGCTCTTCTTCGGGTTTGTCTGTACGAATCAGTACAGGGTCACTGTGCGCGCCGGGCTGTTCTATCTCAATGTAGCCATGTTGTGCCAGTTCCATGACAGCTGCGGCAAAATCTTCATCATCGGCATGTTTATCCAGCAGCAGTCCTGACTGCAGCACGCTCAGCCCTTTTGGCGGCAAATATCTGACCGCAACAGAACGCTTGTCCTCGAAACCGATATAGGTTTTGAATGTGTTGAAAAAATAGAGCAGGTAGGCAACCAGTGCTGCCCAGTACCAGTACTGTGCAAACCAGTCGGAAAGTGTAGGGGTTACGTTGTCAATACCGCTTTGCGCAAGCAGCCCCGGTGCAAATGCGAGTTCTACCGTAGCACCCTCATGGGGGGCAAGACGGGGTACGGTGACAAGCAGTTGCTTTTTATTCAGCCACTTGGTATGGGCAGAGGAAGAGGTGGTACCGTAACGACCGGTATAGGTTGAAAGTGCAATGTCTGCCTTGTCCAGAGTGTCCGGCAGGTAAAAATGGGCAGTAACATTTTCAATAGGAATGGGCCATCCAGTCCCTACAATGTTCCAGCGGACAGCATCCATGTTTGGGTTTTGCGAAGCAGGAAGAACACCTCGCTTGACACGGTAGGCAATAGTAAAACGGTGTTTGCCGCTCAGGTAGGAGGAGACGCTGCCGATTTTGATACGCAGCAGTTCCCCGGCCAAAGATGAATGCTGTCTGCTTTTTTCCCATATTGCAGGCATGCCATCCATTGTTACACGGAAGTCGTAGAGTCCAATATCTTTGCGCACGCCGTCATATTTGATCTGGCAGGGTATATCACGGTAGATACCGTGACGGTTCTGGGTTCCGAAATTGTAGTCGATACGCTCTTGAATGGCAAGTTCACCGCTTTGTTCAATGGTGACATCGACAGTGAATCGGTCTATTTTTTCGGCAAAAAGCGTGATGCTTAGCAGAAGCAGCAGAAAAAGGGAACGTAACATCACGGTTTAAAAACTGATCTTGGGCATCTGCTTGACTGCCTCGGCTTCATGTTCATCCAGTTCGAAGTAGTCCCGTTTGGTAAAGTTGAATTTTTGTGCTACGAAGAGATCGGGGAAGGATTCTATTTTGGCATTGTAGTCGCGGACAATGGCGTTGTAGTAGCGTCTGGCATTTTGGATGGCTTCTTCGATATTGCTCAGTTCCTCCTGGAGTTTAAGAAAATTGGTATTGGCTTTAAGGTCGGGGTAGGCTTCGGCAAGGGCAAACAGTTTGCCAAGTGCTCCCGAGAGCATGTTAGCAGCTTCCGCTTTCTCTTCGACACTGTTCGCACTCAAACCTTTCTGGCGTGCGGCAATGACCTTTTCGAGTGTTTCACCCTCATACTCTTTGTAGCCTTTGACCGTTTCTACAAGAGCGGGAATGAGGTCGTAACGCCGCTTGAGCTGTACGTCAATGTCCGACCAGGCAGCATCGATGCCCGCACGCAGCGAGACCAGTTTATTGTAAATGGCAATGAGGTAGGCACCTATGCCCACAATGATCAGTAGTACGATATTTCCAAAACTCATAAGATTTCCTTGTATTAGGTTTGCATAATTTATTATAGCGCGTTATACTTACCTTAAAAAAAGAGTACCCATGGCATACGATCTGAAAAAGAAACTTGTGATTGCAATCTCGTCGCGCGCACTGTTCGACCTTGAAGAGGAGAACCGTCTTTTTGAAAAGAGAGGATTGGAGCGTTACTACCGTTACCAGATACGGAATGAAGAGAAGCAGCTCAAGCCGGGTGCGGCATTCGGATTTGTGAAAAATATTCTGCGTATCAATAAAGCATTTGACGACAAGCTCATAGAGGTGATCGTACTGTCCAGAAACAATGCGGCAACCGGACTTCGTATCAAACACGCCATTGACCGTTACGGGCTTGATATTGAGAGGGCAGGATGGACAGCGGGTGCGCCTATTGCTAACTACCTTAAAGCATTTGAGGTTGACCTTTTTCTTTCTGCCCATGAAGAGGATGTTCAGGCAGACATTAACGAGGGCATTGCCGCAGCGCGTATTATTCCCAAAAAGTACAAAAAAAGAGGTAAACGGCAGGACGTACGCATTGCCTTTGACGGAGATGCCGTCCTCTTCTCGGATGAATCGGAAAAAATTTACAAAAAGCACGGGCTTGAAGCCTTTTTGGCACA
>JALUXB010000086.1 GCA_027019175.1 Sulfurovum sp. | reverse complement strand
CAAAAAGCCGCTTCCCAAAGGTCCCTTTGCCAGACTTCTCAAAGTTATTTCCCAGATTCAGCAGTGCTTCCCCATGGAGAAGGCACCCATCAAAACAGCCCTTATTACTGCCCGCAATTTCTCAACGTTCGAACGTGTCATACGCACGTTTGATGCCTGGGGAGTACGTGTGGATGAAGCTTTTTTTCTGGGCGGTGTGGAGAAAAGGCGTGTGGTCAAAGCCTTCAAAGCTGATATCTTCTTTGATGACCAGGATGTCCATCTTGACAGAACTTCAAAATCAACTCCATCAGCAAAAGTACCCTATGTAAAAAAGAAAAAATAATATTTTATCATTAATTATTATGTGTTATAATCTCTTGACGACAACAATCAAAACACTATAAAGGGGCATTTATGCTTAGTATTACACTTGATAAAGAGGAAGCCGTTGTAACACTGGAGCCCGATGGGCCATTGAAAGAGGAAGATTTTGAAACAGCAGTAAAAGTGATCGATCCGTTTATTGCCGAACACGGTAAACTCTCCGGTCTGATGATTGCCGCAGAGAGCTTCCCCGGCTGGGACGACTTCTCCGCATTGGCTGAACATTTGAAGTTCATTAAAAATCATCACAAAAAGGTGAAGAAACTTGCATTTGTGACCGATTCACCCATAGGTACGTTTGCCGAAAAAATAGGTTCACATTTTGTTGCTGCAGAAGTGAAAGAGTTTCCCTACGCCGAGAGAAAAGAGGCGCGGGAGTGGATTTTGGGTAAGTAAGTGCCTACTCGACAGTGTCAGGCGTAAGGCCGATCTCTTCAAGCCAGTGGCGCAGCATAACAACTTCGTCTTTGGTCAGGTGATCACCGTGCGGAAGCGGCAGAACGAATTCGCTCTCTTTGTAGAAGAGTTTTGCTTTATGTTTTTTTGTCTGCTCTACCGTAACACCGTAATGTTCCAATGCGGCAATCAGTTTTTTTACATCTATGTTGGTAGAGATAGGGTGCTCGAATACTTTTTCAATTTTCGCTTTGTGTCTGTGACTCATGGTCTATCCTTTTGAATTATTTTGTGAAATCATACCGTACTTTTGTTTGAAGTCATGTAACCTGGGTTGCATTTCATAATGGATTGTGTTTTATGATGTTGTCTGCCTTGAAAATTTGCTTTTTATTCTATTTCAAAGTCTTGATTGTAACCTTGTATAATATACTTTAAGAAACAAAAAGATAGAATATTGTTGTTTCTACTATACAAAAGGATTAAAATGTTAGAAATTCTCTTCAGGAAACAGTTGTATATCTATAAGAAAATAGAAAACATATCGTACAAAAGATATTTTTTTGATGTGGTAGATTTTAATGAAAGATTGATCGGTCTCATAGGGGCGAGAGGAATTGGCAAAACGACCTTTTTGCTTCAGTATCTTCAATCACTCGATATCGATGAAGAGAAGAAACTCTATTTCAGTGTAGACAGCATTACCACAAGTAATATGAAGCTGTTTGATATAGCGGAAGATTTTTATAATATCGGCGGGAAAGTACTGGTCATAGATGAGATACACAAATATAAAGATTTCGAGGTGGAACTAAAGGAGATCTATGACTTTTTGGATATTAGGGTAATATTCAGTGGCAGTAGTGCCATTGTTTTGGAGCATAAAAAAGCTGATTTGAGCCGCAGAGCCATGATATATAGACTTCAAGGGCTCAGTTTTAGAGAGTTTTTGGCATTTAAGCTGGGTAAATCGTTCCCCACCTATCCACTTCATGAAATTTTGGACAATCATGTTCCAATCGCTAAAGAGATAGTACGAGAAATCAAACCTCTTGAACATTTTAAAGAGTATTTGCGTGTGGGGTACTACCCGTTTTACTTTGAGGCAAAAGAGAATTACTGTATCAAACTTGAGGAGACGATCAATACCGTTATTGAGAGCGATCTGCCTATTATTTTCAATATTGAGCCCTCAAATATTCACAAACTTAAACAGTTGACTGCCTATATCTGTGCCTCTAAACCCTATGAGCTGAATCTTACATCATTGGCGCAGAAGATAGGCATCAACCGAAAAACACTCTATCAGTATATACATTACCTGACTTTGGGAAATATCTTTAGCCGGCTTGAGGCAAAAAGCAAAGGTGATACCATATTCTCAAAACCTGCAAAACTCTACTTGAACAATCCAAATCTGAACAACTGCTATTGCCAAGAGAGTGAAGTGGGTACCATAAGGGAGGAGTATTTTTTGAATATGCTATCAGTAGGACATACACTGAGTTATCCGAAAAAAGGAGATTTTGTGGTGGATGGACAATATACATTTGAGATTGGGGGGAAGGACAAAGGCTTCAAACAGATAAAAGATTTGAATAACTCTTATGTGGTGTCAGATGGTATTGAAATAGGATTTCAGCATAAAATACCACTGTGGTTGTTTGGATTTTTGTACTAGAAGGTTATATAGTCAGGATAGAAAATGGATGATAGAGATAATGCTGCTATTCATTATTGTTCCCGAATGAAAACCAGAAAGCAATGATAGAACCTAATAAAAGCATGATAAAGAGTATGAGAATAAGACCGTAGGTCGTACGGTCAAATCCATTTAATAATGCCATAATCAAAACAATAAAGATTAGAGAGAAAACGGTCATAAAAAAATATTTCATATCGTTTTGCTTCGTTTTTGATAAAACTCTTCTCTAAACGCCTCAAATCGCTCTTCAAGGATCGCCTCTCGCATCTGTTTCATCAGGTCAAGGTAGTAGTGGAGGTTGTGGATGGTTGCAAGACGGAAGTATGTGATCTCTCTTGCGCGAAAGAGGTGGCGCAGGTAGGCGCGTGAATAGGTACGGCAGACCATGCAGTCGCATTCGGGGTCGATGGGTTCGACATCGGTGGTGTAGCACGCCTTTTTGATGTTGACCTTGCCAAAAGAGGTAAAAAGCGTACCGTTACGTGCATTGCGGGTGGGCATGACACAGTCGAACATATCGATGCCGCGGTATACATTTTCAACCAGGTCTTCCGGAGTACCTACCCCCATGAGGTAGCGCGGCTTCTCTTTAGGCATGAAAGGGGTGGTCCATGCGACGGTTTCGTACATATCTTTGTTGGACTCGCCCACACTCAGTCCACCGATGGCAAAGCCGTCAAAATCAAGTGCACACAACTCTTTGGCAGACTTTTCTCTAAAAGCTTTGTCTGTGCCGCCCTGTATGATGGCAAAAATATTCTGATCGACTCCCACGCCCTCTTTTTGTCTGGTACGGAAGTAGTCAATGCTCTCTTTTGCCCAGCGTGTTGTGCGGTCGATGCTGGCGGCGATGCGCTCCTGTGTAGCGGGCAGGGCGACAAGATCATCGAGGATCATCATAATATCCGAGCCGAGGTTGTGTTGAATGTCGATGACCTTGGTAGGGGTAAAGTAGTGCTTGGAGCCGTCAAGATGGCTTTGGAATGTGATGCCCCCTTCGTCAATCTTGACATTGTCACTCAGTGAAAATGCCTGAAAACCGCCGCTGTCTGTCAGGAAGCTCTTGGGAAACTTGGTAAATCCGTGCAGTTTTCCCATTTTGGCAACCACATCGTCACCGGGACGGATGTACATATGGTAGGTGTTGGCAAGAATGATCTCCGGTTTGAGAAAGGTTTGCAGATCGGTAGCATCAAGTGCCTTGACCGCACCGACTGTGCCAACAGGCATGAAAACGGGTGTCTGTATGGTAGAGTGGGCAGTTTTGATGGTACAGGCTCGGGCGTTGCCGTCGGTTTTATCTATCTGAAATTGCATTGTGTTATAATTTCCTTCAATTGAGTACGCGATTATATCGAATTAGGGCATAAATGAAGAACATACTGATACTTGCCGACGGCAGCATTGCAAGACATTTTATTGAGTGGGTCGGACGCAAGCGTGTATCGGAAAACCACTATTACGTCACCTGTTTCCATGAAGATTCTACACCGGAAAAAATGGGTAAGAATATTACGCTTATCAAAGCTGACCCTACCAGTTATGCCAGAATCAAACATATTATGTCTGAAACAATGTTTGTACAGGTATTTATTATTGTGCAGGCGCATGAAGATGCACACTATGTATTAAAAAATGTACGGCTTGTCGATGACAAGATCCGCATTGTGCTGGTCAATCCCTGGGATGATGATGAGATTGGCAAAGATGACAAGAACATCACGGTACTCAATGTCGATGAACTGATAGCGGCACACCTTTACGACCATTTGCCCAATGTACCGGTCGTTGCCCAGAATGTCGGGCTTGGCAAAGGGGAGATCATGGAAGTGCTGGTACCTTTTGGGAGTACCTTTGCCTTTCGTCATGTCGGTTCGATTTTGCAGCGAAAGTGGAAAATCGCTGCGATCTACCGCAAGGAAAAGCAGATATTGCCTACCAATGCGACGACAATTCTTCCAAATGACACGCTGCTTATTGTTGGGAAACCGCTCGTGCTCGACGGTGTCTATAAAACGATCAACAAGCGTATCGGGCTTTTCCCCGAACCCTTTGGAAAAGAGCTTTACCTGCTGCTTGATCTCCGGTTTGACAAAGAACATGCCATCCTTTATCTCGAAGAGAGTCTGTATATGCTTGAAAAGCTTGAGAACAGGCATCTTTTTGTACGTATTCTTCATCCCAATGACTTTGGTCTTATTGAAAAAATAAAGTCGTATGAGAATGAACATGTCAACGTTTCTGTCTGCTATGACAACAGCAGTGTGGAACACCTTATTGAGTACGATATTCAGGAACAGGATGTCGGGCTTGTACTTGCCAGCCGTGAAAGCTTCCTCTCCGGTACAATGCAGCAGACGCTTTATTTACTGAAAAAAGTAGTCTATCTCTTTGGTCAACAACGTCTTTACAACATTAAAAGAAGTGTGGTACTGATGGAGAATGAACAGAAAATGGAATCGATCTCCTCGACAGCTTTTGATGTATCTGAATCTTTGGGACTGGAACTTTCTCTGTGTGATTTTGATCCGGAAGGTGAGTTTGAAAGCAAGAAAATCATTATTGAACACTATGAGACGCTTGCACATATTTTTTCCATGGAGATAAAGATCGAACAGAAAGTCTCCAACCCTGTCAGAGAACTTGCCCAGATGGACAACATTCTTCAAATTGCTCCTTTTGAAAAGAATATGCACGGTGCGTCACTCTGGAAACTGGTATCTACGCATATCAAGGACTTTTTGCTGACCAGCAACAAGCACCCCAAACTGCTTGTACCGTATGCAACGGATGAAGAGCATTAGGGCTGCTGTGACCGGCACCCCGGGATTTAAGTGCATATAAGATAAAATAAAGCAAATTATTATCGAGCAAGGTTGACACGCATGATCGTCCCTATTGAACTTCTCCCTCCCAAGCCTGTCAGATATGACATTACCATTGATGCCCTTCCAAAACTCTCTTTTGATACTAAAGTAGTGGTAGTCACCAATCCGACCGTAGCCGGATTTCACCTTGATACCCTGCTTCAAAATCTTGAAGCAAAAGAGCTGCATGTAGTAACGGTTCCTGATGGAGAGCAGTATAAAACATTGCAGACTGTTGAGCAGATCCTCGATGAATGTTTTGAGCATAAACTGGATCGAAAGTCGCTGCTCATTGCTTTTGGAGGCGGTGTCATTGGTGATATGACAGGCTTTACCGCAAGTCTTTACCAGCGCGGGATCGATTTCATTCAGATTCCTACTACGCTGCTCAGCCAGGTCGATGCAAGTGTGGGCGGCAAAACCGGTGTGAACAACAAATACGGCAAAAACCTGATAGGGGCATTCTATCAGCCCAAAGCGGTCTATATTGATCCGGCTTTTCTTGAAACACTGCCCAAAAGAGAATTTGCCGCAGGTGTGGCTGAGATCGTCAAAATGGCAGTGATGTTTGACAGAGCCTACTTTGATTTCCTCAAAACAGCAGACTTGCGTGATGAGGTACAGCTCAAAGAGGCAATCAGACGCAGTGTAGAACTCAAGGCATGGGTAGTTAACCAGGATGAGAAAGAGGCAGGTATCCGTGCTGTGCTCAACTATGGACATACTTTTGGACATGTTGTAGAGAATGAAACAGACTACACAACCTACCTGCACGGGGAAGCAGTTGCCATCGGAATGGTCATGGCAAATGCACTGGCAGTCGAGCTGGGTCTGATGGAGCCGGAAGAGGCGCAGGAGGTTAAAGCAGTACTTGAAAAGTATGCGCTTCCTACCGATTATGTCATTGAGAATATCGACGACTTTTATGAGCACTTTTTCCTGGACAAAAAAAGTGCCAATAACAGCATCAAGTTCATTCTTCCTAAAGGCATTGGAGATCACAAAATTGTCAAAGATCTCGATGAGACAGCAGTCAAGCGTGTATTGGCGCAGTTTGGAGCAAAGCGATGACCTTTCGCTCCCTGCACATTGTACTGCTGCTTACAGTAATGGGACTGACTGTAGCGTTTGCCACAGGAGAGAACCGGGCAGGTGAGAGTGTACCGGCACCAGTCATACAAAAGCCGGATCAGAGCATTAAAAAACATGTTGAAACATTGTCACAGCTGATCAGCGAAAAAGAGCATTTGGATGTTCAGCTTAAAGAAAACAATATCTGGTCAAAGATCTACAGCAATTACCATGTGTACAAAGAGCTCAAAAAGCAGGAAACGGTACTTGACAAAAAGATCGATGAATTGGAAAAACTTTCTCATCGGCGTTTACTCAATAAACAACAGCGTGAGATACTCAAGGAACTTCGCAACAAAAAGAAGATCCTGCTTGGCAAACTGCAGCTGCTTAAAGAGTATGAAGAAGATCCGTTTAAAAAATTCCTTACACCGCCGGCGGTAGGAGAGATCCCTGTTGTGCAGAATCCGCTTGCCATTATTTCGGCGCTCTCCTTCATAGAAAAGCTGAAAAATGATGCCAAAGAGTATAACGACCGGTACCTCTCCATTCAGCAGGTCATGCAGGAGCTCAAAGAAAAAGAGCGGATTCTGCATACCCTCATCGAAGCCAGACCGGACAGTCTGAAGTACCGGAAAGAGCTGCAAGATACGATCGACCAGATCAATACGTTCACCCCGGTAGTGGAGATCTTTAAAACGACGCAGAATGTCTATACCAAAAAACTTGACGAGATTATGCTCAATCTGCGTGCCGATATCAAAAAAGAGGTAGAGAAAGCAACGACGATCGGTATTATCATACTTGTTTTCCTGATCATTATTTTCTTTATTAAATATCTGGTACGCCGCTATATGTCGGACAATGACCGTTTCTATACGATCAACAAGGCACTTAACTTTACCTTCATTACACTGCTGGTACTTGTGCTGCTCTTTGCCTATATTGAGAATGTCAGCTATCTTGTCACCATCTTGGGATTTGCCTCTGCAGGTATCGCCATTGCCATGAAAGACTGGTTTATGTCTATTATGGGGTGGTTTGTCATCATCATTGGGGGTGCAATTCACGTAGGAGACCGTGTAAAGTTTGTGCGTAACGGTATGGAGTATGTGGGTGATGTGGTAGATATTTCACTCCTGCGTATGACCATTCAGGAAGACATCACGCTGACAACCTACATGCATAACCGCAGGGCAGGACGTATCATCTTTGTGCCGAACAACTACGTCTTTACCGATATGATCGCCAATTATTCACATGCAGGGTTGAAGACGGTCTGGGATGGTATTGATTTTACCATTACGTTTGACTCCAATGCAAGCAAAGCAAGTACCATTGCCAAAGAGGTAACAAAGAAATACTCCAAGGGATATACCGATATCACCCGGAAACAGCTCAACAAACTGCGCAGCCAGTACAGTATGAAGAATACCAATGTCGAGCCGCGTATCTACAGTTTCATTGAACCTTACGGTATTAAGATATCTGCCTGGTACCATACCAATGCCTATGCGACACTGACACTTCGCAGTACTATTTCCATGGAGATCATTGAGCGTATTCAGGCGGAAAACGATATCTTCCTGGCATACCCTACGCAGTCTATCTACATTGACAAGGATGTGCCTAAGCCGGCAGTGCCGCAGCCGACACTATTTGACGGAGAGCAGGCATGAAAAAAGTCTTTTTTAAAACATTCGGATGCCGTACGAACCAGTTCGATACACAGGTCATGATGTCCAAACTCAAAGAATTTGAACTGACACAGGATGAAAACACTTCAGACATCATTGTCGTGAACTCCTGTACGGTCACCAACGGTGCAGACTCTTCGGTACGAAACTATATTGCTTCCATGAAGCGAAAGAATCCCGATGCCAAAGTCATACTGGCAGGATGCGGATCGCACTCCAAAGGCGAATCGCTTTTTGAAGAGCATAAAGTTTTCGGTGTCATGGGGCACTCGGAAAAAGAGAATATCAACGAAATTCTCAAAAAAGAGACACGTTTTTATGAAATTGGTGACCTTGAACATATTGATTCGACAATCGTTGAGGAATTTGTGGGCAAGAGCAGGGCGTTTATCAAGATTCAGGAGGGGTGTGACTTCCGGTGTTCCTACTGTATTATCCCTTCTGTGAGAGGGAATGCGCGTTCACATCAAGAGGAGACGATCCTCGAACAGATACGCAAACTTGCCGCTAACGGATTTGGAGAATTCATTTTAACAGGAACCAACGTGGGAAGCTACGGCAAAGACCACGGCACGAGCATGGCAAAACTGCTGAAAAAAATGAGTATGATACGCGGTGTACGGCGCATCCGTATCGGCAGCCTTGAGCCTGTTCAGATAGACGATGAGTTCATGGAGCTTCTGGATGAGCCGTGGATGGCGAAGCACCTGCATATTGCACTACAGCATACCAGTGACAGAATGCTTGAATTGATGAATCGGCGTAACCGTTTCGAGAGTGATCTCGAACTTTTCAATACGATTGCAAGCCGTGGCTATGCTCTTGGAACGGACTTTATTGTCGGGCATCCGGGTGAGGGAGAAACGGAGTGGCAGGAGGCCATTGAACGTGTAAAAGCACTGCCGCTGACCCATGTACATGCTTTCTCCTACTCCAAGCGTGACAACACGGTCTCTGCAACCATGAAGCCTGAAATACGCGGTAACATCGCCAAAGAGCGCCACCGCGAACTTACGGCACTGGTGAAAGCAAAAAACTACGCCTTCAGGCGTTCACACAACAGTAGTCTTGAAGTACTGCTCGAAACCGGAAAGGATGGTGTCTTCAGCGGTTTTGACCAGTATTTTAACCGTGTAGAAGTGACAAGCAACGAAGACCTTGCCGGCAACTGGGTATTGTTGAATGATGTGGAGGTAAGCCCCGATGGCAACCGCGCAACACTTTAAAGCAAAACTTCTTGCACAAAAAAATCTGAAAATCATTATCGGGCTGCTTGCTGTTTTACTCCTGCTCGTCACGTTTGCTCTGCTGCGGGATGATGCAACACTCATTACCCATAAGCAGGCCAATATGCTTTACAAGAAAAACAAAATTGAAAAGCTGGTCATCGACGGAGACTATGTGCGTCTTATTACACCATCAGGTGTGTACAAAGTTTATAAAGATGCCATCAACAAAAACGCTTTTTTCAGCAAGTACCCTGTAGAGGTCAAGGGCTCCGGCGAAGAGATATATAACATTCTGACATTTCTTTTTATGCTCGGTGCATTTGCCTATCTTATCCGTTTTATGAACAAAAGCAGACAGCAGCAGCTGGAGCGTATTGAAGCGGTACAGGAGGGGAGTAAAACCCAGGACAGTCCCATACGTCCTATGACATCGACAGTGACATTCAAGGATGTTGCCGGTATCAAAGATGTCAAAGAAGAGCTTGAGGAGATCATCGATTTTCTGCGTGAGCCGCAAAAGTACCGCGAACTTGACATCCGCCTGCCAAAAGGGGTACTTTTGGTGGGTCCTCCGGGAGTGGGAAAAACGCTTATCTCAAAAGCGGTCGCAGGCGAAGCGGGGGTACCGTTTTTCTACCAAAGCGGTGCATCTTTCGTGCATATTTATGTAGGGATGGGCGCCAAACGTGTCAGTGAACTCTTTCAAAAAGCCAAGCAGTATGCACCAAGCATTATCTTTATCGACGAGATCGATGCGGTAGGCAAGAGCAGGGGAGAGTTTCGTAACGATGAGCGTGAAGCTACGCTCAATCAATTGCTGACCGAGATGGATGGCTTTGAAGAGAGTTCAGGGGTCATTGTCATCGGAGCGACGAACAAGATCGATGTGCTCGATGAGGCACTGCTGCGTGCCGGACGTTTTGACCGCCGTATCCATATTTCCCTGCCTGACCTTGAAGACCGTAAAAAGACACTGGAGCTTTACCTCGCACATAAGCCGCACAATGTCGATATCGATGCCATTGCCCGCATGACAGTAGGTTTCAACTCTGCTGCACTCGATACCCTGACAAATGAAGCAGCCATCCATGCCATGCGGGAGGGGCGCAGTGTTGTGGAGACCTCCGACTTTGAAGCGGTTAAGGAGAAGGTGCTGCTTGGCAAGCGGAAGATCATGAGTTTTACCGAAGAAGAACGTAAAATCCAAGCCTTCTACCAGGGGGCGAAGGCTGTCGTAGCGACATGGCTGGATGTGGAGTTTGAAAAAATAGGCATCGTCAATACCAGACTGATCATGCAGGAGCATGAGATATTGTCACGTTCGACACTGCTGAACCGTATCAAGGTGTATCTTGCCGGAAGTGTGGCAACCCAGATGCACTACAATGAACAGTTTACCAATGCCAGTGAAGATATTCTCCATGCCAAAGAGCTGATACGCAAAGTCATCTATGAGTATGCGATGAGTGAGAATTTTGTTGTTTCCAGTATTGAAGAAGAGGTACTGATGAAAGAGTCCGTTGCCGAGCTTAAAGCGCTCCTCAAGCGGCTTGACGGTGCACTTGCACAGGTTTCGGACTTTTTGCTTGTCCACGAGAATATCACCCACGAAGCATGCAGGAAAATTCTTCTTGAAATATTTTAACGGATTTTCCCTGCAGGGTGAGGAGCAGTTTTTCAAGCCATGGCTGATAGAAAGTGACTATGCTGTGGCAGGGTTCAGCTATGGTGCGCAGCTGGCATTTGAGTATGCACTGGAAAGCACCAGACGGATTGACAGAGTCCTGCTTTTTTCTCCTGCTTTTTTCCAAACTCAGAAAGCCTCATTTATCCGGGCGCAGCTGCGCTATTTTGATGCCGGGCATGAGGCGTATGTAGCACAGTTTCTCAAAAATGCCGCCTACCCTTCCAACATCGATCTGGAAACACACCTTGATACGGGCAGCAAAGCGGAACTTGAAGCGTTACTAAGTTACCGATGGGATGAAAAGAAGCTTGACATGCTGCAGGCAAGGGGAACGGTTGTTGAAGTTTTTCTCGGGGCGAAAGACAAGATCATCGACGCAGAGGCCGCAAGAGATTTTTTTGCACCGCTTGCAACAACCTACTATTTCAAAGAAGCAGGACACCTGCTGCAAGCCTGAGATAAAGGAGAGTTTATGGCAAAGTACACCTATCCGTTTCAACCCAAAACCCCTTATTTGACCACCGACGGGATTATTGAAGTTTACGAGGGTGAGCTGTTTCGCGGTATTGTACTGATAGAGCGAAAAAATCCTCCTGTCGGACTGGCACTTCCGGGAGGGTTTGTCGATGTAGGCGAAAAGGTTGAGGATGCTCTCATACGTGAAATGAAAGAGGAAACAGCCCTCGATGTTCAGATAATCCGGCTTCTGAATGTCTACTCCGATCCTAACCGTGATCCGCGTTTTCATACGGCAAGTGTTGTCTATGTAACCCGTGCAGAGGGAGAGCCCAAAGGGGGTGACGATGCCAAAGAGGCACATATCTACCCGCTAAATGAAATTACGTTTGAAAAGCTGGTATTTGATCATGCCAAGATACTTCGTGACTACCTAAAGAGCAGCAATGGACATAGCCAACAGTGCTGAACTGCTCGCCGCGCTGAAGCGGGCAGGCTACCCCAAAAACGAACGCGATCTACTCTGGTGGCCAAACAGCGGCAGCTTCGAAGTGGTGGTCGGCGCACTGCTGACACAGCAGACAAAGTGGGAGCGTGTGGAGGAGTCGTTAGAAAATCTCAAAGAAGCCGGACTGCTTTCTCTTGAAGCCATCGGCACTGCTTCAGAGCCACAGCTTGCGGTGCTGATAAAACCGAGTGGCTTTTACAATACCAAAGCGGCACGCCTCAAGCAGCTTTGTCTCCATATCAAAGAAGACTTTAGTGACTTTGAAACGTTTCAGGAAGAGGTCGACAGGGAGTGGCTGCTTTCGCAAAAAGGTATCGGCATGGAGAGCGCAGACTCTATCCTTTGCTACGCCTGCCACCGTCCGGTTATGGTTGTTGACAGCTACACCAACAGACTGCTTGCTGCACTTGGTTACACTTTTGACGACTATATGGCAATTCAGGAGTGGCTGCATGAGGGGATAGAGGGAAATATGGACGTGGTTGCTTCCCTTTATGGTGATGACATTCCCCTCAATCACGTTTATGCCCGCTTTCATGGTAAAGTCGTTGAGTTTGCCAAGGAGTATATTCGTGGTAAGAAGGTAGATATCTCGGTGTTTGGAAAGTAACATTACCTTACTGTTCCCTCACGCTTCCTTTTCTCAATTTCCAAGCAGTGTAGCGATCCAGCGTGTATCTTCTCTTGCATCGAGAAGAATCTTAACTACGATTGTCAACGGTACGGAGAGAAGCATGCCTACAGGGCCGAGCAGCCAACCCCAGAAGATGAGGGAGAGAAATACCACCAGTGTGGAGAGTCCAAGCCCCTCACCCATAATGCGCGGTTCGAGAATGGAGCCGATGGTAACGTTGATGGCTGCATAGACACCGGAAACGATCAGTGCCGTAGTAACATCGAACTGTACCAATGCCATAAGTACAGCGGGAATGGCAGCAAGAATGGAGCCGATATTGGGGATGAAGTTGAGCAGAAAGGCGACCACACCCCAGAGTATGGCGTAGTCCACACCAATGATCTTCAGTGCAACAGTGACAATGATACCGGTAGCTGCCGATGTCATAGATTTGAGCAGAATGAAGTGCTTGATGTTCTCACTCACGTGCAGCAGTGATTGCAGACTTTGGCTTTTGGAATTTTGAAGTTTCTTTCTGAAGTTTGAAATCTCCATCAGCATAAAAAGTACGGTAACAATGATCATGAGCGAATTTGTCAAAAGTCCGCCAAGTGAACGCAATGTCCGGGCGATATATTCCATGACGCTGTCTGTGGCGAACATGGCAAGAATATCCTCTTTGGGCAGTTTAATATTATAGTGATCGAGAACACCGAGAAAGTTACTGAAATCTGTACGCAGTTTCGCTTCATACAGCGGTACGTTGTGGGTAAAATCCTGTACCGAATTGCCTATGAGCATGATCAGTGTTGCAATAGTGCCAAAAAGCACGATTACGACCACCAAAAGCGAAAGCCCCTGCGGGAGGCCTTTTTTTTGAAGCCAGAGAAAAAGCGGAGAGAGAATGATGGCCAGAAAAAGCGCAAGCAGAAAGGGAACGACGATGACAGATGCCGCTTTGATGCCCGCAAGCACGATGACCACGGCAGCCATGACAAGCATACTGAAACCGACACTCTGCGTGGTACGTCCGCCCATCTTACCTTCCTCTGATTTGAATTACATTATTATACCCATTGTAGATAAAGCAGTACACAAGGAAACAGTATGGATACAATTGTTATTACCGGATGCAGCAGCGGTATCGGACTTGCAACCGCACACTATTTGAAAGAGCGTTTTATCAACGTTTATCCTACTGCAAGAGATGAGGATGATGTCAAAAAGCTCAAAGAGATGGGCTTTGAAAATGCCATGCGTCTGGATGTGACGAAAGCCGATGAGATCGCTGCGGTTATCGAAACAGTATTAAAAAGAGAGGGCAAAATCGATGCCTGGTTCAACAATGCCGGGTATGGACAGGCCGGTGCCATTGAGGACATTCGTACAGATGTGTTGCGGGAGCAGTTCGAAACCAATGTCTTCGGACTGCACGAGTGCACCAGACAGGTCATTCCGGTGATGCGTAAGCAGGGATACGGCAAGATCATTCAGCACTCCTCAGTGCTGGGGCTGGTTTCCCTGTTTGGGCGGGGTGCCTACAATGCCAGCAAGTATGCCATAGAGGGGCTGACCGATACATTGCGCTTGGAACTTGCTGATACGGGCATTTATGCCGTACTGCTCAATACGGGGCCTGTGACAAGCCGTTTCAGAGAGACGGCCATGCGTACACTGCGTGAAAATGTTGATATGGAGCACTCTGTTTTCAAAGAGAAGTACCGGCAGACGCTTAAAGCCAAAAAGAGCAATGTGCCTTTTAACGAAGGTCCTGAAGCCGTTGCGAAGGTGGTGCATGAAATTTTGCTCTCACCGCATCCGAAACCGCGCTACTACATTACCAAAGCTACCGTGCTTTTAGGCTTTTTAAAGAGAGTTTTGAGTACAACTCTATTAGACAAAATATTACTGAAGATAGGATAGCACATGGATACAATCAAAATTGGTGTGGTTACCACGAGCGACAGAGCCTCACAGGGGATTTATGAAGATATTTCTGGTGTAGCGATCATGGATACAATGAAAGAATATCTTCTCAATCCGTGTGAGTATGAATACCGCTGTATTCCCGATGAACAGCCTGTCATTGAAGATACCCTGATTGAGCTTGCACGGGACTGTGACTGTGATCTTATTGTAACTACCGGGGGAACGGGACCGGCGCCGCGTGATGTAACGACCGAAGCGACAGAGAATGTCTGCCAGAAACTGCTTCCGGGCTTTGGCGAACAGATGCGTGCGGTAAGCCTGCAGTACGTGCCGACCGCCATCCTTTCCCGCCAAACGGCAGGCATATGCGACGGTTCGCTCATTATCAATCTTCCGGGTAAACCCAAGTCTATCCGGGAATGTCTCGATGCAGTCTTTCCTGCGGTACCGTATTGTATTGACCTTATTGGCGGACGCTATATGGAAGCCAATGAAGAGGTCATTAAAGTTTTCCGTCCAAAGGGGAAATAATGGATATGGAACTAATTGAAAAAAATATCAATGAAATCATCGGTTCCCTCGAGCAAGAGGTAATGGCTCTGGTGACTGATGAGAGTATCGACAAGCAGATGACCAACATCCACATGAAGCCGCTGGCCTCTACCAAAAAGATTCTGCTGAATGCACTTGAGAGTATTAAGATGGTTGACAGACTGCATAAAGAAGAGCTGGAGAAACTCTCATGACCGGTGCACTGCTGGTTGCCATCTTCTTTATCACGCTCATACTCTTCTTTTGGGGTGTCTGGAAAGCGCTGAGGACACAAAAAGTGGTCTATATGCTTGCGATGATACCGTTTTTCGGGTTGATGATAGGTATTTTCTTTTTGTAAGGCTCATGCATCACCATCACGGATTGAATTGGGGGGGGTGACATGCACCTGTATTATTCCCTCGTCGATGTCATCCCCGCACCCAGCCAGTCCTGCATTCCCCCACGGTACCATTTGAGTTTTTCTGCCGGGTAGCCAACCTCCAACAGTGCAAATATCATACTTGGCGACTGGCTGCACCACGGTCCGTTGCAGAAGAGTACCAGTGTTTTGGCTTTGCTGAAATCATACTCCCCCTCTTTGTCCTTTGTGACACCAAGGTGTTTCATAGCATATTCGAAATGGAACTCATAGTTGTCACGGTATTTGAAGTAGCGAAACGGCATGTTGATGGCACCGGGTATGGTACGGTACTCATACCACTCCTCATTGCGGCTGTCTATAAGCAGGAGATTGGGATCGGTCTGCATCTCTTTGAGTGTAGCAAGTACTTCAAGCTCACCATAGGTTTCAAGATCTTCGTCAAGATGCATGGGCAGGAGTTTGCCTTTGGTATGTACATAGGTTGACTTGCACGCTTCAGGCACCTCTTTGCTGGCGTAGTTCCCCGTCCAGAGCATATGGTTGTTGATAGGGATTTTTTGGCAGATTTCGGGAATGATACGTTTGACTGTATAGGTCTTTCCGTTGCTTTTTACGGTGACGCCGTTGCGTTCAAAACTGCCGGCATGAAGCAAAGAGAGCAGAGACAAGATAAAAAGTATTGCATGTATCGGTCGCATGAAACCCCTTTTTTGTTTCATGCTACCATGGTGAGTGTGTAGTGTGTGTGGAATGAGAAAATATCTATTTTCTACCAACTCAGCACATATTTCAAAAAGTAACTGTTCTTCCACCTTCCAAATTCACTCTTCTTAGCTCCGCTGTAGAGCTGGGCTCCGAGTGTCAGGGTGTTGTTGTCGTTGATGATATAGCTTAAAGAGGGTGCGATGAAGCGGGAGTTTTCATTGTTAAAGCTCTCAATGTAAAGCAGACTGCCGGACAGATAGAGGGTAAAATCATACGAGAGTTCGGTGCCGAGGTAGAAGTGTGAAAGGGTGAGATTGTTTGTCAGTTCACTGTTTATGTTTGCCACATAGGTGTCAAGGTCAAATGTTTTGGAACTGTAGAGTGCCTCGACGCTGAGGGTAAGCCCCTGGGCAAAGCCGTAGTCTGCGCCTACAAGCCCCTGGAAAAAGTTTGACTCTTCTGCCTCACCGTCTGCTGTACGAAGTTTGCCCCGGATAAAAGCACCCTCACTGCGCCATGCTATACCTGAGTCGCCAAGGTTGCCCTGTATGGTGTAGCCTAACATTTTGGTATCGTTGGAGTAGATACTGTTGAGTGCAATTTCAGCCGTTGCTATGGTGGTCTGCATACCTGCTGCATATTTGGCACTGTTGTCTTTGCGGGTGCTAACTACACCATAAACCTGTGATGCCATGCCCATATAGCGCGTATAGGAGAGCGCAAGGACACCAAATGTCTCATCGGGCTCAAGGGCATAGCTGTTTTTGGGGTTAAAAAGGTTACTGGGTGTCCAGATGTGTCCGACCCCCATCGTAATGTTCTGCACACCTGCAACAATACGGTTGCGGTCATCCTGATAGCCCCCGTAAAGCCTGTAGAGTTTTGCCGCAGATGCACCACGGCTATAGTGTTGAAATGCTGTTTGTATGCGCATGGGTGTATCTGCCCGCAACGCTTCAAGATAGTCAAATGTCTCCGAGTGTGTAAATGCTCTCCCAAGATAATGCACAGCGTCTGCACTTGTATGAAAAAAGTACGCATCCTTTTTGTAGTCGTAATAGAGTCTAAGTCGGTCATAGTTGTAGCTGTAGCGTGCATCTTCACCGGGGATGAAGGAGCCCTGCGAAATGGTAAAATTTGTATTCTCCGCCCGAAAGGACTCTTGTGCCAAAGCAGATGCAGTAAAGGCAAACAGCAACATAATGTACCTCATGAGGAGACCACCGCACCGTCGTTGAGCAAGATGGTACGTCTTGCATTTTTCATCACATACTCATCATGCGAAGAGAAGAGTATGGTTATCCCCTCTTTTCGGTTAAGCTCCTTCATCATCTCCATTAGCGCAGTAGAATTTTTACTGTCCAGATTGGCTGTAGGTTCATCTGCGAGGATGATCTTGGGCTTAGAGGCAACTGCCCTTGCTACAGCAACCCTCTGCTGTTGTCCGCCACTGAGAAAGTTTGGCAGGGAGTCAAGCTTCTGGTCTATCTGCAAGATAGAAGCAACCTCTCTGACACGTATGCGTATGGCTTCATCGCTGTAACCCTGTAGGCGCATGATAAATCCGATGTTCTCTTCTACTGTCAGTACAGGCACAAGGTTGTATGCCTGAAAAACAAAGCCGATGCTGTTGAGGCGTATATCTGTTTTCTGTGTGGCGGGCAGATGGGCTATCTCTCTGTCTTCGAGCCATATCTCCCCTTCGCTGACATTATCTAATACACCGATGGCGTTTAGCAGCGTTGTTTTACCGCAGCCCGAAGGTCCTGTGATGACTGTAAATTCACCGCTTTGAATGCTCAGATTGACATCTTTGAGCGCATGCACTTCACGCGGGTCTCCTCTGTAGAAATATTTGTTCACATTGACAAGTCTGATCATCCTATACTCCTTATAACTTCTATGGGATCGAGTCGTTTTATTTTTCTCAGCGGCAAAAAGATACTAAGAAGCGAAGCGGTCACAATCGCAATGAAAGTGCTCACAAAATAGCCGGGTTTTATGACAGCATGTATCGTACTGTCAAGACCAAACATGCTCATGCCGGACGAAAATACCGAAAGATCAAGCCCATGGTACTTAAGATATACCAAAAAGAGCAGCCCCAGTACCGAACCCAGTACAAATCCTGCCAATGCCAGAAACAAGGCTTCCAGAAAAACCTGCAAGCGGATGTAGCGGTAGGCGTATCCGATGCCAAGCAGTATGCCAAACTCACGGATGCGGTCAAGCACTGAGACATACATCACTCCGAGAATACCGATAAAAACAACGGTCATGACGATGGCAAAACTTATCTCATTAAATACATCAAGCAACTGCTGTGTCTGTTTGAGCTGCGGATAGAGTGCGGCAAAACGTTTTGCATCCAGTTTGGGGAATGCCTTTTTGATATGTTGCTGTAGTGTTTTTACCTCTGTATCTCCTGCAAGTACCGCTATCTGTGTGGCACTTTTTGGCGGAAGCGAGAGGAGTTTGTTGAGCTTCTGTCTTGAAATGTAGATCGCCCTGTCGTCAAGCATGATGTTGGTGGTGTGTATGATGGCTTTGATGCGCAGTGCAACCGACTGTAGCTGTCCACTGCTGTCCTGCATGGAAAAAATCACTTTGGAGCCCAGAAGCAGTTTGAGTTTGTCTGCCAGCACATTGCCTATAAACGCACCGTCTTTGCCAAACTCCAGTGAGCCTTTTTGCAAAAAGTCCGAATACCTGCCAAACTTCTCCTCGTCTGCAACATCTATGCCCACCACTCTTGCCGGTCTGGACTTGCGTGCCGTCTGGGCAAGCCCTTCGCTCTCTATGCGCCAGATGGCATCTCTGACCCCTTTCATGCCCTGAAGCAGAGCTACTTTTTTACCGGCATTGCTGATGTGATAGACGATGCTGTTCTCTGTGCGGTACCTGGGTGCAAACAGAGAAATGTCGCCGCAGTCACTGCGTTTTGTCTTCTCTATCATGTGCTGTGACATGCCGTCATACAAGCCCTCAAGCCCGACCATGACTGCCATACTGAGCCCTATCATCAAGACAAGCAGCAAGGCACGGCTTTTGCGTAAAAAGGCATTTTGGTATGCCATATGTGCAACAGTTTTAAACATGGTGTATCTCCTCTACAGGGGTAAATGATCTGACATAGCGGATGGGGTAGAGAATACTCAGCATGTTGAGTCCAAATACCAAAGCGCTGTTCCAAGCGATGATCACAGGGTCAAAAAGCGTAGGCACCCTGTCTGAGACGACACCATACGACTTGTACATATCGCTCATACCGGCAATGATTATGGGGTGTACCTGAAAGTAGTACGCCACATAGGCACCCAGCGGTACTGCCAGTGCCATGGCAGCAAGGGTCAACAAAAGTATCTCGGTAAAGAGCAGTGCACTGACCCGTGCATCACTTACACCTATGGCACGAAGTACCCCAAACTCTTTCATGCGCGCATTGACGTTGATAAACCCGTAAATCATAATGACAAAAAAGATGACCATAAAAAAGAGCCCCATGGAGATATAGCCGAAGAAACTGTCCATCTTCATCAGCTCTACCATGGAGTGCATCAGGGTTTTCCAGGTGTAGAGTTCCAGTTGTGGAGGCAGTCTATCTGCGATGTGTGCAGCGATTTTATCATTCTCCCCAAGGGAGTCTGCCATTGCCACAATGTAGGTTGCCATACCTTCTGAGAGAAAGATGCTGTCAAAGTAGCGACGGTTCATGAAAGCGCTTTGGGAGTCAAAATCGTACATCCCTGTTTTAAAGATACCGCAGACATCAAACAGTTCCGCTACAAAAGAGTAGTCAACTGCCGAGCCTACAAAAGAGATCTTTTCTCCTATGTCGGTGTGCAGTCTTTTGGCAAGTGTCTCTCCCATATAGACACAGGCGCCTTTGCTGTTGTAGGTACCTTTTTTGAGCGCTTTTTTGAGTTCTGAGAGTTGTGCCTCTTTGTCAAAGTCAACACCGGTAAGCATGATGGCAGATGAGTGCTTTTTGCTTGAAGCGATGCCATAGGTTTCAAGCCTCGATGCGTATGCTTTGAGACCCTTTGTACGCGCCAAAATACCAAGCGGTTTGGAGACATCATCTATAAGATAGTCATAGCCACCCTTCTCTCTGTACTCTTTGTGATAGATTTGAAGTGATCCGGTATAGACATCAAGGGCATTTTTGAGCATACTGCGGTGTGCCCCGTCCATAAACGCCACATAGACGATGAAGAGAAAGACCGAAACAAAGGTCAGCAAAAAGGTGGTCAGAGAACGCCCTTTGTAGAAAAAGATGTTCTTTAAGGCAAGCGAAAACATAGCCTGCCTCAGTTGGAAAAGCGTTTCAGCGCGCTTAAACTAAAATATGCCGGATCGATAGGTGCATCATACCTGGCATCTTCTATCTTGATAGTGGTCAGGTGTCCTGGTGCATCAAAGGGTTTTACCTTCCAGAGTGTGGGCAGGTAGTACTTTCCGTACTGTTTGACATCTGCATAGTCAAAAACACGCACCTTTGTACCCTCTTGATCATAATAGACCTCCTGCACGCTTGTATAGGTGCGGGTATCTATCTGTGTCACAATCTTACCCCAGACCACTGTCGCCTGCGGTTTGGGTATCAGCGAAATAGTCACTATCGTACCCTTTTTGCCGAGCAGTTTTGGGGTATAGTCATCAACAATGGAACTCTGCTTGACCACATCGTCATTGGTGATGTCACTGCCCATCCATTTTTGCAGCATCATAGAGGGCGGTATCTTGATAATGCGCTCTATCTTTGGGACATACTGCCACATCTGCCCATCAAGACTCAAAAAGGTAATGCCATACTCTCTTGAGGGAGCAAGCACCTTGACAAAATTTTTCTTTTTTCCTTCAGACCAGCTCTCCAGCTCCATACTGCGCTTGTGGTGCGCAGTCTGCACTGTCATCTTCATCTTGACATACAGCGTTTTGCCACGCATATTGTGATCTACCTTCCTGACAATATCTTCTACTTCATTTGCATGCAGCAAGATTGAGGCGAAGAGTAAAACGAGTGCTTTTTTCATCCAAAAATCCTTTGTTTTCTTATAGTGACCAGTTGGTCATTAATAAAATGGTAGCTCTTTTTTATAGATATGTCAAGTGTTTTAATCTTTTTATGACCAAATAGTCATTAAAATACTCCAAAGGAGTTTTCTGTATGCCGAAAATCGTTGACAAAGCACAAATGCGTTCAGACATTATCGATGCTGCATTGCGGGTTTTTATGCAAAAAGGCTTTGGGGCAACATCGATGAATGACATCGCCAAAGAGGCACATGTTGCCAAAGGTACGCTGTATCTTTACTTTGATAGCAAAGAAGATCTTTTGAATGAGATCGCCCACAAACATTTTGAACAGCTTAGACACAAATTTATGTGTGAAACACCTTGCAATACACTAAAAACATTTTTGGCATGTCTTGAAAAAACGCTTCTCTTGACAAAAGAAGAGAGGCATGCAGTAAGGATGTTTTTTGAGGTCTTTGG
This sequence comes from Sulfurovum sp., assembly GCA_027019175.1. Classification (GTDB taxonomy): domain Bacteria; phylum Campylobacterota; class Campylobacteria; order Campylobacterales; family Sulfurovaceae; genus Sulfurovum. Next base: position 36,455 of record JALUXB010000086.1, on the reverse strand, counting down.
GTTCAACTTTGAATCGAGGCAGTTTATACATACCTATCGTATTTTTTCAAAAGATATCATAAGCGGATATACGCAGATACTGGAATGTCTGCAAAAAAATGGAGAAATAGCTTCTACAGTTAATCCGCAATCAGAGAGTGAAATACTTTTTATGATGCTTAATGGTATGATGATGCACGAAAGTTTTTTTACAACAAATACTATGGTTATACATGCAACCATTCAACACTATATTGGGAAAGGTTTACTGCAAGATGATCAGCCTGCATAAAGATACAAAAACCGGTGTTTTGATCTATGAAATCAGAGGAACAATAACATACCGGGAAGAAAAAGAGTGGATAGAACAGATTACAGCCTATCTTGAGAATGAAAAGAAAATACGTATTCTTCTTATACTTGGAGACAATGCCTGCTGGAGTCTTAACGCTGCTTTTGAAGATGGAAAATGGCTCATAAAGCATATGCGCCACATTGAAAAAATGGCAATTGTCTCAGACAGCAGATGGTGGAAATGGTATGTAAAAGTAGATATTCTTGCTAAATTTTTCGGTACCAAGGAAGCCTGGTTCCCATCGGAGAGAACGGCTGAAGCACTGGCATGGGTGGGCGGATAAAAAAAGTTGCCTACACGTCGTGTGCAACCTTGTATGTTGGATCATCCTCTTCATAGGTACAGAAAGGCCCTGCCGTATGCAGCATTTTTTTGCAGTCTTCGGAGAGGTGTCGCAGCGTGAGCTTTTTGCCTGCTTTTCGGTACTTTTCGGTCAGTGCATCGATCGCTTCGGCACCGGAACTGTCCATGACACGTGCATTTTTGAAGTCGATGACGACTTCATTTGGGTCTTCGGCAACATTGAACTGTTCATTGAAAGAGGTGACGGAGCCGAAGAAAAGAGGCCCTTCAAGCTGGTAAATCTTTTTATTGCCTTCCATGTGTGTGTGGCTGAAGATCCTGGCGTGTTTCCATGCAAAGACCAGTGCCGAGATGATGATACCGGCAATGACCGCAACGGCAAGGTCTGCAAAAATCGTGATGATGGTGACGACAATGAGCACAAATGCATCGGACTTTGGCATATGCTTGAGACGTTTGACAGAAGAGAACTCGAAGGTACCGATACTCACCATGAACATGATTCCTACAAGTACGGCAATAGGAATAGCGGAAATCACGTTGGAGAAGCTGACTACCAGTACAATAAGCAGCATTGCCGCGGTAAAGGAGGAGAGTCTTCCCAACCCTCCGGAGGTGAAGTTGATGACCGACTGGCCTATCATCGCGCATCCTGCCATACCGCCAAAGAGGCCTGAAAGCGTATTGCCCAGCCCCAGTGCAACACACTCCCTGTTGCCCGAACCGCGTTTGCCGCCCATTTCATCGAGCACCGAAAGTGTCAGCAGTGATTCAATCAGTCCTACCAGTGCGACAATGACTGCGGTAGAGATGATGACGGTCAGTGACTCCCAGCTAAAGAGCAGATGATAGTCCGGCATGACAAAGTGCGGGAAGGATACATTGGAAAGGTCGGCCAGATCACCGACTGTTTTGGTGTGGATATGGCCAAAGTGAACCACGAGGGTAATGACCACAATGGCAACCAGCCCGGCAGGTACCGCTTTGCTCAGCTTAGGGAGGTACTGCATTGTCAGCATGGTGACGGCGATGATGATGTACATCACATAATTTTCACGCACGCTGGCGACAATGATGTCCCACCATGAGTGGTACTGCTCCATGTGGGCAGGTGCAAGAAAGGGCAGCTGTGCCAGGGCAATGACAATGGCCAGACCGTTGACAAACCCAAAGAGGGCAGGCTGGGGTACAAGACGGATGAATTTTCCCATTTTCATCACGCCTATGGCGATTTGAATAAGTCCTGCCAGAATGGAGGTGATGAGAATATAGTTGAGTACCATGAAAGAGAGTGCTTCGGCATCGAGTCCGGGGTAGTGCTGTTTGACCCAGAGTCCAAGGGAAATGAATACGACGGCCACGGATCCCGTAGCACCAGAGATCATTCCTGGTTTACCCCCAAGAATGGAAGTGACAAGCCCAATAATGAATGCCGCATAGAGTCCTACTACCGGTGAAACACCCGCAATGAAAGAGAATGCAATTGCTTCTGGTACAAGGGCTACGGCAACCAGTGCTCCTGAGAGAATGTCGTTTTTAATGTTCTGTTTGGAATAGCGTCGAATCTCTACCAATTCATATCCTTATGGTTAAAAATTTCGGCATTTTACCATAATAGTACGGGGTTGGAGATTATACTCAAAGCGATACTCCGATACCCGGTGTATCGGACAAAACAATTTCACTTTCATGAAATAAAATATCACTTTTCAAGGGGTGTGAGGCAAGCAGTGAAACGGCATCGAGGTCGAGCATCGTAATGGTTTTCGGTCGTGCGGAAGCGACATGTACGCCTGCCGCTACGGAAAGGGGGCCTTCAAGCATGCAGCCGAGCATACACTGCACGTCATATTGGGCACAGAGGTCTGCCAGTGCCAGTGCGTTGGAGATACCGCCTGTTTTGGCCAGTTTAATATTCATGTAATCGACTGCCTTCATCTCCAAAAGCAGTTTGGCATCTTTGAGTGAAAAGACTGATTCATCGGCAAGGACGGGTGTCATAACCCGTTCTTTGATGTAGCGCAATCCTTCGATGTCATCGGCAGGTACGGGCTGTTCGATGAACTCGGCAACAATGCCCTCTTTTTCAAGCTTATGCAGCAGTGTCACACTCTCCTGTGCGCTCCACCCCTGGTTGGCATCCAGACGCAGTGAAATGGAAGAGGGGAGTGCTGCAGCAATAGCTTTGATACGTCCGGCATCCTTTTGCGGGTTTTCACCGATTTTAATCTTGAGTGTCTCATAACCAAGCGCAACTGCTTTCAGCGAATCTTCTATCATCTTGTCTGTATTGCCTATACTGACAGTGATGTCAGTTTTGAAACGGCGTTCTGTCCCGCCAAGCATTCTGTAAATCGGCATTTGCCGTGCCTGTGCTTTAAGGTCATAGAGTGCAATTTCAAGGGCTGATTTTGCAGTCGTGTTTTTGACCATAGTATGGTGGACAAGGTGCAGCAGTGTATCGAAATCATCGATCTCTCTGCCGATAAGGTGCGGTGTGATGAAGGCAACGGCAGCAGCCATAGACCCCATGGTCTCCCCTGTGATCTGGGGGGTGGGAGCTCCTTCACCGTAACCTATACTGCCATCATCACATTCAATGATGACAATCAGGTCTTCGAGTGCATCGACACGGCGAAGGGCCGTTACAAAAGGGGTTTTCAAAGGTGCTTTAAGGGATTGTGTCCGTATCGATCTTATTTTCATCACCGCTCCTGTATGTCACAAACCTGATTTTAGCGTAATTGCATTGAGAATATCACGATTGTTTCACTTTTTTAGTGTAGACTTACAAATATAAAGTATGCTTTTGGAAAGGAAGAATAATGGTACAGGGAAAACTTAAAAAAATGACATTGGCGGGAGCCTTTATGTCCGCATTGCTGCTTAGCGGATGTACTCCTGAAGAGCAGGCATTCGCCAGTGGTGCAGCTGTCGGGGCAATCGGAACGGCAATGGTCTACTCCTACCCGCACTATTACAACCGGCCCTATTATTACTATGGCGGTCGTTACTACTATGGCGGCTACTACCGTAACGGCTACTACTATTATCGTGGTCACCGTTATTATGGCGGACACTATTACCATCATGGATATCGTTACTACAATGGCCGGCGTTACCGGGCGTATCCTGGACGCTATGGTTATTATCGCAATGCGAGTGAATACAGACACTACCGAACAAGCAGGACAAACAGGTATGGACACAATGCGAGGCACTCCTATTCCGGACATACGACAACGGTTAGAGAACGCACCCGGACGACAAGAACGACAACAAACCGTTACAGTAACGGGCATAGAAGAAGGGGTTACAGCGCATCCAATAGATACTACGGTGGTGGGGGAAGAACGTCAAGTGCATCTGGAACACGTTCGCACTACAACCGCGCTTCACACAGCAGCATACGGTATCGCTGAGCTAAGAGGCAATGGCCTCCAGCACCTTTCCTACAAGCAACCCTCCAAACGTCCCCAGTATGTACCCCAGCATTGCCATCAGCACTCCGATGGGGATGAGTGCTCTTGAATAGGCAGAAGCAAGGATGGGGGCAGAAGCTACCCCGCCAATGTTGGCAAGCGATGCTACCCCAATACTGAAAAGGTCGAGTTTGAAGCGTTTGGCAAAGATGAGCATGATCAGTGCATGGATGAGAAGAATGACGAATCCCGCCACAATGTAAAGCGGTGCTTCCGTCAATTCCCCGAAGTTTGCCCGTGAGGCAATGAGTGCAACAATCAGGTAGAGCATCATGGTTCCCAGTTCTGAAGAGCCTCCCAGTTTTGCAATCGGTGTCATGGCAAAAAGAATACCGGCCAGCGTGGCAATGATGACCGTCCAGGTCGTGTGGCTGAGATAGGCACTTGAGGGCAACAGTCCGCCGGCATACTGGGAGAGTGCAGAAACGGCAAGTGAAAGGGCAAGCAGCAAAAAGAGGGATGCAAAATTCATTGGGCTGCGGGCAGTCTCATTTTGTGCCAGTTTGGCACCCACTTCGTCGATGACAGAGGTATCTGCACCTGTCCATAAGTTGAATTTTTGGGCAAAGGGGACGAGAGCAAGCAGCAGCATGACCCAGATTGCATAATCGACCGAATCTATGAGCAGCGCATAGCCCATATCGCTGTCAGGAAGATTGAGTGCACCCTGTATGGCAACCATATTGCCCGTACCTCCCATCCAGGAGCCTGAGAGTGCAGCAAAAGGTTTCCATGCACCAGGGGCAAAGCTGTGATGGAAGAGGGCGAACATCCCAATGAAGCCAAGTGCGATGCTGGTAGAGGCAAGCAGGAAAGTAAGGAGCATCTTTTTACCCAGTTTGAGTATATGTCGCATATCGGCAGTCAGAAGCATCAGAAAGATCATTGCCGGCAACAGGTTGCCTTTAAGCGCTTTATAGGTTGCTGTTACCGATTCACTTTTTTGCCAGAGTCCGAAGGTGGAGAGGAGCATGACGGTAAAATAGAGAATGACTATGGCAGGCAGATACTCAAAGAGTCTGTTGGTTGTTTTCTTTTCGGCATAGACAATGAGCGCGGCGATCATCATCAAGAGTGCAACGTAGCTGAATCCGTCGGTGATCATGGAACTCCTTTAGAGAATGTAGGGGATGAAGTAGCGCGTGCGCTTGCGGTAGGCTGCATAGGCAGCATCGTGCCCCATCCAGAGCCTCTCTTCCCTGTGGGCTTTGAGGTAGAGTACCAGTACCAGAAAGCCCCACATCGCCCAGGCTGTAAGCGTCGGTCTGAAGAGAACGACGCCAAGCTGCATCAGCATAACGGAAGTGTACATGGGGTGGCGGATGTACCGGTAGAGCCCGTGGGTGACGAGGCAGCATGCCTCCTTGAGTTCTGGACGGATGTTGAAGTTGTCCTTGGGGTGAAGCGCAATCGCCCAAAGTCCTACAGCAATGCCGGCAAGTAGAAGCACCAAGCCGGACAGGCTGAAGGAAAAGTCTGCTGCTGCATAAAGAATCATTGTGAAGATAGTACCAAACTGCAATGCAACCAGAAGGTGAGGGTAGTAACGTTTCATAGCAGTCCCAGCCCCAGTGCGCGTATTTGCTCAAATTTATGAAACTGGTAGGTGCTGTATGGATAGGTTTCAGGCTCAATGAGGCGTACTTTTTTGTCGGTATGGTGCAGCAGTGTACGGCTTTGGTTGTAGATGAGCAGCCGCATAGAGCGCTCGAACATCTCCAGTACGTTGTGGGTTTTGAAGAAGTTGTCAGGAAGTTCTTTTTCAAAAGAGTGTTCGCCGAGTACGTCTACGGCTAAAACATAGTTGTGAGAACTTTCGGAAATACCGAGATTCTCACACAAAAAGCCGTCACCGTAAACCTCTCCTTCAATGATATGCTCCTCAAAGACACCGGGAATAGCCATGGTAGCAAGTACGGCATCTTTGATACAGACACCATCTTTGGCACTGAAGACACGTTTGTGGCCTGTTTTGAGGTTGGTAGTGATGAGTTTGAGCGGTATTTTCGTTTCATGCATCTTGCGTTTTCCAAACAGGGTTTCGAAGATCGAAGCGATTTTATCGTTATCGACAATGGCATTGCCTGAAAAGGAGAATTTGATCCAGTTGGAGACTTTGACAAAGGAGGCTATCTGTTCATAGATCTGTGCTTCGTTCATCCCGATACTCATGCATGCGGCAATAATACCGCCCATACTCGTACCGACAAGTTCAGCTGGTTTGAGCCCTTGTGCTTCCATGTCGTGCAGTACACCAAGGTGGGCAATACCAAGCGCGCCGCCGCCGGAGAGTACCAATGTAAAGGGATGATTTCGAAGTGTATCTGTTGTCATGGAGGTATTATAGCGAAGTAGTCATAAGCGGTGTCTACGTTCAAAAGAGGATCCCGTGCAAGGCACGGGAAAGGAGATTACTTGTCTGCGTGTGCGTGGTGTACTTCAATGAGGTCTTCAATGTTGGTGTCGAGGACATACACGTTCTCATAGCCCATCATTTCAAGGTATCCCATGACACGGTTGGCGAACCATCCTTTGACACATGCAACGACGATGGGGTTTGTGTGGTCGGAAGGCAGTTCGTCAAGATAGTTTGCAAAATCAGGGTATGGTGTATAGTATGCATTGACAATATCTGCTTCCTGCGCATTTTCACCGTTGACTTTTGCTGGAGGACGTACATCAAGCAGAATAGCTCCCGCATCCATCAACAGTTCTCTTGTCTGATGCAGTGTCACCATTCCAAGGTTCTCTTTGTTTTTGTTCAGGTCAATGATCGTACTCAGTTTTTCTTTTGTTTTGTCAGCCATGTTTGACTCCTTTATGTGTGTTGTAGTTATATTTTACATAACTAAAGTAAATAAAAATGTAACAAAGGTAGCATTTTAGGAAGAGTATCTGTTACATTAAGTTGGAACAGACCTACAAGATATTAATATTTTATATTTTAAAATAAAGGGGAGGGTAATGAAAAAATTACTATGGACTATTTCACTTGGTGCTGTGGCAATCTTACACGCAGAGACGAACGCGACAATGCTGCTAAACGGAAATGAGGATGCACTGCTTGTAGACAAAAACAGGTTTTATGTAAAGGTTGTAGATGAAGTGACCGGAGGCTGTTTGCCAAAACCGGAGCAATTGAAGCGGTCTATGGAACAGGCACTTAAAAATGATGGATTTGAAGTTGTAAAGAAAAGGGACTTTTTGACCCCTGAAGTATATATTTCGACACTGGGTTTCAGAAGCAACCGTATGTGTGTCGTTGACTTTAGTGTCAGTATTCTGTTCCCCATCATTGCTGAAGTGCCAAATGCGCAGCATGTTCCAAGCGGCAACAGAACCATTGTAACATACAGCTATGACATTGGCAGACATATTTTCCATTATCAGAAATATCGCATGCAGCAAACGCTCAACAAATATGTGAAAACCTATGGAGATAAAATCTATATCAAGATCGCCAAAGCGAAAGATGATATTTTTGCCAAATTTCCGGAAATGAGAGAAGAGATTGAAAGAAAACGCCAAAGCGCAAATGTAGTAGGTAAGTAGCGTCCTATCCCGGGAAGGAAAGCATATGATGTGCATTCCCTCCCAAATGGCGGAAAAGCTTACGCCGTTTCAGGGTAGAGGTGTGTCGCTTTCTGGACGTGGAAGTTCAGGCCGATCTCTTTTGGCGTACAGCCAAGGGCAAGGGCGACCATCTGCGGCATATGCAGTACCGGCAGTTCGATGTCGCGACCGATGACTTTGCCTACATCATCCTGATAGGTATCCATTTTGAGGTGGCAGAGCGGACAAGGGGTGACCATGAGGTCGGCGTTGTTGTCGATGGCGTCAACCATGGCGTTACCTGCAAGTACTTCTGATGTGTGGTTTGCCTGAAGCTCGACGTGGAAACCGCAGCACTTGTTTTTGTGGCTGTAGTCTACCGGATGTCCTTCGAGTGCATCGATGAGACGGTCGAGTGATGTCGGATTGTACGGGTTCTCGCCGCCGTTGGCATCATGGTGCAGTTCGGATGGGCGAATGTTGTGACAGCCGTAGAACGGTGCAATGTTGAACTGGCTCAGCGGTACCTGAACCTTGTCTTTGATGTTCTCAAGACCATAGTCGTCGATGAGTGCATAGAGGAAGTGTTTGATCTCGGAAGTTCCTTTGTACTCCAGACCCACTTCAGCAAGCTTTTCGTTGACACGGGCTTTGAGCTCCGGGTTGGTGTCGAGTGCATGTTTTGTCATGGCAGAGTTGAGCTGACAGGTGTTACAGATGGTGATCATTGTCATTCCAAGCTTCTCTGCGTAGCAGATGTTACGTGCGTTGAGTACATGCGCAAGGAATTCGTCGAAGTCCTGCAGGTGGCTTGCACCACAGCAGCTTGCTTCTTCAAGAATAGTGATCTCAATGCCGAGTTTTTCCGCAACTGCAAGGGTGGAAGAGAGCAGCTCCGGGGTGGATTGTTTGGCTGTACAGCCGGTAAATAGTGCATATTTCAATGTGCTCATCATAGCTCCTTACAGTGTGTTCGTTTGTGAAATTTCAATCAGTTTCTGTACTTCGTCAAGATTCTTGATCTTCGGTACGCTGTCGATGAACGGAATACCTGAATGCCAGTGAATCTTGCCTGCTTTCATCATTTTGATAGCTGTCTTGAGGTGCTTGTACATACCAAGATAGCCTTCAGAATAGGCGACAATATCGGCTTCGTCAAGGTAACCATACTTCTTCATGCCGCGTAGGAAACCTTCTGCGTGTTTGGTAGCAACATTTGGCTTGGCGACACCCTGCTCAAACTGCATATTGTGCAGTTTGGTGATCTTTTCGATCGGATTGATATCTTTTGGACACGCTTCGGCACACTCATAACATTTGACACAGTCCCAGACACCTTGCCCCATCTGTGCAGTGAGCTCAAGACGCTCTTTCCCGGCCTCGTCACGTGTATCGACCGTAAAGCGGTAGGCAGCGTTGAATGCGGCAGGCCCGAGGTAGTCTTCGTTGACTTCGACAACGGGACACGCATAGTGGCAGTTACCGCACTGGATACAGAGATCAGAGTCGAGGAACTTGTTGAACTCTTCAATGGTTTGCTTGGTCTCATGCTCAGGATGCGGATCGATATCGGCAACAACGTAAGGTTTTACTTCGGCATGCTTGTCCCAGAAATCTTTTTTGTCAATGATCATATCTTTGACCGCGCGCTTCTTGCTCTGCGGTTCGATGAGCAGTTCATTTCCAAAAAGCGCTACGAGTTCGAGGGCATTCTGTTTACACGCCAGTGTTGCTTTGCCGTTGACTTTGATACCGCAGGCACCACAGATACCGTGGCGGCAGGAACGGCGGTAGGAGAAAGAGCCGTCATGTTCCCACTTGATGCGGTTAAGGAGGTCAAGCATCAATTCGTCTTTGCCCACTTCCATCGTGTACTGTTTATAGTAGGGCAGGTAGTCCGTTTCGGCATTGAAACGGAAAGTCTTCAGCGTGACCGTGACAGTGTCGGGGCGTGTCACTTCGATCTCGTCGGTATTGAACGGTTCAAATTCTTCAGTTTGTGTACTCATCTTGACCTCCTAATATGATCTTTCTTTTGGTTCGAACATGCCGAGTGTCACTTCGCCCCACTCTGTGGTAATGTTGAAGTTCTCATCCATATAGGCATACGTATGCTTGAGGAACTTTTCGTCATTACGCTCAGGGAAATCTTCTCTAAAGTGTCCGCCGCGGCTCTCTTCACGTTCGAGTGCACCGACAACGATGAATTTGCTGAATTCCAGCATGTGTCCAAGTTCCAGTGCCTCCTGAAGGTCTGTGTTGAATGTGTTGGATTTGTCGTCGATACGGATGTGCTTGTAGCGCTCGAGCAGTTCATCGATGAGTTTGAGTTGTTTTTCCAGTGACTCTTTGCTTCTAAAGACACCTGCATTGGCAGTCATACCGTTTTGCAGCTCTTCCCGCAGTCCCGGAACACTCTCTGTCCCATTGGAAGTTTTGACACGGTTAAGCTCTTCGAGCATTCTGTCCGCATCGGCCTTGGTCGCTTTTTTCATCTCGACACCTTCGTCAAGTGCTTTGACCATGTTCTCTCCCGCATGGCGCCCGAAGAGAAGTGCCTCAAGGACTGAGTTCGCCCCCAGACGGTTGGCACCGTGTACGGAAACACATGAACACTCACCGGCTGCATAGAAGCCCTCTACGAGGTCGCCTTTGGCATTCTTCTGTACCTGACAGTTGATGTTGGTCGGAATGCCGCCCATGGAGTAGTGTGCCGTTGCAGAGATGTGGATGGGCTCTTTGAGCATGTCCTGTCCCTGGAATGCAATGGCAAGTTCACGCAGCTCGGGCAGACGCTCGAGGATGATCTCTTTTGGCAGGTGGGTCAGGTCGAGGTTGACCGACTGACCGTCTTTCCCGACACCGCGTCCCTGACGTACCTCTTCCATAATAGCACGGCTGACAACGTCACGTGATGCAAGCTCGAGTGCGTTGGGTGCATATTTTTCCATGAAACGCTCACCTTTGGAGTTAAAGAGGCGTCCTCCCTCTCCACGTGCCGCTTCGGAGATGAGGACACCCGATCCGCCAAGTCCGCTCGGGTGGAACTGAACGAACTCCATATCTTCAAGAGGAAGCCCGTGGCGTGCAACGATGGAGAGTGAGTCACCGGTATTGGCGTGTGCGTTGGAGTTGAAGCGGTAGGCTCTTGCATGTCCGCCTGTTGCGAACATAACCAGTTTTGCGTTGAAGATGGCAGGCTCTGAGTTTCGGATGTTGTATGCCGATACACCGTACGCCTTGCCGTCTTCGTAGAGCAGGTCGGCACAGTACCACTCGTCAAATACTTCGATGCCGGCACGGAATGCCTGCTCGTAAATCGCCTGAAGGACGGCAAGCCCGGTTCTGTCTTTGGCATAGCAGGCTCTCGGCTTACTCTGGCCTCCAAACGGTCTGATGGCAATGTTACCCTCTTCATCTCTTGAAAAGACCGCACCCATATGCTCGGCCCAGCGGATGGTTTCAGGTGCTTTGGTACACATCAGCTCGACTGCGTCCTGATCGGCAAGGTAGTCTGAACCCTTGACTGTATCGAACATATGGAGCTCAACTGAGTCCTCTTTGCCAAGAGCGGCATTGATGCCTCCCTGTGCTGCGCCGGAGTGGCTTCGTAGCGGGTGAAGTTTGGTGATGACTGCTGTTTTCTTTCCTGCTTCGGTGAGTTCCTTGGCAGCGGCAAGACCGGCAAGGCCGGCACCGACGATCACAGCATCGTATTCGTAGATTTTAACGTCCATAACGCTTGCGTCCTTTTTGTGTCAGATTTCCATCTATTATAGCGTCCGCTTCATATTAAACGGATTAACACAAAGGACAAAAAGGCCAAATATAAAGGGGGTTGTTACACATTTTCCTTCCGCTTCTTTCAAAGCGGAAGGAAGATTGATGAAGATAATAAGCAGTGTGAATAGTTAGGCGGCATTTTCATTTTGTGCAAGTTTTTTGTAGGTTTCAAAAGAGAGCAGTGCAAACGGAATTTCTCTGCCGATACGTTTTTCAATGGCTTTATAATGGCGGTTGAAGAAATCCAGATCGTTTGCATCTGCGACAATGAGTATTTCTGCACCGTTATCGAATGCCTGAAGCAGTGTCGTTCCCGCTTTTTGAAGTGCCAGACTCTCCTGATACCCGATGATTGTACGTCCGCACAGTTTGTTTTCACGCTCAAAGCGAATGACACGGCCTCCGGCATTTTCAATCGCTTCAAAAACCTCTGTTTGTGTGGGAACCGCTGCTCCTCCCGTATAGAAAGCTGCTGTTTTTCCTGTTACTGTATCGGTACTGTAGGCGGCTGTTGCTTCACGTGAGAGTTTTTGGCTCATCTTTTCAAGGAAACGGTTTGGCTCCGGACGTTCAATGTGTGCACGCAGTGCTTCAATAACAGCAGTGTGATCCTGGGCATCGAAGAGGTTGTTCTCGTATTCACAGGCATTGAGCCCGTCATAAGGATCATTGACAGCAGCAAGGATCTCTGCTTTGTGCGGATTGCCGTTTTCAATCATTCTGTGTGCCAGCAGGAGTACGGCATCACCAATGTAGTCATGGTTGAATTTTGAAGTTTCTGAAGCGTAGTGAAGGGCATAGAGGCTTTCGTAGTAGGCTTTGTCCTCTTCATCGGCATAGGGTTCAAGCAGTGCGAAGCGTTCCATAAAATCATCGTCATTGATGACAAGGCAGTGGTTTGCACGGTAAGAGAGTACAGGGTCGATCTGGAGTTCAGTACCGAGTTTTTCAACAATATCTCCGATGCGCTCCTGACCGGTGACAACTAAGCCGTTGATCTTGAAAAGCAGTTTCTCTTCCGGGTAGGCAAAGTTTTCGTTTTGTGCTTTGATCGTTTCCAAGAGTGCAATGCCTGTAGCATTTTCATCAAGTGTGACTGTGAAGGTTTTATAGTAGGGAAGGTAATCGGTTTTGGCATTGAAAAAGAATGCTTTGAGCGTGAGGGTGTGCTCCATGGGGTGTCCTTTTGTGTGAACTTGTTTTTAAAATATATTTAAAGTTAGATAAATTATAGCGTGCAATACTTCCAACATGGAGTGTTTTTGTGTTGCAGCAGCAAGTTAGAGGTTGGTATGTTACAATTTTGCAATGTAATATTTGAGCTATTGCCTTTTTGATACATAATAATAGATAGGGGAACGGTTGACAATGATAGACAAAGAAGCCTATTTGATAGGCACATTGAAATCCGGTTATGTCGGTGACGATGCTGCGGTAGTAGGAAAGACGCTTTACAGCATGGACGCTTTTTTCGAGGGAAGCCACTTCAAGCGTGAATGGATGAGTATGGCGCAGATCGGGCGCAAGGCGATGCTCGTGAACCTCTCCGATGCCATAGCTATGAACGCACACCCCAAATATGCGCTGGTAACCGTCTGCATACCGCCTGATTTGACGACATCCCAAATTGATGAACTGACGGGGAGCATGGAACGCACTGCGGCTGAGTTTGGCTGTGAAATCATCGGCGGCGATACAATAGGAGGAGAGAAACTGCATCTTAGTATTGCGCTGGTGTCAGAAAGTGACGATCCGCTGCTTAGAAGCGGACTTGAACCCGGAGACCTGCTTGCCTATACCGGCACGCTGGGCAAGAGTAAAAAAGCGCTCGATGCACTTTTCCGGGGAGAAAAGATCGCTGCGGATTCACGCTTTTACGAACCGAAGCTTCGGGGTGATTTTATCTACGAGGCACGCCCGTTGCTTCACAGTGGCATGGACATCTCCGATGGCCTCTACTGTGATACGAACAAGCTGCTTGATATGAATAAATATGGATTTGAAATATTAAAAAATATTGACGATGATACCGGCTTTAGCGGGGAGGAGTATGAAATGCTGATCAGCTTTCCTGAAGAGAATATTGAAGCCGTGGAAGCGGTGGCAAAAAAGACAGATACACCGCTGAACATCTTCGCAAAAGTGGCAGAAAACGAGAAACGTTTTCCCTGCAAAAGCCACCATTTTTGATTGCTTGTTGGCGTATTTGGTCTTGGGAGAAACAACGGTATCGATGTCGCGTAGGGTGCGTAATCACGCACCAAAAATTACGATATTTTGCTCCCACATTTCAGGTAGAAAAGCGTGGGAGAAAGAAGAGAATATGCGCTATCTCCAGCGCTTGGCCATTTTTCTGTCCAATGCGGCTTTGACCTCTTTGATAAGTGCTTTGGCATCTTCGCCGAAGACAAACTTTCCTTTGTATTGCTGTTCGGCATTTTTGATATAGGCATTGAATGCCGCTTTATCCTCTTCAGTCTTGGGAGTTTCCCACAAAAAACGCATACCGCTTTCTCTATCAAAGCTTTTTTTTGCCGTTTCGATGTAGAGTTTGCTTGAGAGCAGTTTGAGCGTACCGTCTTTTTGCACTTCGTAGCGTTTGATACGTGCGCCATAGGGGACGTCATAGATGCGCCCCTGTCTGTCCCAGAAGGTGTAGAGTGTGATGGTATTGCCGTTGATCTCCATCGATCCCTCTTCAACACTGCGTGCGCTGCAGGTACCGGTTTTGTCGTTAAGTGTGAGGTTGAAAAGATGTTTGAGGTCATAATTCTGCTCGTCACGGTAGAACTTCAGTACCCGTCCCTTGCTGTCGTAGACGTCGTAATCTTCAGTTATAGAGGTAAAGTCCGTGCCCCGCAGGGTCATATGTTTAAGTGTGGCATCTGCCAGCAGTGTACCGCCAAGCAGAAGCAGTAGCATAAAAGGTTGTCTCATCGATAGGCCTTTTTGTCAAAATGTGGCATATTATAGCCAATCCTGTGTGTAATCTATTCGAAATATGTCAAATCCAAAATAGATCCATCATATTCTTTATAGAGTGCCGGCTGTTTTGAAATAAATATCAATTTAACTTTAAACCCTGTTAAATATTCGTTATAGTTAAGATCCTATAATGTTAATGAACAAAAAATATTTCATAAGGATAAAAAATGAAAAAAAGAGTATTACTTTCAGCACTGGCATGTGGTGTTCTGCTTGGAGCGACCGGACTTCAGGCAAAAACAGACAAAAAAACACTGGTACACAATATGGCTCAGGCAGAGATGAAGAATCATAAGCAGGCACCCAAAGAGATTGTAGCGGGTATGCAGAATGCTTTTGCCGCATTGCAGGCATTACAGGCAGGGAAAAAAGATGTTGCGCAAAAAGCGCTTGAAGCGGCAAATAAAAGTTTCGATGCGGCACTCAAGGCAAATCCTGCACTTGACCTGGTTCCTATTGATGAGCGTTTTCAGGCATTTGCTTTCCTTGGCAGTTCCGATGTCATCGCAGCGCGTCTGAAACTGGCACAGCAGCTGCTTAAAGCACATGATACACAGGTTGCGACAGCGGTACTGGTACCACTGAAGGATGAATTGGATATCAGTATTGTTTCCATTCCGATGAAAATTTACCCCATCGCAACGAAAAAAGCGCTTGAGGCACTGAAAAAGGGTGACCAGAAAACGGCATTTGAAACGCTTGCAACCGCGATGAATTCATTGGTCATTGCAAAAGCTGTCATTCCGACACCGCTGCTGGTAGCACAGGATCTCATTATCGATGCTTCCAAACTGGACAAGAACAAGAAAAAAGAGGCACAGAAACTACTTGCAGCAGCAAAAGAAGAGCTCAAACGTGCTGAACTGCTCGGCTATGTTTCCAGACATGAAGCGGCATATAAAACACTCAATACAGATATTGAAAATATCCAAAAAGAGATTAAAGGCAAAAATATTGTTGCCAAACTTTATGATACGCTCAAAAATGATATCAAAAACTTGATCGACAGCAGTAAGAAAGCGCAGAAGTCATCTGAAAATATTGCAGAAGAGAAAGTACAGGCATTTGAGAAAGCTGAAGCGCAAAAAGCGAAAAAAGAGATTGGTGTTTTCCACAAAGAGGCACAGCAGGACGAAAAGAAAACTGTCAAATAAAAGGACAATACCATGTGGAACTGGAATAATGCACTCTCACCTGAGATGAATATTAACAAAAATCTGGTGGATAATTTTAAAAAGTACGCCAAGGTCAGCGGTATCGCTTTTATTATCCTTGGCTCGATCGGGATATTTTTCCCGACCTTTATGTCTTTTACGACACTGGCATTTGTTGCCTACCTGATGCTCTTTGCGGGCATCTCTTCAGGCACACTGACCTGGATGAGTAACCGGCGTGACTGGGCGGGCTGGCTCAAGAGTTTTGTGCTTACGCTCGTCGGTATACTGATGATCTTCTATCCGGCACAGGGAATTGCAGCACTGGGGATGTTCTTTGCTGTCTATTTCTTCATTGACTCCTTTGCCGGCTTTGCTTTGGCGTTTTCGCTTAAACCGCAGAAAATATGGTGGCTTTGGCTCATTAATGCTATTACCTCTCTGGCACTGGGTGTCATCTTTGTGGTAGGCTGGCCGTTCAGCTCATTCTTTATGGTAGGACTCTTTGTGGGTATCAGCCTGCTATTTGACGGATTTGCACTGTTGTGGGGAGGTATCTTTGTCGATGAAGTCGAAGACGAAGAAAAAAAAGGGCAGTAGTTTCAAGCACAAAGCGGCACTCTTCAGTGTCTACTTTGTGCTTTTCCTTGCCCTGACAGCAATGATCGACTACTACGCCTACGATATGATCAATCCCTGGATCTTCGTGATCCTCAGTTTTGTTGGTGCCATATGGGCAACTGCGGTGCACCTCAAAAGCAGAGAAAAGTCAAAAGTGGATGAACTTGCACACGATCTTGAAGAGATCGTGTAGTATACTACAGTAAAAAAGCAAGGGAGCCGTTTTGACTGCTTATTTTCCCATTCTTTCGCATGATATTATTGCGCTTATTACCATTCTCAACCCCATAGCTGCTGCAAGTATCATGGTTGGAATGGTCTCTCCCGCTACACCGGCAGTCATCCGTCCCATCGCCTTTAAGGCGACTCTGACGGTGGTCATTGCTTCCTTGGTCACTCTTTTCAGTGGAGAGTTTATTTTCAAACTTTTCGGTATCAATGTGCTCTCGCTCAAAGTGATCGGCGGGATCATTCTGATGATGATCGCCATCAGTATGGCATACGGACAGCAGAGTAAAACGCGCCACTCCGTAGAAGAGGCCAATGAGGCGGAAACAAAGGATGACGTTTCGGTTATTCCGCTTGGTATTCCCATTCTGTTTGGTCCCGGTGTGATTGCGACGATCATTGTTTTGAACAATAACCATTTGGAACACTATACCCATACCGTAAGCTATGCACTGGTGAGCGTTTCTATTTTTGCAGCTTCTGTCGCTGTTTATTTTACACTGCGCTATGCCGGGGCGATTAACAGGACTCTCGGTGTGACTGGTATGAAGATACTGACCCGTATTATGGGGCTTGTGGTCGGTGCCATTGCGGCACAGTTCATCATTAGCGGAGTCAAAGGGCTGTGGGCAACCTTATGAGTAGGGCATTTTCTGTAAAACATCTTTTTTGCTTCCTGCTTTCTCTTCCCTTGTTGCTTAGCGGGGCAGAAGTCAATGCTACAATCGTGGACGGCAATGTTACGGTCTACAAACAGCTTCTTTTTACCATAGAAAAAGAGTCAAACCGTACAGAAGAGGCAACGCTGGAAAAGATCATGCTGCAGGATCTTCTCAAGCAGAATGATCAAAAATCAGTATTTGTTCCCAAAAAGGTTAAGCCGGCAGACAATGAAGAAGGGTATAGAAACCTGTTTCTCTTTTTTCTTGATGATATCAGCCGTATCTCTTCCCTTCAAAAAGAACTTGACAGCAGTAAGGTTAAAATAAAGACTATAGAGTCTACCATTGTATCCAAATCGAGTAATGATGTACATTTGCGTTCATACCAACTGCAGGATGCTTTTTATCACAAAAAAGTTTCTTTGGACAAAAAACGTATTGATATGCTGCAAAAGGAGCTTCTTGAACTTCAGAAGGCAATGGTAGTATCGCTGAAAAGACTACAGCTTGATGTTAAAAAACTGGCGGCAGACGTCTCCAAAGTAGAGCAGGAGGTGCTGAAGTACGAAACTGTACTGAACAAGCTTTCCATTCAAAAGGAACAGGCGCAGCTTGTGAACGATGCGAAAGAGGAAGCCCGTATTGACAAACAGATCAATGCGCATAAACAGACATACTTCAATGAAACAAAAGTGCTCCTTTCTACCCGTTTTTTACTCTTTTCTGCCTATGTCAAGGCAAAAAATGACGGGGCATTCAAAGAAGCGAAAACATTGAGACATGAGAGTGTGGCGTACCATCTTCTTTCTGAAAATGAAGTTGATACATATCTTGCGCCGTTACTGCTGAAGTTTGAAAACAGTTATATGGGTGAGATCGGAACACTTGCAGGTTCGGGTAAACAGGAATTTAAGCAGTTGCTCCTGGATGGGTGGACATTTGTAAATAAACCCGTTTTTACACTTAATGGCACAGACATCAGTCTTTTTAAAATTGTGGTGGCTTTACTGGTCTTTATC
Source organism: Sulfurovum sp. (assembly GCA_027019175.1). GTDB lineage: Bacteria > Campylobacterota > Campylobacteria > Campylobacterales > Sulfurovaceae > Sulfurovum. The sequence goes on along the minus strand of JALUXB010000086.1, from coordinate 18,332 downwards.
TTTGGTTTTCTTTTTGGCTTGCTCTATAAAAGCAAAATTAAAAATATGACATCCAATCGAAGGTCGTTCAGCCCTTCTACACGGACACTTTTGGCCAATCTTGGTTTCTATACCATTATTACCATCTCGTTCTTTATTGCACTTAATATAGTAGGGGTCAAACTCTCCTCGCTTGCATTGGTAGCCGGCGCACTCTCTGTGGGTATCGGGTTTGGACTGCAGAATATTGTTTCCAACTTTGTTTCGGGACTGATACTGATGTTTGAACGCAGCATCAAAATCGGTGATTATGTGGAAATCGGTGACCATAGAGGATATGTGACAGATATCCGTATGCGATCGACCACCATCAACACCAATGAGAACATCGATATTATCATCCCCAATCAGAGTTTCATTGAGGGCAATGTCATCAACTGGACCATGAGCGACAGCGTACGCCGCTTTTCCATTCCTTTTGGTGTGGCTTATGGCACAGATGCCCACCGGGTGATCGATATTGTTATCGATGCCGTACACAACAGTGACGTGGCAGATGCCATTGTAGAGGATGCCTTAAGGACTACACGAGTGATTATGACAGAGATGGCTGACAGCAGTGTGAACTTTGAATTGATGGTGTGGGTAAAAGGTGACAAACTCCATAAGCCCAAGCGTACGGCGTCGGAGTTTCTGATCATCATTTACGATGCACTCAATGCCAACAATATAGAGATACCTTTCCCGCAAAGGGATTTGCATATCCGGTCTGTGGATGAAGGTGTTACATTTGTGGCAGAAAGTAAGCATACCTGAAATATAAAAATTAAAAAAGGAAATGAAATGCAACGTTATCTGGGAAAACGCAAAGAGCTGAAAATTTATATCAGCAATGAAGATATGTATGAGAGCAGACCGCTTTTTGAAGCACTGCTTTCCCTGGCAAAAGAGAAAGGGTTGGCCGGTGCTACCGTATTTAAAGGGGTCGCCGGGCTGGGTGCGCATTCGGAGATTCACAGTTTCAATGTGTGGGTACTCAAACAGAAAGTACCGCTGCTCATAACTATCATTGAAACCGAAGAGAAGATCAATGCTTTTCTCGAAGCGGCTTCACCTATGATTACGGAAGGGCTTGTAACCACCCATGACATCGATGTGGTGCTCTATCATCATCCAAAATTTGAAGGAGAAGCCTGATGCAACCGACACTTCTGCTTGCCGTAGGAACCGGCGGTTTCATAGGTGCTATTTTACGTTTTCTCATTAGCGGCTGGGTACAGAGACTCTCTCCGACACTTTTTCCTGTAGGTACACTCAGTGTCAACATACTGGGCAGCTTCATCATCGGCTTTATGGCACTTTACTTCGAGTCGGTAGTCGCACCGCACCAGAAGGCGCTTGTTATCACAGGGATGCTCGGCGCGCTGACAACCTTTTCAACCTTTTCTCTTGAGACACTCACCATGCTTCAGGGCGGACTGTGGGGCAGGGTGACGATGAACGTGACACTCAATGTTGTTTTGTGTATTACAGCAACAATGCTTGGCATGATGCTTTTTAAACGTTTGTACGGATAAACACGAACATCGTATTACTTTTTTCATTGATGTAAATCAATACAGCTGAAAATGGATATCGATATAATAGAATGTTATCCATACTATACTTGAGGAGAATACTATGAAAAAATCTGTAATGATTTCTACGGTACTTGCTGCTGTTTTGTTTGGAACTACGGCGTTAACAGCCAACAGTCTGACAGATGTGGTGGCAAAAAAAGAGGCAGCCGCATTGATGAAGGGGAAAGTCAAAGGAGAAGCAGCCGCAGAGAAAAAGGTTGAAGAAGTAACGAAAAAAGAAGCTCTGGAAGCAAAACGCGATAAAACTAAATTTGCTGAAGAGGCAAAAGCAGATGAAAAAAAAGTTGATGCAATCACTGAAGTAAAAGAGATTGAAAAAGAAGATCAGCAGGTTGCCAAGAAGAAAATAAAAGCCTTCGAAGAAGAGGCAAAATCTGATTTGAAGAAAAAGCTGAAATAATCGCAGCAGCGTATTGCCCTGTGCTGCTGCGCGGGGCAATACATTTCAAGAGTATGCTATTTCTCTTTCTTTTTACCTTTATGCATTTTGGTTAAAAGACCATCAAAGTAAGATTTTATTTTGTCATAATCTTTTTCGACAATATTCCCTTCGCCTGCTTTTTTCTTCAATACGTTGATCTCTTCGCTGAGTGCTTTATACTCTTTGTCATATTTGGAGAGATACCCTTCATATTGGGCAAGGTCGAGTTGATTTTGTGCAATATCAAGCAGCTTTTGTGCTTCTTTTCCTTTGTTTTTTGACAGTTTTGATGCATCGAGAATGGCGCTCTGTGCTACGAGTACAGGGATAGGTACTACAACTTCAACCGTTACTATGGTGTCGAGTGCAGCAGCGAGTGTTTGCAGTGCAACTTCTGGTTTCTTGCCTTTTTTAAGTTCTTCATAGGCTTTTTGGGTTGCTGCAGGGTAGAGATCCATAGGTATTGCGGTAGTAGAGACAGTGATCTGATTCTTCAGCAGGCTGAGCAGATCGATGGTTTCCTGAGGATGATTTTCCTGAAGCAGTTTGAGTGCTGTTTTTTTGATCTTTTTCGCATCGTCAAGTGTAATGGTATGCTCAACAAGGCTGATATCTTCATCTACCGGGATCAGCTTGAGTGCCGGCTCTTTTTTGATAGCTTTTTCAAAGAATTCACTTGCAATCTTCAAGTGTTTTTCTGCTGCCTTGGTCTCTTTCTTTTCAAGGTTTGCAATGGCTTTGAGCGTTTCGACAAGACCTGCTGTCACTTCCTTGGATGCTTCGTTTTGTTTATGAACAAGCTTTTTCATCTCCTTGCTCAGCATGGCATGTTTTTTCAATAGACCTACTGATTTTAGATATTCGACCTGTTGTTTTGTCAAATGGTCCGGTGCTTCACCGAATGCCCAGAAATGATGCACGGGCACATCGGCATGTTCAATCGCTTTGAGTTCCTTGTTTGAAGTCGCATAGAGAGAAGTGCTTGCAACGAGCAGTGCTGCTGCCGCCGAAAGTAGAATGTTCTTTTTCATCTTAGATCCTTTATGGTGTATTTATCTGCAAAAACAAGTATACAGGAGTAAGGTAAACCGTATCTGTTAGCCAGCTGACAGATACGAGAAGAAGATCAGATTTCGACTCCGAAGTAGTGCTTTACGACATAGCCGATGGCAAAGGAGATAAGTGCAACACCAAAGGTGATAACAAACATTTGTGTGGTTCTCCGGAAGAAAGACTGGTCTTTGGCCACGGAGATGTAGAAGTTGTAAAGCATAATGGCAATGAATGCTGCAGCGAACATGCTTGTAAGTGCGACCTTAATGGAACCCACAAGAAAAAAGGGCAGAACAAGAAAGAGGGTGGTAAGAATGTACGATACCCCTGTGTAGGCAGCGTAAACGCCCGCAGTGATACCTTCGACCGGGCTCTCTTTGGCTTCAAGGTAAGAAGAACCTGCCATAGAGAGGGAAGCGGCAATACCCATAATAGCACCTGTGACACCCACTACCATACTCTTGTCAAATGCCAGGGCGATACCACTCAGCGTTCCGGTAAGTTCTACAAGCGCATCGTTCATTCCCAGTACGATGGCTCCGGCATAGAGCAGCTTTTTATCATGAAGCATATCGATGAGCTCTTCTTCGTGCTTCATCTCCTGTGCATAGATCTCTTTTGCCTGTGGATAGGTTTGAAAAAGTGATTTATAGAAAGCTTCAGCACCTTCTTCCCGCTTTTCGGCAAGCTTTAGGGCAAAAGAAGTCCCAAAGAGTGTTGCAAGCAGGATATACCAATTGATAAGAAAACGGCTTGGTTTCAGTGATTTTCCGGTAATGTTTCGCCAGAACTCATAATGCTCTTTCTCTTCGGCAGCGATCTCTTCGAAAACTTTTTTATTGTGCAACTCTTTTTCTCGGTGTGCCATTGCCGTATAGAGGGCATAATCATTGATCTCGTTCTGTTGTTGTTTTAGCGCTTTTTGCATATCCATGTTCTCTCCTTTTACAGTACTATCATACTCGCAAGCAAAATGACACCGATAAGCGCAATAAAAATAGCGAGCATGAGATAGATGTTTTTGTCCGTATCGAGCCGGCCTTCTTCAAGGTGGCGTACCCAGCGGGTGTAGTAACGGTAGGTGTAGAGCGAAAGGATGATCCCTGCGGCAACAATGGCGATACCCAAATAGTTGTAGAAAGCCGCATGCGCAACCTGAACCGGTAGTTTGGCAGTTTCCTTACCCTTCAGCTCCGTAGCGAAGAGATCCAAAAAGAGTTCGAATTTTTCGACCACAAAACCAAGCACGATCAGCGAGATAGCGGTTCCGATGAGTGCTGTCGTGGCACGTTCGACCGCCATCAGGTCTTTGGGGTCGATGGTGTGTTTTTTCTTTTTCATGCAGCCATTATATCAAGTATTTGACAGAGTATCAAAACTCTTCACACTTTTGGTGTTCAACCTCTTTCCCGAAACGCTCTTCGAGCATTTCAAGGCGTTCCATTTTGGCATGGTGTTTCATATTGATCAGTACGAAACGGTAGGCGACATAGATAAGTACCGGCCACGAAGCATACCAGAATATTGCGTCTGAATAGTCCATTGTCTTCTCCTTAGTAGTGATGCGGATCGTTTTCGACTTCATCCGCTGTAATTTTTTCTCTGTTCATCGCTCTCCATACGAGAACAATGTATCCCAATACGAAAGGTACCAGAAGCGATACATAACTCATGGCGATGAGCGTATAACGGCTGCTGGCACTGTTTTCGATGGTCAGGGAACTTTGCATGTCTGAAAGTGACGGGTAGTATGCTGTATGGTTGTACCCCAGTATGAGCATGAGTGCTGTGACCGTCAGTACAATGCCCATACCCGCAGGCCAGATGCCCTTGTCACTTTGTGTGTAGGCACCCATGTAAAGACCTGCAAGCAGCAGCAGAACACCGATTGCAAACATTCCTGCCACTGCCGGCATTGCTTCAAAATTGTGCAGGAACTTCATAGGCTCGACAGAGACAATCATGGTTTGAGGGTCATACGTGTATCCGTTCATTGTCAGAATGCTGCCGGTGACATAGAGGAAGAGGATCAGGAATATCCAGCTCTCATACTTGAGCACAGTGCGCGCACGGCTGAGAATGGATGCATCATCGACAGCATTGATGAAGTAGAGTGCTGCACTCAAACGTGCCAGGAAGAAGAGCATGAATCCAAAGGCGACATTGAAAAAGCTCAGTACTGCTTCAAGCCCATAGGCTTTGGTTGTCCAGTGGGAGAGATGCATGTCATTGACGATGAAGTGTCCGCCCGTAAAGAGTGTACCCAGTGCAGTGCCGACAAGAATGATGCCGAGGCTACCGTTGATGAATAAAAAGACTTCATAGGTTTTTTCGCCAAAAACATTTCCCGGCTTTTTACGGTATTCGTAGGCAACCGCCTGAATGATGAAACAAAACAGTATTGCCATCCATACATAGTAGGCACCTCCAAAACTGGTGGCGTAAAAGAGAGGGAATGAAGCAAAAAGTGCTCCACCGAACATGACCAGTGAGGTAAATGTCAGCTCCCACTTTCTGCCGAGTGCATTGACAATGATGTCACGCTCGGTTTCTGTCTTGGCGAGTGTCCACAACAGACTCTGTCCGCCCTGGACAAAAGTCATAAAAACAAAAAGTGCAGCGAGCAGGGCAGTAAGGAACCACCAGTACTCCTGTAGCTGCAGGGTTGTAAGTGCATTAAACATGATCTGCCTCCTTAGGACCAATGTTTATCTGGGTTGCCATGATCTTCACTTCCGCAATCAGCAGTGCGGTAAAGAGGATGGCGAACATCCAGAAGGTAAGCATGACAGAGCCTGATGCTATGTTGGAGGTCGCCATACCTACGGGCAGCATATCCTGAATGGCCCAGGGCTGTCTGCCGACTTCTGCGGTGATCCAGCCGGCTTCCTGGGCGATGTAACCCATAGGAAGGCTCCAGACACCTGCCCAGAGTACCCAACGGTGTGCATGCAGTTCGTTGGTCATGGTCAGGTAGAGAATGATGACAAAGAGCAGGATAAACCATGTACCAAACCCGACCATCGTGTGGAACGCATAGAAGGTAAGAGGTACATTGGGTACGGTCTGTTCCGGTGAAGTAAGGTAGCCGTAGCCCATGTATTTGCTGTTGGCTTCGAAAATGCTACGCTGTACTTTTGCCTCCTGGACATTGCCTTCCTTTTTGGCCTCTTTGTAGGCTTTGAGAGCTGCAACAGCTTTTTTGCCCTGCTGCATCTTCTCTGCCGCACTCATAATGTGATGTGCTTTGTTTCCGTAAACAATGTCCTCTATGCCGGGGACATAGGCATCGAAACTGTGATAACTCAGCAGTGAAAGCCCTCCGGGGATGGCGAACTTGACAAGGAATGGGTCTTTCTTGTCCTTGAGTGTTTTGGACGGATCCAAAATACCGAAGGCAACGATCTCCGCACCGCTTTTCCCCTCATAAAGACCTTCCATGGATGCCAGTTTCATCGGCTGGTACTTGGCAACCTGTCTTGCTGCATCGTCACCTGTCGTGAGGTTAAAGAGTGATACCATAAGTCCGAAACTTGCTGCAACCATAATGGAACGCTTGGCAAACTGAATATCACGTTTCTTGAGCAGATACCAGCTGCTGATAGCGATAACAAAGAGGGAAGCAAGCACGTAACCGCTGCTGATGGTGTGCAGAAACTTGGTGTAGGCATTGGGGTTGAAAACCACTGCCCAGAAGTCGGTCATTTCGTTGCGTGCGGTGTCGGGGTTGAAGTGCATCCCCACAGGGTGTTGCATCCAGCCGTTGGCAATGAGGATCCAGAGTGCTGAAAGGTTCGAACCGATGGCCACCAGCCATGTCGAGAGCAGGTGTGTGCGTTTTGAAACTTTGTTCCAGCCAAAGAACATGACGGCAAAAAAGGTTGACTCCATAAAGAATGCCATAAGCCCTTCAATGGCCAGGGGTGCTCCGAAAATGTCTCCGACTATCCATGAGTAGTTCGACCAGTTGGTACCAAACTCAAACTCCATAATAATACCTGTGGCAAGTCCGATGGCGAAGTTGATCGCCAGCAGTCCCATCCAGAATTTGGTGGTTTTTTTCCACCATTCGTTACCGGTTTTGACATAGATCGTCTCCATAATGGCAACAATAAACGTCAGCCCCAGTGTCAGCGGAACGAATATCCAGTGATAGAGTGCTGTCAGTGCAAACTGCGCACGCGACCAGTCTATCAGTGAAGGGTCAATGTGATGCATTGTTCTCTCCTGTTAAGTGATCTAACACATAATTGCTTCTTGCTGTGTCAGTGTGAAATTTTTCCTGCAGTATGTCAGGAAAAAAAAGCCATTTGACGATAACGAACAGAATGAAAACTTTGATGATCATAATCGCCCACAGTTTCTTTCCCATACGCATCTGCGTAAATCCGTCATAGTAGAGGTGGAAGATCCAGTGAAGGCTTTTTTTGATCATGGGTTTTCCCGTGTTTAAAAATTGTGAAGTGAAATGTTGACCAGACAGCTTCCCATGCAGTGACGATAGAAAGAAGTATGATGACAATGAAACTATACTCTCTAATGGTTAACAACGTCTGTTAGTTGGTTAACAAACATAGTTGCTATAATTTGATATTATTAGACAGTTACTAATTTATGTTATGATTTTTGATCTATCAATCATCGAAAAAGGATAGAAATGCTGACTACCGATCCCTCCAAAAATATTGTCATACCGAAACTTCCCAAAGAGATTGAATTTTTAAGTGATATCTCCCTCAACCTCTGGTGGACATGGAACCCACGGGGCAAAAATCTTTTCAGACTCATCGATCCCTATCTTTGGAAAGCGAGCAGCCACAACCCCATTAAAATGCTGAATATGCTTTCACAGCACGAGCTCGATGCCCTGATTAAGAATGAAACGTTCATGAAAGAGTATCAGTATGTGCATGCACTCTTCAGAGACTATATGCAGGACAGCCGGGTTTATGCCAAAGAGGAGCCTCTGCCCATTGCCTACTTTTGTGCAGAGTACGGACTGCATCACTCTGTACCGATCTACTCGGGCGGACTGGGCTTTCTTGCCGGTGACATTTTGAAAGAGTCCAGTGATATGGGACTTCCCATGGTGGGGATAGGTTTTATGTATGCACAGGGATATGTTAGACAGGTGATCGGCAGTGACGGATGGCAGAACGGTACCAATGAGACCATCGACAAAGACAGTGCACCCATTGAACGGGTACTGGATCAAAACGGCGATCACCTGACGGTACAGGTTCCCTTCATAGATCCGCCGGTCTATACATCGGTATGGAAGATCAATGTAGGCAGGGTGACACTCTACCTGCTCGATACAGATGTGGAGCAGAACGATCCGTGGGACAGGGGTATCAGTTCACACCTTTATGTACCCGATATGAACCAGCGTCTCAGACAGCAGATCGTTCTTGGGATCGGCGGATATAGAGTATTGGAGACACTCGGCATCAAGTACTCCATTTTACACCTTAACGAAGGGCATCCGGCTTTTGCGCTCTTTGAACGGATACGGAGTTTCATTGAAGATGAGAACCTGAGTCTCGAAGAGGCGATCGAAAAAGTAAAAGCGACCTCTGTATTTACGACACATACACCGCTTCAGGCGGCAACGGATGTTTATGGTTTTGATATGATGAGCAACTACTTCAGGGACTACTGGCAGCGGCTCGGTCTGAGTAAAGATCAATTCTTTCAGTTTGGCATCAATCCTGACGCTCCCAATGACGGTTTCAACATGACTGTACTTGGTTTGAAGCTGTGCCGCCAGCGTAATGCCGTCAGCAAAAAACATTCGGAAGTGACCAGACAGATATGGAAAGATGTTTTTGCTATGGATGATGAAAAGAAGGTTCCCATCGACTATGTGACAAACGGTGTGCACATTCCCACCTGGCTGAATGATGTACTGATGCAGACCTATGACAAAGTACTTGGAGAGCAGTGGCAGCACCTTGAAGATGAAAAAGCGGTCTGGAACAGAGTGGAAGAGATCGATCCGCTTAAAATTTGGCAGATACATTATGACAGTAAAGTACGTTTGGTGAATTTTATCCGGGAACGGGTGAGACAAAAGTGGTCGAACGAGGGGATCGATCCGCTTGTTGCCATGGCGGAGGGGGTGATGCTCGATCCGGATGTTCTGACCATTGGATTTGCACGGCGTATGACAAGCTACAAACGTCCCAACCTCATACTGCATGATCTTGACAGGCTTGAAAAGATTGTCACGAACAGCAACCGGCCTGTACAGATCATCTTTACGGGAAAAGCACACCCCTCTGACAATCCTGGAAAGAAAATGATACAAAATATTTTCAAGGTAGCACAGAACCCAAAATTCAAGGGACGTATTGCATTTATTGAAGACTATGGGGAAGAGGTTGCCAAATATCTGGTACATGGTGTCGATGTATGGCTGAACAATCCGCAGATTCCAATGGAAGCCTGTGGTACGAGCGGCATGAAAGCCAGTCTGAACGGCACGCTGCATTTTTCTGCCATGGACGGCTGGTGGCCGGAAGGCTATGACGGCGGTAACGGATGGGTGATTGGTACGGAAACATCTGACGATGCCCGTGATGCTGCATCTATCTATGATACCCTCGAAAACGAGATCATTCCTCTTTTCTATACCGAAAGCAAGGAAGGGTACCCCAAAGGGTGGGCGAAAAAAATGAAAAGAGCGATCATCAGCATTTCGCCTCAATTCAGTGCGAGACGCATGATGAAAGACTATCTGGAAAAATTTTACGTACCTATCAGTCATACATTAAAGGAGAATTAAAATGGCATCCACACACATCCATCCACTGGCCGGCAAAAAAGTCCCGAAAAGTATGCTTGAAAATATTCCCAAGCTGATCAGCGCCTATTACACACGTAGGCCGCACATGACAAAAAAAGAGGAACGTGTCGCTTTCGGTACTTCCGGTCACCGGGGAAGCGCCTATACGCGAAGCTTCAACGAAGCCCACGTCAAGGCAATCAGTCAGGCGATCTGCGATTACAGGAAAGCCAACGGCATTACCGGAACACTCTTTATTGGCAAGGATACCCATGCACTTTCCACACCGGCACAGCTGAGTGCCATTGAAGTGTTTGCCGCCAACCGTGTACCGGTGATGATTGCCAAAGGGGACGGCTATACACCGACACCGCTTGTCTCGTTTGCCATTATCGAAGCTAACAAAAAGGGTGAAGAACTCTGTGACGGTGTTGTTATTACCCCTTCGCACAATCCTCCGGCCGATGGCGGCTACAAATACAATCCGCCCAACGGAGGACCGGCAGATACTGATGTGACCGGAGAGATTGAAAAACGGGCCAATGCCATTCTTGAAGACGGACTCGAAGAGGTACTCTCCTGTTCTATCCGGGAGGCAATGCAGTCGGGTTTTGTCTCCGGGTATGACTATGTTACCCCCTATGTCGAAGCACTTGGTGACATTGTTGACATGGATGCCATTCGTAAAAGCGATTTGAAGATCGGTGTCGATCCGCTTGGCGGGGCGAGTATCGCCGTGTATGAAAAGATCAATGAACTGTACGGCCTTGGAATGGATATACGCAATCCATATGTAGATCCTACCTTTTCCTTCATGCACCTTGATCATGACGGGAAGATCCGTATGGACTGCTCTTCTCCCTATGCAATGGCAGGTTTGATCGAGATGAAAGATACATACGATATTGCCTTTGCCAACGATGTTGACTCTGACAGGCACGGCATTGTGACACCCAAAGGGGGGCTCATGAATCCCAATCACTATCTGAGTGTAGCAATCTGGTATCTTCTGCGCACCAGAAACAGATGGCCGGAGGAGATTAAGATAGGGAAAACACTGGTTTCCAGTTCTATGATCGATCGGGTTGTATCTTCGCTTGGGAAAGAGATCTATGAAGTACCCGTTGGATTCAAGTGGTTTGCCGAAGGGCTCATGGACGGAACACTCGGATTTGGCGGGGAAGAGAGTGCGGGGGCATCTTTCCTCCGTTTCGACGGTACGGTATGGACGACAGACAAGGACGGTATTTTGCTGAACATGCTGGCTGCCGAAATTCTAACAAAAGAGAAACGGGATCTGTCAGATATTTATGCCGGTTTCGAATCACAATTTGGCAAGGCATTTTATGGCAGGATCGATGCGCCGGCAACAAAATCACAAAAAGAACAGCTTAAAAAACTCTCTCCGAATGATATTGGTCAAACAATGCTTGCCGGAGAAACGATACAATCTATCTATACAAAGGCTCCGGGAAACCATGCGGATATAGGAGGTCTTAAAATCGTGACACAGCATGGCTGGATTGCGCTCAGACCATCAGGTACAGAAGATATCTACAAAATATATGCGGAAAGTTTTGTGTCAGAATCACATCTTGAAGCTTTACAGTCAGATGCAAAAAAGATCGCTGATACAGTATTGGCATAACATTTAATTAGGAGGGAGGAGAAATGATACGGTATGAAGAACGCTTTAGCGGGCAAAAGGAAACTGCTAAAAGCAGCAGGGCAGAAGAGATATTTGAAGCTATCAAAAAAGAGAAGGAAACAGGTGTAAGCGGCTACTATACCCTTCCGGATGATTCTCAGGCAGTGCTTTCAGAGGTTGAAACCTATATGAAGGATACATCGGGCTTTCTTGCACAAATCAATACTATTGCCGTTATCGGCATCGGCGGCTCCTCTCTTGGAACCAAAGCGGTACATGCAGCACTGGAAAGCCGGTATCCCCATGCCAAACGGATGGTCTTTCTTGAAAATCCCGATCCGGTATCTATCCTGAAACAGTTTGCCCGTATGAAAAGGGACAATACACTCTTTATTGTGGTTTCAAAATCGGGCACTACCATTGAAACCACTTCCATTTTTAAAGCGGCACTCCAACACTTTGCCCTCGACCTCTCACAGGCAGAGGACACAAAGCGGATTATGGTGATTACCGACTCTAATTCACCGCTGGATCGTTTTGCCGATGCGTACGGGATACGGCGTTTTCATATACCCGACAATGTTGGCGGACGTTTTTCCGTTCTGAGCAGTGTCGGAGTCGTGCCATTGCGGCTGGCGGGATATGATGTGGCCTCTGTTCTTCAGGGAGCAGCGGTCTTCGGTAAACGTTTTTTTGAAGGTAAGGAAAACCATCTGCTGCACAAAGCGGTCTATCTGACAGAAAACCGTGAACACTACCCGGTAACGGTGCTCTTTTCCTACGGTGACTGCCTGGAAAACTTCACCAAATGGTTTGTTCAGCTTTGGGGAGAGTCACTGGGGAAAAGAGATGCAGAGGGAAACCATACCGGACTGACACCCGTAGGGCATATAGGTTCGGTTGACCAGCACTCGTTTCTGCAGCTCATCATTGACGGTGTCAGAGATAAAACCGTTACGTTCATCAAGATAGACAATTTTGACAAGGCACTCACCATACCGGATATTTCGCTCAAACATATTGAAAAGGTCGATTATGTCAACGGGCATACATTCAATGAACTCATTGACATTGAGTGTGATGCCACAAAAGAGAGTCTTATGGCCAAAGATATTCCCGTAACGACGATAGAGGCGGAGAGTATGTCAGAATTCACTGTCGGTGAACTGATCCTCTATTTTGAAATACTGACATCCGCCTGCGGCATAGGGATGCACATCGATACCTACAATCAGCCCGGTGTTGAACTGGGCAAGCGCATTCTTGTAAAAAAATTCACACAACAGTGAAAAGGAGAAAAAATGCTCAAGATCAAAAAAAATGCAAATAAAGCATGGGTTACTTTTACGCTTGAGGTGCCTGAAGGTACGGGAGAAACAGTTGAAATTGCAGGGTCTTGGAGTGACTGGAAACGGGAAAAAATGAAGCAGAAGAAAGATGGCAGTTTTTCTATTACTAAAATTCTGCCAGCCAATAATGAGTATGAGTTCCGCTATATTGTCGATGACGTATGGCAGAATGAGCCGGAAACTGCGTGCAGAAGCAACAGCTTCGGTACGGAAAATTCCATTATTTCCATTTAAGGGAGGGGTACAATGTCTCGCAAGATCAAAGCGGTCATGATGGCCGGAGGGTTTGGAACACGTATTCAGCCGCTGACGCATTCGCTGCCCAAGCCTATGCTTCCCATTTGCAATATTCCCATGATGGAACATACCATGCGAAAGCTGGTCGATATCGGGATTACAGAAATTGTCGTACTGCTCTACTTCAAACCCGATATCATCAAAAACCATTTTGGTGACGGAAGCAGTATCGGTGCCAAGATCGAATATGTACTGCCTGAAGAGGATTTTGGTACGGCCGGAGCGGTAAAAGCGGCAAGAGCGTTTTTGGATACGACATTCATCATCGTCAGTGGCGATCTTGTGAGCGATTTTGATTTCAAGAAGATTATCGACCATCACTGGGCCATCGATTCGAAACTGACGATTACACTGACTTCGGTGGATAATCCGTTACAGTTTGGTGTTGTCATTGTCGATGAGAACGGAAAAATAGAGAAGTTTCTTGAAAAACCGAGCTGGGGAGAGGTATTCAGCGATACGATCAATACCGGTATCTATGTTATCGAGCCGGAGATCCTTGACTATATTCCAAGTGACGACAGTTTTGATTTTGCAAAAGATCTCTTCCCGCTTCTTATGGAAGAGGGCATTGATTTGATGTCTTATGATGCCAAAGGATACTGGCGTGATGTGGGCAACCCGGACAGCTACCGTGAAGTATATGCCGATATTTTCAAAGAGAAGATACAGGTAAGCCTGCCTGGAGAGAGAATTGAATACCCTGCCGGGGTACTCTACGTTTCAGAAGGATGCCAGATCGATGAAACAGTAGAAATCATCGATACGGTTATTCTCGGCGCACATGTTTCTGTAGGCAAAAATGTCCGTCTGCACAATGTGTCTGTCGGAGACAATGTGCAGATCGGACGCGAAACAAAACTGCGTAACAGTGTACTTTGGCATGATGTCAGCATGGGTAAACAGTGTGTTTTTGACAACAGTGTGATCTGTAACGATACGCGGATCGGAGACATGGTGACAGCAAAAGCCGGGGTGATCCTCTCGGAAGGGTGTGAAGTGGGCAAACTGGCTGTTTTCGATCAGGATGTTACAGTTTGGCCGCACAAAAGCATAGAGGCTGCTTCCATTGTCAACAACAATATCATCTGGGGAAACAAATATAAAAATTCCATATTTGAGAATGGCAGCGTCATTGGAAAAAGCAATGTGGAAATTTCATGTGAAATGGCCTGCCAGCTTGCCGAAGCGTTTGCATCCAACCTGCCGCTTGGCAGTACAGTCATTGTAGGAAGAGACCACAGCAAAAGTGCACGTATGCTTAAACGTGCGTTTCTTGGCGGGTTGCTCTCCGGAGGCATAAATGTTGTAGATATCAAGGCGATGCCGCCGGCTGTACTCAGATACAACCTTGGTATAGAGTCGCATCTGACGGGCGGTGTCTATTTTCGGCAAAATACCTTTGATCCGACCAGTGTAGAATTTACTTTTTATACAGAAGAGGGACTGCGTATTGACACAGATATGGCCAAGGCGGTGGAAAAAGCGTTTTTCCAGCAAAAGTATCGCAGAGTGGACTATAATAAAATCGGCAGAATTGAAGAGAACCAGTTCCACCATGTCAAAGAGTGCCTGACATACAAAGAAGCGCTTGAAAAAGCGATCGACCACCGTATCATCAAAACGAACGGTTTTAAAGTAGCGGTAGACCTGATGTATGGCGGTACAAAAGATATCTTCCCCGAAGTGATGTCAGACCTGCAGCTTGAGAATATTATTCTAAACAGCTACACAGACTATCACAAGCTTGCAAATATGGCATATGTTGAAAAAAAATCACGCGAAGAGGTTTCTGCCATAGTGCAGAGTCTCGCATGCAATATCGGTATTCTTCTTTATCCAAACGGTCAGAAACTTGGCATAGTGAGTGATGACGGAGAGGTACTCAACAAGATCAAAGGGTTGTTTGTGGTACTTTCGCTGCTGAACAAAGAAGCAAAAGAAAAACCGCTGCGTGTCTTTTTGCCCACCTGGGCACCTGACCTTGCAGACAGTGCTTTTGAAAATCTCATCATTGAACGGGGGCGCTATGCCAACTTCAAAGCAGAGCAGTTAAGGAAATATGTGCTTATTGCTACGATTGACGGTAACTTCTCTTTTACAGAATTCTCTCTGCACCGTGATGCAATGTATGCCAGTCTCAAGATCATGGAGATGCTCTCCAGACAAAATGTAAAAATTTCAGAGTTGACCCGTAAATTTGAGGACTTTTACTACACGCATAGCACCATAGAATGTACGCAGGCTCAAAAAGGGAAAATGATGAGACGTTTTATGCAGGAAGCAAAAGGAAAACGCTCTTCTGCTCTTGACGGTGTAAAAATATGGGAAAATGAAACCGATTGGGTTCTGATGATCCCCGATCAGATTGAAGACAGGCTTCATCTATATGTACAGGCCGGGAACACAAAAGCGGGTACTGCTCTGCTTGATAAGTATGAAGGTTACATAGGGGAATGGATGTGAAGCTGAAACTCTCTTTCCTGTGGCATATGCACCAGCCCGACTATGCTGATGCCACAGGGATGCAGCGTATGCCATGGGTATTCCTTCATGCAATCAAAGACTATTACGATATGCCGTGGATGCTCTCGCAATATCCAAAGCTGCAGGCTACATTCAACCTGACTCCTACGCTTATCAGACAGTTGAAACTGTATGAAACCTACGGGTATACAAAAGATACCTTTTTGCAACAGTGGATACAGCGTACGGAAACACTGGATGAAAAAACAAAAGACGCACTCATAAAAGTGTGCCGTTCAGCCCCTTATGATACGATGGTAAAACCGTTTTCTCGGTATGCAGCACTCTATAAAAAATCAGACTATAACGCCGAGGAGATGAGGGATTTTGAAGTCCTTTTCCTCCTTGCCTGGTGCGGAAACTATCTGCGGAAAAACGAATCGGTAGTGGGGCAGATGCTTGCAAAAGGGGAAGGGTACACCGAAGAAGACAAACAGACCCTGTTAGATACGCTTATTGCATTCATTCCCCAAATTCTTCCCTTCTATGGTATGCTGCTGAAAAAGAGGTCTATTTCGCTGTCGACTACCCCGTACAACCATCCCATTCTTCCGCTTTTGATCGATATGCACACGGCTGCTGTTGCCAACTCGGAAACGGTGCTGCCGCGTGAGCCGGTTTCACTTGTCGAGGATGCTGAAAAACAGATTGCAGAGGCTGTAACACTTTTTCAGGAGACATTCGGTGAGAAACCGACAGGGTTCTGGCCTGCCGAAGGGGCTGTAGATACCCGGAGTGTGCATCTTTACAGCAAACACGGTATCGGGTGGATTGCAACGGATGAAGTACTGCTTTTCAAGACACTTGGAAAATCGGATCGATCCCTTCTGTACCGTCCTTACCGTTACGATGATGTGATGGTACTTTTCCGTGATCATCCCCTTAGTGACAGCATCGGTTTCCGCTACCGTTATCTCTCTGCCAAGGAAGCAGTGGATGATTTTATGGCGCAGCTTGAACAAATAGGCAAAACGGTACCCGGTGCTACTGTACCTGTGATCCTTGACGGTGAAAACGCGTGGGAGTTCTACCCTCAAAACGGTATGGTGTTCTTCCGGGAACTCTATACCCGTATAGTGCAGGACACATCAATAGACATGGTACATTTTGATGCACTGCTTGAAGCAAAAAGCACGGTGCTTGAAACACTCCAACCGGGAAGCTGGATAGGAGGTACTTTCGACACCTGGGTGGGAGCGGAAGAGAAGAACCGGGCATGGGAATTGCTCTATCAGACAAAAAAAGAGACAGCTCAGGCCTATGCCAAACTCCCCTCAAAAAAGAAAGAGGAAGTCGATGCGCATTTTCTTGCCGGAGAGTGTTCAGACTGGTTCTGGTGGTACGGCGATGACCATTTCAGTGATTTTCTCCTTGAATTCGATACCCTTTTCCGCTCTCATTTGATAGCGGTATATACCGTGTGCGGGTTGTCTGTGCCACCTAACCTCTATATGAATATTTTCAAACAGCGGAGTGCTTCGGAAGGGAGACTCAGACCGCAGTTCCCCATTTCGGTGGAGGTTGATGGGAAAGAGAGCTCTTTCTATGAATGGCTTGGCGCGGGAAAGGTAGATGACGGCAGACTCTTTTCGACCATGGACGGCGTTAAACGGAGTGTACGTGTACTCTATTATGGGGAAAACGAAACAACTCTCTTTTTCCGGCTCGATACGGATGTAAAGCATTTTCTTGAAACCTGCAAAGAGATTCGGCTGCACTTTGAAGAGGTGGATGCCCCTGTATCGCTTCCTGTTTCTGCCCATTATGACAGAGATGGCTTCCAGCTTGCCTGTGCGGATTTTGTGGAGTTTTCCGTAGACAAGCGCTATTGTAGGCAAAAGAAAAAACTGCACCTTCGGCTGGAGCTTGTCGAAGCTGACGGTACGACAGAATTTGTGCCGCTTTTCGGTGAGATAGAAGTGTGTCTTGATGACTACAGTAAAAACTGGTTTGTATAGGAGACAAGATGGAAAAAAATGTAACACTCCTTTTTGGCATACACATGCACCAGCCCGTGGATAACTTCAGGGAAGCGGTAGACAATGCGGTAGAGAAGTGCTATAAGCCTTTTTTTGAAACGGTGGAGCGATTTCCCTTTTTCAAATTTTCCCTCCATTGCAGCGGTTGGCTTCTTGAAGAGATCAGGCAGCGGCATCCTGTACTTTTTCACATCATGCAGCGTCTTGTAAAGAGGGGTAACATCGAGTTTTTCAGTGCCGGATTCTACGAACCGGTGCTCAGTGCCATCCCCGAAAAAGACAGGATTGCACAGGTTGAAAAGCTTAGCCAAACCATTGCAGACTATTTTGGACAGAAACCCAAAGGGCTTTGGCTGACAGAACGTGTATGGGAAGGAAGTATAGTCTCTGCGCTGAAACAATGCGGCATCGCGTACGCAATGGTCGATGACTATCACCTCAAAACAGCCGGTATTGCCGAAGAGGATATGGATGGTTATTTCTTTACGGAAGAGGGCGGTGAATCGCTGTCGCTTTTCCCCATTAGCCAGAGACTCAGGTATGTGCTCCCTTTCAAGCCGGTACCCGAAGCGGTCGAAGCCATTAAAGAGTGTGCCCGAAACGGCAATGCCGCCATTATTTTCGACGATGCCGAAAAATTCGGGCTCTGGCCG
>JALUXB010000085.1 GCA_027019175.1 Sulfurovum sp. | reverse complement strand
GCTCTACCTTTACCTTGCCAACAGAGTACTGCATGAAAAGGACATCAACGGCAATGACCTGGTCAACCACGACTTCGTGAAGAACTGGACCAACTGGGATGAGTTGATGAAAGACAAAGAGCAGCTCTCGTTCATGGTTCAGGAAGGCATCATCAAGACGCTTCCTCAGGACGACAGCTACGAGAGCTACATCGAAATGATGAAAGAGCTCTATGCGCCGTACACCAAAGAGTTCGTTACCAAAGAGTGTAAAATCGAAGGGTACGAAGACAAGCTCGATGATCTCTTCGATATGTTCATCGACGCAGGTGACAGAGTGGCAACCTTCCTTTGGAGGGCAGGTACAATCGGTCACAGAGGTGGTTGGATGAACACACGTGCCGGCTTCCTGCCACTGGCACTCAGAGGTTCATTGCGCGGTGATGTGGGTGGTACAAGTTTCCACCACTGGTTCGTTATCTCTGTCAACGGCAAGGGTGACGCTGCGACCGTTGCAGGTAAAAGACCGCCAAGAGTTGACGTATGGAACGAAATTGCATGGCCGCCTGAGTATCCACTCAGTACCTATGAAATGGGATTCATGATGCCACAGCTGCTGATGGATGACGAGTGGAGAGCGAAGTGGAAGAAAAAGGGACTTGACAAAATTCCTGACAGACTGGCTGTCTGGATCCCTCGTATGCACAACCCTGTATGGATCAACCCGGACGGATTCAGATGGATCGAGGCGCTGAAGCGTGAAGACAGAGTGGAACTGAGCTTTAACCTCTCTCCAACATGGTCTGAGACAAACTGGTACTGTGACTATGTCCTGCCTGTAGGTCTGGCAGGTGAGAGACACGACCAGTCTTCCGAGTGTACAAAACCTGCAAGATGGCTGAGCTTCAAAAATGCCGCACTGCGTGTTGCACTCGAAAAGAACGGCTGGAAGCCGAAAGATCCGGCACGTGCGACACTCGAAGCGCATATGGCTGCGGGTCTCGGCGAAATCTGGGAAGAGGTAGAGTTCTGGGCGAACATCATGGTGCATCATGTAGACCCTGACGGAAGCCTAGGTGTCAGAAAGTTCTGGGCATCCAAAGAGGATCCTACCCGTGCGGTCACCATTCCTGAATGGTACCAGGCTGCATTCGACCTGCTGCCCAACCTGAGAAAAACAGCGAAGCTGAAGTACCCTGACTCGAAGTATCCTAACTATGAACTCATGAGAGACATGGGTACATGGCTTGAAGAAGACCATATCTACAAGCCTCAGGAGAGACCGCTCAAAGAGGTTGACGGCAAGTACATTGCACACGGTCACGAGTATGAAAAAGATGAAGTCGAGCAGGATGAGTTCGGTACACTTCTGGTAGACGACCATGTCTTCGGCGGCAAAAAGAAGATCGGTGTCGTGGTTGACGGTGAAGCAAAAGAGGGATACCATACACTCAGCGGTAAGCTGGAGTTCTACTCCAAGTGGCTGGGACAGTGGAAGTGGCCAGAGTATGCGGTACCGTTCTACCCGAGAAATGCCGATGAGCGTAAGAAGTATGTACACCTGGTCTCTCAGGTACACCATGACTTCATCGATCCGGCGAAGAACGAGTTTGCACTCAATACCGTCTTCAGACTGCCGTACAACATTCACACCCGTTCAGTGAACTCCAAGCACCTGATGGAGATTTCACAGAACCATAACCCGGTATGGATCAGTACGCCGGATGCGAAGCGTCTTGGCATCAAGCGCGGCGATGCGATCAAGGTGACCATTGAAGATACCGTTTCAGGTCTTGAGTCCGGGTACTTCATCGCGATGGCGGTACCGACAGAGGGTACCATGCCTGGCGTACTGGCATGTTCACACCATGCAGGCCGCTGGAAGCTCAAAAATGCCGTCGAGATCCCAGGCTTCGAACACAAGCTTGGTGTTCTTGGACTTGGTGCACCGCTGTTCGATATGACAATGGACGGCAAAGTGGGTACACTCAAGCCTAAGCAGGGAATCAAGGCTGGAATGATGGCACGTAAAGATACGTGGCAGTTCAAAGAGTACAACAAAGACCTCGACAATATCTGGTGGGATGGTCTCAGTGGTGCTTGGCAGAATGCCGTTGCGGCGCCACACCCGGATCCAATCGCGGGTAACCACGCTTGGCATCAGAAAGTACGCATCGAGAAAGCGGCACCGACAGACAAGATCGGTGATATCTATGTCAACTACGAAAACAACTTCAAAGTCTACCAGGCTTGGAGAGACAAGCTGACAAGACCGCTGGCAAAAGGCGACACACTCAGACGTCCGGTACACATCAAACGTCCGGCAGTACCTTTGACCCTCAAAGCGTACACAGTAGACATCAAAGCCTGACTCCGGCTTTGGTTTATGGCGGGCGCTGCCCGCCTTTACATACTCTTTTCCAAATAACCCAATGACATTAGCATTGATTTATTTTGAAAGTGGTATAGTTCGCTCAACTGCTTCTATGAAGAAGTGCGCACCCCATAACTGTCACAAAAGGTTTATGACACATGAATGACTTGAAACAAGATATTGACAACCGTATTGCTCTCTATGCACTGATCTCGCGTCTGATGATGCAGGAGGTCGACGAAACCTTTCTCAACCAGCTCGAATCGGATGAAGCGGTTTTATCACTGCTTCCCAACTACAGAGACTGGTCCAAGCGCAAGGAGCTCAGCCGAAAGGAGCTGGTCGACCAGTACTACAATGTCGACTATGTCAACCTCTTCATTATGCACCTGGTACCCTATGAGAGTTTTTATACACGTGATGACCAGATGATCGAAAGCGGCGGGGACAATCCGGTACTACAGCTTTATAACGCACTCGACTTCCGGGTGGAGCTTGAGAAGGCAAGGGTGGTCAGCCCCGACCATATCGGTGTGGAACTGGAGTTCATGTATATGCTCTGTGATGCACAGAAGAAGGCGCTTGAAGCAGATGACACCGAGGGTGTCTGCGAACTGCTCAGTGTACAGCACGGCTTTCTTAAAGACCACCTGCTGGAGTGGGCACCGCTCTTCCTGATCAACGCCAAAAGAGAGTCGCGCACGCCGCTCTACCATGACGGTACCGAGCTGGCGCTGGAGTTTCTGCTGAGCGACTTCGAGTATGTGACGCAAAAACGTCAGGAGCACTGTGACAGTATTGAAGCCGATGAAGAGGCTGAAGCGTAGATGAGACTCAACCTCGATGTCGCCCTCTGCGTCAGGGCGACAAGCAAACTTTCCGAGTGTACCAAGTGCGTTGCCGCCACGGACGGCAAAATACGTATCGATGAGCAGCTTCCGACCTTTGCAAAAGGTACGGGAGTAGAGGCAGCAGCCTGTGTGGGTGCCTGTCCTACCGAAGCCTTTTCTCTCTCGGACTTTTCCCTGACGGAATTCTTTTTTACTTTTGTCGAGAGTAAAGTGCGCCTTGTTTCAAGAAAACTCAATATTCCGTGTCTGTCGGTACTCAGTGTCGAGCATCTTATCTCCCTTGCACTGGCATGTGAAGAGACGGTTACACTGGATTTGAATGACTACGAAGAGGGATCGCACCTTTTCAACGTGATTGAAGAACGTGTTGATGAAGCAAACTTCATCCTCTCCAGCTTTTCGGACAAACGGCTTGAAGTGAATATCGACAATGAAGTGCCTGTAGCGTCTGAAGAACAGAGAGATTCGAAAGAGAGCGAAGAGGAGGTTTCTGACCGCCGTAACTTTCTGCGAAACACGGCCTCCCTCAAAGGGGTGGTCAAGCATAAAAAAGCGTTTGATGAAGCAGTCGAAGCCGATGAGCTCTACGAATTCGAGATCGATGAAGCGATGACGCAGAAGATCCGCGACAAGCATTTGCCAGACAAGCGAAAAATCCTCTTTACGATGCTCAAGCATACCCCCAAGCCCGACCACTACGAAGTGCTGGCTGAGGAGGATGTCTCTTTTGTTTCGCAGAAATTCGTCGATGAGAGCTGTACCAATTGCCAGATATGTTACCGCATCTGTCCTACAGGGGCACTCAGTTCCAACAAGAAGTTCTCGCTCATTCACTTCGATGCGATGCTCTGTGTCAAATGCCACCTCTGCCACGATGTGTGTGAGCCGGGCTCCATTCAGCTGCAGCCGGGCTTCGAGACCAAAGAGTTCTTCGAACCCACGCAGCGTACCCTGGCGACATTCAACATCAAACGCTGCAACGAGTGTGGCAACCCCTTCACCTACCTTGGCGGAGAGCAGACCTGCCCGCGATGCCTCATTGAAGAGGAAGAGGCGATCTTTTTGCATAAAAACGCTAAAAAACTGATGGGGGATGATAATGAGTAACGGAATAATTAGTAATGAGCAATGCCGGTATGCATTGCTGCACAATGCTTTTATCAATGTGAATACATTCAGTTACTCATTCCTTACCCCAAGGGCACTTGTCACTCCGTTTGGGCGCATTCCTCATTCCTATAAATCCAAAAAGAGTTTAGGTTTGGTCTCTGAGCCGAAAGGCGAAGCTTTAGTGAGAGGAATTTTCAATGGACTTTGCTCATTGAAAAGGAGAACTTTAATATGAAACCGCATGAAATAAAACCCGACACCCAGCTCTGTACGATTCTCGGCTACAATGCCCAGACCGGATATACGCGAAAGTATTTCAACAAGATACTCAAAAACAACGGCATCAACGCTACGGCCATTGCCCTCAACATCGGAGATGAACACTTCGACTTTACAATGAGAAACGTGGCGCAGTCGAAAGTGGACAGGATGATCTTCGATCAGGAGTTTCAGGAAAAGGCGCTGCCTTTTTGTGATGTGCTCGATGAGACGGCTAAGAGAGAAAAACGTGTCGATTTCATCGAAGTCATTGACGGGAAGATTTACGGCTACGCGCTTGACGATGCAGCCAAGACGCTGTTTGATAAACCCGAATTCCTCGATGAGCAGATCCTCTTTGTTGCCAAGATGATGCTGCTGGCAAACCGCTGGTACAATGCACCTGTCGATGTTGACACCATCCCGTTACTGATAGAAAACTAAGAAAAATGCAGGAGAAATGATGAACGATTTACGAAAAGAGTTTGAAGACCTCAATCTGGAGAACTTTGCAGGCGGCAAGCCCGCTTTCTGCCCGGATGGACAGTGTGAGGCGGATGAAGAAGCCGATCTTAAAGATTACCCATCCTACACCGAAGCACTCTACGCGCAGCTGATCGCACCGCATGTCAGCGGCATCTATATTTCACGCTGGGATATGAAAGATATTGCGCTTGCAGCCGGCGATTCGATGGCGATCCACCCGAGAAAGCGTATGTTCGAACTGCTGATGAAATATGCCACCAGCCGTGAAAATATGCAGGCAGTCCTCGATGCACTGGAGAACCATATGGAGGAGAAGATTGCCATCTACGAAGAGCTGATGCGCAACTTTCCTGCCAGTGAAGTTGTCTTTCAGCCAAAGATCGACAAGGCAAGAAAGACAATGCGGCTCTTCCCTGCAATCCTTGAAGAATACTTCCCTGAAGATATGTTTGAGGATGAAGAGGCGTAACAATGCCTCACTCCGCACATGATGCGGGATCCCCTCTATTGTATTACCGCATTATCCCATCGAAAACGGATTTCCGTTAATCTACTTGTAGTACACTTTCTTCTACACACCAGAGGATACGCATGAAAACACTTCTTCCTTTCTTTTCCTATGTATCGGTACTTCCTTTTCTTTTTAGCAGCAGAGGCATTATCGTAGTATGAAAAGTAGAAAAAGCAGCGTATCAAAAACGGGCGTGTAACGAAGATATACGTGCTGCAAAAGAGCAGTTTGAGGTGAAATGCGGCAGGCATTTTGGTGGCTAAACTCCTATCTTACTTAGTGTATAATAGGGGTATCTAATTATCATAAAGGTTCATTATGGGAAAAATCACAAAAGAGAAGGCACTGGAGTATCATATTGGAGGTAAAATCGGTATTGCACTGACCAAACCCTGCGATACGCAATTTGAGCTTTCTTTGGCATATACCCCCGGCGTAGCGATTCCGTGTGAGGAGATTGCAAAAGATGAAAATCTCGTGTTTGACTATACCAACAAGGGTAACCTTGTAGCAGTTGTTTCTGACGGAACGGCAGTTCTTGGACTGGGTGACATCGGCCCGATGGCGGGCAAGCCGGTCATGGAAGGGAAATCGGTACTCTTTAAAAAGTTTGCCGATGTCGATGCCTTTGATATTGAACTGGATGTACACACCATTGAAGAGATTGTGGCAACCTGTAAAGCGATTGCACCGACCTTCGGGGGTATCAACCTTGAAGATATCAAGGCACCGAAGTGTTTTGAGATCGAGCGTATTCTTAAAGAAGAGCTCGATATTCCGGTCTTCCATGATGACCAGCACGGTACAGCCATCATCACGACAGCAGGACTGATGAACGTACTTGACCTGACAGGCAAAAAAGTCGACGAGATCAAAATTGTTATCAACGGTGCAGGGGCAGCGGGGATCAGCTGTGCAAAGATGTACCAGGCACTCGGTGCGAAAAATATCATTATGTGTGACTCCAAAGGTGTCATTTCTACATCGAGAGACGACCTGAACAAATACAAAGCGGAGTTCGCTGTTGATACGGAGATGAAAACACTTGATGAAGCCATTGAAAATGCAGATATGTTCCTCGGACTGAGCAAGGCCGGGGCGCTGAGCAAAGAGATGGTCAAAAAGATGGCGCCTGAACCCATCATTTTCGCGCTTGCCAACCCTGTACCGGAGATTCTTCCCGAAGAGGTTGCCGAAGTACGTGACGATGTCATTATGGGGACAGGACGTTCGGATTATCCCAATCAGATCAACAATGTACTTGGCTTTCCTTTCATCTTCAGAGGTGCCCTGGACGTCCGTGCACGCAAAATCACCGAAGGAATGAAAATGGCGGCTGCGGAAGCACTGGCGGCGTTGGCGAAAGAGCCGGTACCCTACTATGTCAAAGCGGCATATCATAACGAAAATATCGCTTACGGAAAAGAACACATCATTCCGCTGCCGTTTAACAAAGAAGCGCTTATCTGGGTGGCTTCTGCCGTTGCAAAAACAGCTGTTGAAGAGGGCGTGGCACGGGTAGAAAACTTCGATTACGATGCCTACCGTGAAGAGTTGCGCTGTCTTATCTACGGATGCCCGGAGGAGAACGAATAGCCGATGCAGCTGAAACGCTACCTTGACCTCTATGCACTGTTACAGCAGGATCGCTCAAGCCGGGAGGAACGGCGGACATTTGGACTTTCCGAAGCAGTGAGAGGAAAAGATGCGGCTGAGCAGCTGCGTGCCTGGACAGAGGCACATCAAACTTCTCTACCCCGTCCTTTGCTCAGTGAACAGGTAGAAAGTGTGCTGTATCATGCCACGTTGCTGCTTGGCATTGTTGCATTTTTGCTTGGTATTGTCACGGCTGCAGGGCTGTTAAATTACAGCGGGAAGGAACCGGTCAATCTGGTCTATTTTCTTGCTGTGGCGGTTCTACTGCCGCTTGTGACAATGGTACTTGCCCTCATAGCAATGTTCCGTGCCAACCGGGCAAGGAATTTTCTTGTACATATCTCTCCTGCCTACTGGATGACCCGTATTATTGGATTTTTCGACAGAAAGGGGAGTATGAAGTTCAACACTGTCCCCCTCAATCCGCTGATTCTCAACTGGGTCATCATCCGACGTTCACAGTTGCTGGCACTGCTTTTTGCCATTGGTATGCTTCTGACACTGCTTGGTGTCGTAGCGACACGGGATATTGCTTTTGCATGGAGTACGACGCTGCAGATCGATGCGGCGCAGTTTCATGCCTTTATCGAAGCGCTTGCTTTTCCTTGGAGAGGGTGGCTGCCTTCTGCTGTGCCCAGTCTTGCACTGGTAGAGCAGAGTCACTATTTCCGGCTTGGAGGAAAATTGAGCGAAACAATGGTTTCTCATGCTGCAATGCTTGGGGCATGGTGGAAATTTCTTGCCATGGCAACTTTTGTGTATGCCGTATTGCTGCGTTTTGGCATGTATATGCTCGCGGGATGGGGGCTTTCCCGTGCCATACGCCGAAGCATGCCGGCTATTGACGGTGCGGATGTACTGCTGCGGGACATGAATGAACCGCTTATTACCACACACCCTGATGAAAAAAATCTCTCTTCCAATACGCTTCAGGAAAGTCTGTATACACGTACGGATGCAAAGCTGATGCCTTCATACGATGCCGTTGTGGGGTGGGCTATTCCGGAAGAGACACTGGTGTCTCTTTGTGATGCTTTTTCGGTGACGGCATCAGAATGCAGGGAAGCGGGAGGCAACCGGACACTTGAGGAGGACAGTCATACCCTGGAAACACTTCGCGGAACGGTACTGCTGTTTGTCAAAGCGTGGGAGCCGCCGACCATGGATTTTGCAGATTTTCTCGAAGCTGTTTCCAAACGTGTTTCCAAAGTGATTGTGGTACCGGTTGGCACACCGAAAGAGGGTTATGCGGCAGATGCACGCCATAAGGCTGTCTGGGAAAGGAAGCTCGCTTTGCTCGATTACCCCAATGTCTGGATGCTGCGATGAACCATACCGATTATCCGCGCTTTGCAGTTGTAGGACACCCGAACAAGGGGAAGAGTTCTATTGTCGCCTCACTGGCGATGGATGATGCCATTGCCATTTCCGATACGCCGGGGACAACCACCCGCAAGGCGCGTTATCCACTGAAGGTTGATGGGGAAACACTGTATGAACTCATTGACACACCCGGTTTCCAGCGTGCCAGACAGGTACTTGCCTGGTTGCGAGAGCATGAAACCGATGCCAGCAGACGGCATGAAGTCGTGCGGGAATTTGTCAATATCCATAAAGGCGATGCCCGTTTTCATGATGAGATAGAACTGCTCGAACCCATTATGGAAGGGGCAGGTATCATTTATGTGGTTGACGGTTCCAAGCCCTATGGTGAAGAGTATGAAGCGGAAATGGAGATACTGCGTTGGACGGGGCAGCCCTCTATGGCGCTGATCAACCGTATTGACGAGGAAGATTATACAGAGGATTGGAAACGGGCACTTGGCGGATACTTTCAAATGATCCGTACTTACGACCCGATGCATGCGACACTTTCGCAGCATTTGAAGATTTTGGAGAGTATGGCGCAGCTTCGGGAGGAGTGGACACCACAGGTCAAAGCTTCCATTGCACTCTTTGAGCGTTACCATGCCATGATGCGCGAACGCAGTGCCGCAGCGATTGCAAAGCTGCTTTACCGTGCACTCTCCCATGTCGAACGGCTTGCTTTGAAAGAAGGGGAAGCGGTGGAAGATGCCAAAAAACGCATTGCTTCACGCTACAAACAGCACCTTCGCAGTTTTGAAGTAGAGACCCAAAAGCGTATCGAGTATATCTGGAACCATCAGCATCTCAAGAAACAGCAGGAGCAGATGAGACTGGAAGGGCTGGATCTCTTTTCCAAAGAGAGTGCTTCGGTTTTTGGATTGACACGTAAAGAACTGCTGGTCACCGGTGCCAGCAGTGGAGCGGTGACAGGAGCGGGTATTGATCTCGCCTTTGCCGGGCACACTTTTTTTGCAGGGGGTATCATTGGCGCCGTGGTAGGGGGTGTGGGTGCCTATATGGCTTTCAATGAGTTGGCAGATATTAAAGTGCTCGGTCGGAAAATAGGCAGACGAACACTGCAGATGGGTCCGATGCAGAACCGTAACTTCCCTTATATTCTGCTTGGGCGCATACTGTTTCATACCACCACAGTTGCGCAGCTTTCGCATGCCGTACGTCACAGTGTCAATTTCGAGATGGACGAACATTTCCGTGAGCGCTGGCTTACAGATACACGCAGAAAGAAGCTTGAAAAGTATCATAAACAGTTCCGTCAGGCAAAGCGAATAGATGAAAATGTACTTGCAGAATATGAAGCACTGGTTCTGGAAATTCTTGATACACTGCTTGGAGAAGGATGAGAAGCAGAATAGGACGCTGGAGAGTTTTTGCAAGGCGCATGGGGCGAGGTATATCCGTGGAGTGGCGTGAGACCAAAGAGATTCCTCTGCTGCTGCGTCAAAAAGAGTTTAAAAAAGCCGGAGAGCAGGTACTCGATCTGTGTAAAATGGCAGGACTGGCAACAATCTGGGTCATCCCCGGCGGTGCAGTGATCACTGCGGTCATTGTCAAAATGTCACACAGGGCAAGACCGAGTGCCTTCCGCCCCAAACCCAAAAGAAATTCAGAAGAGCTTTGCGAGGAGTGTCAGAATCAAAGCGGCAAGCACACCTGATGCAATGCCTGCCACTGTATCAGCCAGAACAATACCCAGCCCGCCTTTAAGTTCTCTGTCCATCCAGCCAATGGTCGAGGGTTTTTTTGCTTCAAAACCCAAAAAAGAAAGGTAGGTCAGCAGCAGTGCCAGCGGCTGTACATAAGGCAGATGCAGGGTCGGGGCAACGGAGAGGCTGATCATCATAGCAAACCAGATGCCTGTTGCCTTGTCAATGGCAACAGTGGCAGATTCTCCACCGTTTGCAATAAACTTCCCGCTTTCAAATACGGCAATGATTGAAAGTACAAAAGTGAGCATGAACAGTGTTTGCATTCCTGCGGTGTATACAATGGCGGTACCGATACACAGTGCGAGCAGTGAACTGACTGCATCGGCATAGCGGCCAAGATTTCCTGTACCCAAAAAAGTAACGAACAGTTTCTGCATGGTCATTCCTTATGTCAGTGATGAGGTCTGATAGAGTTCAATGAGTTTAAGATAGAACTGCTCTTCACTCTGCTGCTCAAGCAATCCGGAACCCGGCATGAGTGAATAGTGCATCTCCTGAAGGTTTTCAAAACGTTCAGGGAAGAGGGAAGCAAGAATGTTGGCTGATACCTCTTTGCGCACCAGTATGGAGGGCGGGATGAGACCGCTTTGGATCAGCTTCATGATCGACTCACTGTGATAGTGGACATGGTGGTGCTGTCCATGCGGGCAGGTGGTGGTACTGACAAGTGTTTTACAGGTATCACAATAGACATACTCATCGACGGTTTTGATATCGATGTCAATGTTTTTGCAGTGGTCAAAGACCGAGTTGAGACGGTTTTGGTCATAGTAGAGCCCCAGCCCGCCGTGGTTTTTGCCTACGACAAGCTGGTGACAGCCATAATTTTTGGCAAGCAGTGCATCGAGAATGAGTTCATTGTAGCCGGCGAAGATATAGGTGTTCTCGAATGGAAGAATGAGTACCTTGTTGCGTGGAATGAAGTTGTCGATGAAGCGGCTGAGTGCTTTGTATCGGATGTCGTAGCGCAGACCTTTGTTGGTGAAAGGTTTTCTCAGAAAGATCACCAGGAGGTCAGAGTCGGTGATCGCCTGCCGGATCATACGCTCATGGGCACGGTTAAGCGGATTGGCGGCAATCATCATAGAACTGACAAATTTCGCACCGGTACGGGTAACCATCTGGTTGATACGTTTGATATTGTCTTCGATGAGAGGGTATTCGACCCGATAGGGACCTGAAACTGCCATTTCGCCCAGTCTGGAAATGGTATTTTTGACACCCGGATGGGAAGGGTCTGAGGTACCGTAAATATTTTGCAGACGCTGCTTGGGATCAATAGGGAATGTCTCTTCGACAGTAAGTTCACCGACTTTTTTGCCTTCATTGATGAGGTCGACAACTTCACCTTTTTTCAGTGTTTGGAGAACTTCTTTGTTTTTTTTGCCTCGTGGTGCGAGTACAAACGCAAAGGGGAAAGGTACGCCTTTGTAAAACTGCGTTCTATCCACTTCTTTTGCTTCTTCTTCGTTCATCAGACCTTCAACGGGTGAGATGAGCCCGGCCTGGACGAGTGCAAGTGTGGAGAGGGCTTCGGTATCGATATAGAGTGATTTATGTGCTGGCATGGATGATCCTTTTATCCCTATTTTTTCTTGAAGAGGCCGTATTTTTTACGTTTTTCCCACAGGCTCTTACGTGAGATGCCAAGCTTTTTGCTAAGCTCAGTGTCGGGAAACTTGTACTGGAAACTGTTGACGATGAATTTGACATAGTCGTCGATGGTGAGAATTTCATTCTGGTCATAGAGTTTTGAATCGGTATTGAGCTCAATGGTGTTGAAGTCACTCTCAAGCTCCGATGTTGTCGAGAGGATAAAATCGTATTTTTTGAGTTCGTCGAGCAGAAATTCCCTGTCGGCTTTTTTGAGGGTATGGATTTCGGTAATATAGAGCAGTGATTTGGGGCTTGCCTGCTCAAGTTTCTCTTTCCATTCTTTGTTGCCCAGGGGGATAAATGTCAGCAGCCGATCATTCTTGTGTGCATACTCAAAGACAATTTTGTCGGCAAGCCGCTGGTAGTTGGTCTGAATGATCAGCGGTGTGGAGAGTGTGTCTACATCGAAATCGGTCTCGATCTCTTTGAGAAGGTTCTCCATATATTCCTGATAGAGCCGGGTATGCTTTTTGAGCTCCTGGTACTCCTGGTAGTGTTCGATCTTCCGAAGCAGCTCTTCGATCATAAAGGGTTTGACAATATAGTCTTTGGCTCCCAGTTTAAGCGGTTCTCCTACAGTGTCATTGTTGATGTAGGAAACCATCAGAATAATGATCTTGTCTTTAAACTGGGTAATCAGCGGCGTAACGTTTTGCCCGGGGAGGTTGGTTGAGAGCAGGTAGACATCGCCGTTGCTTGCCATTGCCTCCTTGATAGAGCTGTAAATTTCCGTTTCAAAACCGTTTTCAGCAAGTTTTGATGCAATGCTTTGTGCCAGATAGAGTTCGTTTTCTACAATAATAATTTTCATGATAGGGTTCCGTTGAGTGATTTTTTCCAGTTGAAATAGGTCAGGGTTGCTACAGCATGTACCGTTACGCCCTCTTTGCGTCCGACAAATCCCATTTTTTCGGCCGTTGTGGCTTTGATGTTGACTCTGTTGGGCGGAATACCAAGCAGCGCAGCCAGTGTTGTACGCATCTGCGTCTTGTAAGGCAGCAGACGTGGTGCCTGTGCCAGAATGGTCATGTCTACATTGCCGATCTCGAAGCCGTAGGCACGGATACGTGAAACGGTATCGTCAAGCAGCTTTGTCGAGTCCGCACCGGCATAAGCGGCTTCAGTGTCCGGGTAGAGCTCACCAATGTCGCCCATACCTGCAGCACCGAGCAGTGCATCGATGAGTGCATGGATGGCGACATCACCGTCACTGTAGGCCTTGAAGCCGTAGTCTACATCGATGGGAACTCCGCAGAGTTTCATCTCTTTGTCTGCTTCAAAGGGGTGGATGTCGATGCCAAAGCCGGTCAGGGTACGGGAAGAGGGCGCTTCGATGCAAGGGAGTTTGTCGAGGTCTTCGATGCGTGTTAGCTTGTGTGCCAGAGGCGAGCCCTCCACAAAGGCGACACTGCCGCCCATGGCAGCGATGGCTGAACTGTCGTCAGTAAAGAGTGTTTCAGTGGCAAGTGCTTTGCGCAGCAGTGCGGTACGGCTCAGCTGCGGTGTCTGGATAATACGCACCTTTTCACGGTCAATGGGGGCATCATCCATATAAAGGGTATCGTTTACCGGAAGTACAGGGACAATGCAGTCTGCGCTGCCTGCCGCATGGAGGATACGTGTTACCATTGTTTCCGGTACGCAGCAGCGGGCAATGTCACTGACAAGGACATAGGGAGTTTCAACCGCCTCAAGTGCATTACGCAGCGAAGCTTGTCTGCTGTCACCGCCGGTAACGTAATGGAACGGAGCGAAATGTTTCATGTACGCTGTCTCTTCGGCAGTTGAGACAATAATGATCTTCGCAAATGAAGCCATACTCGCAAAGTGTTCGGCTACGGCAAGCCAAAGCGGTCTGTCACCACTGTAAAGCCACTGTTTCTTAACACTACTTTTAAAACGGGATGAACTGCCTGCACCAAGCAGAACAAGGGTCGTCTCAGCCAATGTATACCTCTCTGTGTATCAAATTGTAACGGATTATACTCCCAGGAAGCTTGATAGTTTCTTTAGTACACATTTATGCTTTTTTACCCACACTATCAGTATATTTTAGAAATGAGATGAAATTTATCCGAATTAGCCTAAAATTCAACCTCGTTTAAGATTGGGGTGGTATAACTCAGGTATCAAATTTCTATTGAGGAGTCAGTATATGACACAGGAAACCGTACTGGAAGCATTGAAAAATGTAACCTATCCGGGGTTTACAAAAGACATCGTAACCTTCGGATTTGTAAAAGATATTAAGGTAGATGGAAAGAACGTTTCACTGACGATCGACATCACTTCTTCTGCCGATGAGGTCAAAGCACAGCTGACTGATGAAGCGACAACAGAGCTGAAAAAAGCGGGCTTTGAGAACATCGACATTAACATTAAAGCGCCACAGCCGCCAAAACAGATGAGCAACTCTGTAAGCGGTAAGAACATTGCGCCGCATGTCAAGAGCTTTGTCATGGTCTCTTCGGGTAAAGGCGGGGTTGGTAAATCGACAACTTCAGTCAACCTTGCGATCGCAATGGCAATGCAGGGTAAAAAAGTGGGACTGCTTGATGCGGACATCTATGGGCCTAATATTCCCCGTATGATGGGTCTTGAAGACCAAAAGCCAGAAATTCAGGGTAACAAGGTACTGCCACTGAAAGCCTACGGTGTGGAAGTGATGTCCATGGGCTCACTGATGGAGCCGGGACAGTCTCTGATCTGGAGAGGTTCTATGATCATGAAAGCCATCGAGCAGTTCCTCAGAGACATCCTCTGGTCAGAACTCGATGTTCTTGTTATCGATATGCCTCCGGGAACCGGTGACGCACAGCTGACACTGGCACAGTCCGTACCGGTGACTGCGGGTATTACCGTTACTACACCGCAGGAGGTTTCACTCGATGACTCAAGAAGATCGCTTGATATGTTCCAGAAACTGCACATCCCTACAGCGGGTATCATCGAGAACATGAGTGGGTTCATCTGTCCGGAGTGTCATACTGAGTCTGACATCTTTGGTATGGGAACGACCGAGCCTGTAGCCAAAGAGTACGACACTGAAGTAATTGCACGTATCCCTATAGAGCCTGCCATTAGAGTAGGTGGTGACACCGGTATGCCTGTTACTTACCACAAGCCTGATTCTGAGACAGCAAAACGTTACCAGGATGCAGCAAACAAGCTGCTTGCATTCATTGACAAGGTACAGGCTGAAGGCGGTGCCAGCAACGAGGCGATTCAGCCTACAACCCCTCCGGGTGTGAGTGCATGCTCCACCGGTGCAGGTGCAGCAAGTGCACCACAGGACGGCGGACACAGCGGCGGCGGAAGCTGCGGCTGTAACTAACTCCTATCAGGTAGGGCATTGCGCTCTGCCGGACATTTTCTCTTTTCTCCAATATATTATTTAATTTTCTTTGTATATTTTTCGATTTGAAGTAATCTATTTTCTTTTGGCTGGTAATCACAAAATGCAACAAGATCAGCAACAGTGTCCATTTTTGTATAGTATGGATTCTTTTCTATAGCCTCATCGCTGATGCCGGCCCTTGCAAAAATACGCTCCAGAACGAATTCCAAATCTTCATCGTCGAGTTTTAGATCCTCTTTGAGATTGTCAGACGGGTGAAGCGGAATGGTTTTATCATAGGGTAGTTCGCTGTTGATTTCTTCATAAACCGCACGAATGATCCAGGTATCGGTATTTTTGTAGTCAAGTGATCTTGCGAAGGTGCCTATGTCTTCTCCTGCTCTTTTTCTGTACAGCACTTCGAAATATTTTGTACTATTCTCTACTGTGAAGTATCCAAGTACAAATATAATGGCAATGATGCCCACGAAAATGAATGCCGTTTGGGGATCCTGCCATATGCCATATCCCAGCCAAAGTAGCAGGAAGATGACAATGCCATACCCAATGCTTTTCGATTTCCATGTAAGTGTCTCATCGTATGTAGGCATACGGCGTGAGGGGATTCTCACAACTTCATCCTTTTACCGAGTGCTACAGTGGCTATCACCTCTCTGCCGTCGCCTGCAAACCCTTTACCGTTGGAAAGTATCAGATCTGCTTCGATCTTTTTTGCCATCTCCTCAAGATGCTGTGCGACCTCTTGGCTGCATACAAAGTTCTTCCTTATTGTTGCACGCATAAAGACTCCAAATATATAAAAAATTTTATGTATATATCGTAGCATATATTTTTTATGTAATTGTAAAAAGCAACTGGATGAGGCAGCTTTGCTTCTTTTTTTAAGTATAATACGAAAAATATTTTAGACAATACAAGGATTGTGATGAAAGTGACAGAAAAACTGCAGAACCTGCTTGAAAATGAGATTATCCCCGATTTGGAAGCGGCGATAGACGAACTCTTTGCCAAGATCGACAAGGCAAAGAACGCTTCAAAAACCGATAAAGACGATCTTGAAGAGATGCGCGATATGCGTACGGAGTGTTTCGCGATGGTCGAAGAGATCAAGCGCGATGAAATGGATGAGGAGGAGGCAGAAGAACTTCTTGAAGAGTTTCTCGATATGAAGACAGAGGAGAAGCCTGAATAAGTTCGGCTCTTGCCTTAATACCTATTAGGTTACCGTTGAAGCAGCCACTTCCATATAGGGATGATGACTATCTCTTTCTTTTCTATGGAAATGGTTTCATCTCTCTCTTTGGTTACCAAATAGCTTTTTTTCAAATGAAAATAGTCCATACCCTCCAGCAGTGCGTTTATTTCTCTTTCCAGCGTACTTTGCGATGCTATGTCGTAACTGACATTTACCAGCAGACCGCCGTCTATGTTGGCATAGAGATCAACTTCCTGCCTACCCTTGAAATAGAATACCTCGTCGGTCTCTCTTCTCAGGTGCAAAAAGGCCAGGTTTTCATACAGTTTGGAGTAGTCTTTGGAGAGAGAAGCATCGAAAAGTTTTTTGAATCCGTTATCTATGGCATACAGTTTCTTGGGATGTCTCTGCTCCTCTTTCACGGAATTTCTGTAGATAGGTGCTGTGAAGAGTGTATATGCTTCCTGAAGATATGAAACATACTCGTAGAGCGTGTCCTTGCTGAGTTTGTATCCAAGTGATTTATATTCATTGTAGAGTTTTGTGAAACTGATCAGTGTGCCCATATTGACAAAGAGATATTTGATAAGATGTTTGAGCAGGGCATGATTTTTAATACTGTAACGCTCAATAATATCTTTATAGACGATGAGGTCCATGTAGTCTTTGAGTATACGTTTCTGTACGTCACTGTTCTGATCGAAAGTTTCGGCAAATCCTCCCTCTACCAGATATCGGTTGAAAGCATTTTGTATATAGCTCAGTGATGATTCGGAATAAAGGTTGACTTCTATCTTTTTGTAACCCAGATATTCTTTGAAGGAAAAAGGGAAGATCTCATAGACGATGGTTCTACCTCTGAGTGATGTAGCAATTTCACTGGAGAGAAGTTTGGAGGACGATCCTGTAATGAAAAGCCGTATATTGAGCGTATCATAGATACGTCTTACAAAGCGCTCCCAGCCATCTACATTCTGTACCTCATCCAGGAAAAAATAGATCCTTTCTTCTCTTTTCTCCGGATAGAGTTCATAGTAGCCCTCTACCAAGCTATCCATATCTTTGAGCGTTATAGGGAAAAGTCTGTCATCTTCAAAGTTGATGTAGACGATATTTTCACGAGGAACAGTTTGCCGAAGTGCTTCTATGATGCTGTAAAGCATATAGGTTTTTCCCGATCTTCTGACACCTATGAGTGAGACGATTTTATCTGTGTCTGTGGGTATGTCATATTCGCGTTTTATTAACGAATCGTAGTGTCGTTCCTGTGATGAAACTATGAGCTTTTTGAATATCTCTTTCATATGACCCTCCAAATAAGGCTAATTATAGCATCTTATATCCTTTTTAACAAGGACATAAAATAAGGGTCTGTTCGGTGCTGTTTGGCACAGGAGAAATTTCCCGTGCGCTAAAAATTATACGCCAAGCTCCTCTCTGACGATATTAACCGCTTTGACCATGTTCTCCAAACTTGGTTTCACCTCTTCCCATTTTCTGGTCTTCAGCCCGCAGTCGGGGTTGATCCAGAGCTGCTCTTTTGGCAGTACCTCAAGCAGTTTGTGAATCTGCGTGACGATCTCTTCTACACTTGGAATGCGTGGTGAGTGAATGTCATAGACACCAGGGCCGACTTCCTGTTTGTAGCCCACTTCAGCAAAGATCTTGAGCAGTTCGTTGCCTGAACGTGCTGTCTCGATGGAGATAACATCAGCATCCATCGCTTCGATGGTACGGATGATGTCGTTGAACTCCGAGTAGCACATATGGGTGTGTATCTGTGTCTGTGGCAGTGCGCTGCTGACGGAGAGTTTGAAGTCTCGTACCGCCCAGCGTTCGTACTCGGGGATGTTCTCGCTTCTAAGCGGGTATCCTTCTTTGAATGCTGCTTCGTCCACCTGGATGATCTTGATACCCGCTTTTTGCAGGTCATCTACTTCGTCACAAATAGCAACAGCAATCTGCTTGCTTACTTCGCTTCTTGGCAGGTCGTCCCGTACGAATGACCAGTTCAAAATGGTCACGGGGCCTGTGAGCATCCCTTTCATAACTTTTTCAGTCTTACTCTGTGCGTAAGTGATCCACTCCACTGTCATTGGTTTTGGACGGCTGATGTCTCCGTAGATGAATGGTGGTTTGACACAGCGGCTGCCGTAGCTCTGTACCCATCCGTTTTGGCTAAAGCCGTAACCTTTGAGCTGTTCGCCGAAGTATTCAACCATATCGTTTCGCTCCGGCTCACCGTGTACGAGTATCTCCAGTCCACACGCTTCCTGAAATGCGACACACTCGTCGATGTAGTCTTTCATTGCTTTTACATAGGCTGCTTCAGTGATGCTGCCCTGTTTGAAGTCGCGTCTTGCCTTTCTTACTTCAGGTGTCTGAGGGAAAGAACCAATGGTTGTGGTGGCAAGCGGCTTGTATTGGAGTGCTTCATGCTGGAGTTGAATACGTGTTTCATATGTCTCATCACGTTGCAGTTTGGTGATGTTTGAAACCCGCTGCTGCACCGATTCATCGTGGATACGCGCTGAGGTACGTCGGCTGTGGTTGGCTTCTTGGTTGGATTCAAGTGCTGCCTGCTCTGCGGCGTTCAGGTTTTCACCAAAGAAACATTTGGAGACAAGGTTGAGTTCGTCAAGCTTTTCAACTGCGTAACTGAGCCAGTTTTTTATCTCACTGTCGAGTTTCTCTTCATATTTGAGTGTAAAAGGGGTATGCAGCAAAGAGCAGGAGGTAGAGACTATCAGCTTCTCTTTGGAGACTGTTTTTGCAATTTTATCAAGCTGCGCAACGGTTGTATCGATGTCACATTTCCAGATATTGCGTCCGTCGATCACACCGGCAATAAGGGTTTTACCACTGTTTGCAATAGCATCGAGTACTTCGAAGTTCTTTTTTCCATAAAGGAAATCGAGAGCAATACCCCATACTGGTGTATGTACCAACACTTTGACCGCTTCTGTTGCGTGTTCAAAGTAAGTAGCTACGATAATGTCAACATTGTCGGTCGCAGCACAAAGTGTTTCGTAGCACGGCTTGATAAGGCTAAGTACTTTTGGTTCAATGTCTTTGACGAAGATCGGCTCGTCAATCTGTACCGTAACCTCTGCATCCAGTGTGCTTATCTGCTGCAACAGTGCTTCATAGAGCGGCAGGATCTTTCCAAACAGCTCGTAGGTATCGCCTCTGTCGGTGCGTTTGGAGAGTCCAAGGAAGGTGATGGGACCGATGAGGTTGATTTTCGTTTTAATACCCTGTGCTTTTGCCTCTTTGTATTCATTGATCACTTTGGAGGCATTGAGTGCATAGCTGTCATTGGGGTGCAGTTCTGGTACGATGTAGTGGTAGTTGGTATTGAACCACTTGGTCATCTCCATTGCAACGGCATCTTTGGTACCGCGCGCCATACCAAAGTAAAGCGCTTCACCTTCAAGTCCTCTGAAGCGTTCCGGGATGGCACCGAGCATAACGGCAGTATCCAGCATGTTGTCATAGAGTGAAAAATCGTTGCTGGCGATCAGATCGATACCGGCATCCTTCTGGTACTGCCAATGGCGTGCTTTGAGTGTGGAAGCGGTCTTTTCAACTTCACTGAAGTCTGTTTTGCCTGCCCAGTAGGCTTCAAGGGCAAATTTGAGTTCTCTTTGTTCTCCGATACGCGGAAATCCAATAACGCAGGTGTGTGACATAGTTGTATCCTTTTTTTCTTATCATTCGTATAGTAGGCATGCAAAGCATGCAGCGAAACAGAACAGAAAACAGGCATACCGTCAAACAAAAATGTAGGGTGCGTAGCACGCACCAATACCCACATTTCAGGTGTGTGATATAGCGATAACGGTTTTGATGTTTGCCTGTTTTTAGAAAGAAAAAAGAGGAGGATGCACACCGGTACGTCTGAACGCAAAGTAGGTGTTGTAGTAAGGACAGCGTGGAATAAAGTGGTTTAAAAGCAGCACCAGTCTGGCTTTACGTTTGTAAAAACAGTTGCACAGACAGACCCGCTGCTGCAAAATAGGAGCAGACTGAATGGCATCGATAAGTCGGTTGACAAGTGGTTGCACTTCTGCTCCTTTTTATATGTTTTAACGCTGAATCAAGTTGCCATTATAACCAAAATAAATAAAAGAAAGTCAGTATAAGGGGTTTGGAAAATTTAGGAAAATGAGACCTCTTTTTTAATACTTGTATAATGCTATAATAGTAGAGTATGGGTATGTGGTGTCGGCTAAAAGCATTAAAACAGGGAAAAATATGTTAAAGAAATTGGTTTTTATGTTGCTTGTTGGTGTTAATGCCTTTGCCGATATGACGGGTTTTTACAAGGCTGCACTGAAACATTTGCAGTACAACAAAGTGTATGCGCTTCATGACAAAGCCAACCAGATTTCACAACGCGCCGTCACCTACTCAAAATATGCTAATTTCGGTGCAGATATCGCCTACTCGAAAACGTATGCAAAACTTCTGCCGACTGCACCGGGGCGTTTTGGTACAACCGATTTTGTGCTGCATGACACCATTGACCTGTTTGGGGAAAATGACTATAAGATCCGGACACTCCGTTTGGATACCAAGGTAAAAAAGAGCAGGCTCAACCTCAAAAAAGAGCAGCTTTTCATTGCACTTGCAAATATGGTTGCGCTCTACAATCAAACTGTTGCACAACTCAAAATACGACAAGCCCTCTATAGCAGAGAACATAAAATCTATAAGAAACTTGCAATGTTGGAAAAGAGTGGCAATATCACAGAGATTGAACTTTTGCGTTTTAAAAACACTTTGACTGCGTTGCAAACAGGTATTGTTGCTATGAAACAGGAGCGCTCCAATATGCAGGCGCAACTAAAGCTCTATGCACCGGATCAAAATATTCCAAAACTTATCGAGACAAAAATAGTCTATGGGAAAAAGGATTTTTTGCGCCATAATCCGCAAGCGACAATCAATGCGCTCGATGCACAAAAACTTTTCACAGCGTCAAAAGGAAAGCAAAATAGGTATATGCCAACCCTTGATGTGAGTGCTGCGTATCAAAGACTGGGTGATCCCACATCGTATGGGGACAACCATGCCTTTGGTGTAGCGTTGCATCTGCCTTTAAACGGCGGTGACTATCAAGAAGCCGAAGCACTCAAAGTCGCAGCACTCGGCAAAGAGACAGAACGCATAGAGGCGAAAATCCAAAGGGAGCAAGCCTATATCAAGTACTGCCAAGCCTATCAAAATGCCAAGCAACAGCTTGACGTTTTAGAGCGTTCACGCAGAGATTTTGAAAAAAGTGAGGCTGCCATTCAAAAAGCCTACCTCAAACAGTATGTCGATTTCAATACCTATCTGCAGGTTCTACAGCAACTGCTTGATGTAAAAGAGCAGATAGCAGCCATGAAAACCAAAGAAGCGTTGCAGGCTACTATCATCAATGCAATAGCAAGCGGAAAAGTGTATGAATAGCATCATCGTATCATGCAAAAACATTGTCAAAACCTTCAATGCGGGAGAAGCGGAAGTGAAGGCACTCCAAGGTGTTACGCTTGATGTGTATGAAAACGAACTTCTTATGCTCGTAGGTCCTTCGGGGTGCGGCAAGACGACTTTTGTTTCCGTTTTGAGCGGACTTTTAAGTTTTGACAGTGGAGCGTGTGAGGTGATGGGGAAAAACATTGCCGATATGAGCGATGAGGAGATCACGGCGTTTCGTGGCAAAAATATCGGCTTTGTCTTTCAGGCTTTTAACCTTCTTCCGTCTTTGACAGCCATAGAAAATGTTGCACTCCCTTTAACTGTAGCCGGGGAAAAAAGGACAAAAGCACTGAACCTGTCAAAAAAGATGCTTGAAGCAGTGGGACTTGGCAAA
The DNA here is from genome assembly GCA_027019175.1 of Sulfurovum sp. Taxonomy (GTDB): domain Bacteria; phylum Campylobacterota; class Campylobacteria; order Campylobacterales; family Sulfurovaceae; genus Sulfurovum. The sequence goes on along the minus strand of JALUXB010000085.1, from coordinate 3,950 downwards.
AAAGCGTATGTGAAACCAAGCGGATTGAGCGGTGGAGAGCAGCAAAGGGTCGCTATAGCCAGAGCATTGGTGCATAACCCGAAATTCATTATCTGTGACGAGCCGACAAGCAGTCTGGATCATACATCAGGACAGATCGTGATGGAGCTTTTGCAGAAAATCATCAAAGAGAAGGGTGCGAGTATGATAGTGGTGACACATGATAACAGGATTTACAAATATGCCGACAGAATCGTGCATATGGAAGACGGGAAAATCATAAAGGTGGCTTCATGAGGACGTTTTTTATACTTGTTTTTATCTCCCTTGTCGGTCTTGCTGTTGTGCTTGGAACCATATATTACGGCGATATGGAAAAGTCAGGCGACAATGTCTCTTTACCCTCAATCAAACTCCCCTACAGATCTTTTATCGCCGGTACAGGTATTGTAGAAGCCGGAAGTAAAAATATCACTATCGGCGCACAAGTGGCAGGCGTTGTCAAAAAGGTGTATGTGCAAAGCGGAGACAAAATCAAAAAGGGGCAACTCCTTTTTAGCATTGATGACAGCAAGGAGAGAGCAAATATAGCTGTTTTGAAAGCATCGATACAAAGTGCTTTGGCAAGGTTAAAAAGTGCCAAAGACCAACTCAAAATCATAAAAAATATGAAAAAAATCTCTACCGGTATGGTTACAAATGAGAAGTACATCAAGGCTGTAGATACCTACAACGAAGCCAAAGAAAATGTCAATCTTGCAAAGCAAAAATATGAAGCCCTGTCAAAAAAATTGAAACTTTACCAGGTCTATGCGCCGATAGAAGGCACTGTTTTGCGCTCCGATCTCACAGAAGGTGCCTACTTTGATGTTCATTCTAAAGCACTTGTTTTGGGAGATGATACCTACAACGTCAAAGTCAATATCAATGAGTTTGACACATGGAAGTTCCAAAAAGGTGCAAAAGCCACAGCCTTTATACGGGGCAACCCAAGTCAAAGGGTGCAGCTTGCGTATCTCTATACTATCCCTTTGGTTGCGCCCAAAACACATCTTGCAGGCAGTCCTACAGAACGCACGGATACAAGAGTATTGCAAGTCATGTACAGAATCAAAAAACAGCCCGATTTTCCCCTGTACGCAGGAGAGATGCTTGATGTGTTTATAGAGCGTGCAAAAGGAAAGTAATGTTTAGAGTTGCCGTAGAGATGCTGATGCATGACAAAACCAAGTTTTTGGGGCTTTTGATCGGGATTGTATTTACAGCATTTCTCGTTACCTTTGCAATGGGATATTTTGCCGGTTTTATGACGAGAGGTTTTGCACTGGTGAGTGAAAACCCAAGTGCCAAAGTGTGGGTGATGGATCCGGCAGTTAGTTCAGCCGAAGCCACCATCAATATGAGCGATTCAGCCTTGGATAGTGTGCGGGGTGTGGCGGGTGTGGAGTACGCCTCGCCGCTGTATCTGGGTGATGTCACAGCGCGTTATGCCAATGGAGATTTTCAATCGTTCCAGATAATAGGTGTTGATGATGCAACGCTCAGCGGTGCGCCGCTACCTGCCGATCTTTTGCATATCCCCAACAGTGTTATCGTAGACAGCGGGGGTACGGAAGGGAAACTGCAAACCCCCATATACAAAAAAGATATGTGGTCTTATGACGGGTCGCATTTACATGCTCCCACACGAGAGCTGCGTTATGGGGACGAGATGCTTGTCAACTCAAAAAGGGTCATGGTTGCCGGGATTTCTCATACGATTCCCCGTTTCCCTCCACGACCTTTGCTTTATACTACGGCATCGAATTTCAAGCGGCTCATCCCGGGTGAGAAGAGATATATCACGTTTATTATGGTGCATCCCGCAAAAAATGTGACTCCTGACGAACTGGCAAAGCGTATTACCCGGACAACACATCTTAAAGCAATCACAAGTGAAGCATTTAAAAAAGAGACGGTAATGTGGTTTATGATCAACTCCGAAGATGTCGGCGATATGGTCAATATGGTGATTTTAGCGATGCTTGTGGGCTTTGGTGTGACAGGGGTGATGCTCTATATGTTCACGTATGAAAATCTCAAGCAGTACGCTGTCTTAAAAGCGATGGGCGCCTCTACAAAACAGTTAAGCGATATGATCTTTACTCAAGTGTTTATCAGTGCGCTTGCAGGAAGCGGTATTGGTGTCGGGATCGCTGCGGTGTTAGAGCAAATAGTTTCAAGCCCGACTTTCCCTTTTCGGATGATGTGGTTTGCTCCTCTTGTCGGTTTTTTGGGTGTGATCATTGTAAGTATGACAGCAGCGTTTATCAGTCTTCGCCCTATTAAAACTATGGAACCGGCGATTGTGTTTAAGCTTTAAAACGCGTCACTGCATATTTGACATTGAATTGATTTAGCTTCTATTCCGTCTTTAAGATCACCAAAATTCCTCATCCTATTTAAGATAATTTTTATCTTTTTTAGACTATAGTGGTAGCTCAAACTCTCGGGGTGCTGTGCCAGACACAGCTGAGAAGGCCGCAAAAGCCTACCCGTTGAACTTGACCCGGACAATACCGGCGTAAGGAAGAGCTTTGTAATACTACTGTCGAGCATGAAAAAAGAGATATTTTTTTCTACCTCACTCTCTATTACTCTCTTCCCTACATACTTTTTAAATTCAATAATAAGTTAAAGGGAAAAACCAATGACAACCTCTATGAATACAACCAAATCACTCTTTGAAGCGAGTGAAGAGATCATCACGCGCGATCCGCTTCCGGGATCTGAAAAAGTATACGTTTCAGGCAAGATACACCCGCACATCAGAGTGCCGATGCGAAAGATCACGCTGACCAACGACGAGGAGCTGGTGGTGTATGACACATCAGGCGTCTATACCGACCCGAATGTCGAGATCGATGTCACCAAGGGTATCGACCCTATCCGCAAGGAGTGGATCGAAGCCAGAGGCGATGTGGAGGCTTACGAGGGGCGCATCATCAAGCCGGTGGACAACGGCTACAACACAGACGAGCAGCTTGAGTTTGTCACTGCCGGCAGCAAGGGGCTTCACAGAACACCGCTGCGAGCAAAAAAGGGCAAAAATGTCACACAGCTGCACTATGCGCGTCAGGGCATCATCACACCCGAGATGGAGTTCATTGCGATCCGTGAGAACCAGAAGCTGGCGTGGACAAAGGCATATCTGGCAGACGAAGAGCGTAACGGCAGACTCAAAGGGGAGAACTTCGGTGCAAACCTGCCCGAGGAGATTACCCCTGAGTTTGTCAGAAAAGAGGTAGCCGAGGGGCGCGCGGTCATTCCTCTGAACATCAACCACCCCGAAGTGGAGCCGATGATCATCGGGCGTAATTTCCTTGTCAAGGTAAACTCCAACATCGGAAACTCCGCAACCACCTCAAGCATCGCCGAAGAGGTCGAAAAGATGGTCTGGGCGACACGCTGGGGGTCGGATACGGTGATGGACCTGAGTACCGGAAAAAATATCCACACCACACGTGACTGGATCTTGCGTAACTCTCCGGTGCCTATCGGTACGGTGCCGATCTATCAGGCGCTTGAAAAGGTTGGCGGCGTTGCCGAAGACCTTACCTGGGAAGTCTTCCGCGATACCCTCATAGAACAGGCGGAGCAGGGGGTGGACTACTTTACCATCCACGCAGGACTGCTGCTGCACCACGTTCCTATGACTGCCAAGCGTGTGACGGGTATCGTCAGCCGCGGGGGTTCCATTATGGCGAAGTGGATGATCCACCACCACAAAGAGAACTTCCTCTATACGCACTTTGAGGAGATCTGTGAAATTATGAAGGCGTATGACATCACCTTCTCTCTTGGTGACGGACTGCGCCCGGGATCGGTTGCCGACGCCAACGACGAAGCGCAGTTTGCAGAGCTCAAAACGCTGGGTGAGCTGACAAAGATCGCCTGGAAGCACGACGTACAGGTGCTCATCGAAGGCCCTG
>JALUXB010000084.1 GCA_027019175.1 Sulfurovum sp. | reverse complement strand
AGCACAACCCCTCACTGGGTATGAAAGCGAAGCAGACCGACGTTGCTCAGGCAAAAGAGAAGCTGACCGATCTTGAAGCGATGCCCGACCCCTATGTCAAAATGGGGTATTACCACAGGGAAAGTTTTGAGGACTACGGTGCCCTCACTGTCGGCATCGCCGCACCACTTTACGGTACCGAAGCGCTCAACACCGAGATCGCGCGCAAAGAGCGTCTGAGTTCACAAAGCGACTACCTCGACTACAAAGCCAGACTCGAAAGCGAGATACGTGCCGAGTATGTCAGACTGAGAGAATCCTACCGCATCTACTACATCATCAAAGACAAAAGTCTGCCGCAGCTTGACCATATGCTCGAACTGAGTGCCGCCGCCATCGAGAAGGGTGCGGACCTCTTTACCTACACCAACATTCTCGAACAGAAACTCGCACTCGAAGAGGAGCGCATCGCCGCCGCTGCCGAATTCATGCGCACCAAAGCCAAACTCAAAGCCCTTACAGGAGAGATCAGATGAAACCCCTTACACTGCTGCTGAGCCTCACGCTGCTCAGCCCTCTGGCGTATGCCGAAATGAAATGCGAAAGCGGAAAGTGTACTTCCGGCAAAGCGACCACCGACAAAAAAGTACCGCCAAAGCCGGCACCGGCACCACAGGCTGTTTCAAAGAAGCGTTCCCATGCACCGGCGGTAACGCATCCCAAAAAAGAGAGAACGCTCCGCCCGACCGTCAAACAGCTCTTCAATGTCACTACCACACGGGTATTCAAAGAGACGGTCGCTCCCGAACAGGTAAACTACGGCTACATTGTCGCCGATGAGGCGAAGAGAACCGATGTCGTCGCCTGGTATAGCGGCTATGTCATCGAACTCTATGCCGACACGCGCTACCAAAAGGTAAAAAAGGGTGAAGCGCTGGCACTGGTCTATGCACCCGAGGTCTACAAGGCCAAACAGGACTATCTCAATTCTCTCAATTTCAATGCAAAACGCCCCTCCCCTGCCATGGTACGCAGCAGCCGCCTGAAACTGCAGCTGCTCAACGTCAGCGAAAAAGAGATCGACCGCATCAGACCCGGCGGCAGTGTCGAAAAATACACTACCCTCTACGCACCTGCGGACGGCTGGCTCTTTGACAAACGTATCGAGGCGGGTTCGGCATTCAAAAACGGCATGAAACTCTTTGAGGTCGTCGATCTTGGCACGGTGTGGATGGAAGCCAAACTCTATCAGGAGCAGCTTGCGAAACTGGACCGGTTTATACGCTTCAGCGTTGTTCCGGAGGGCTTCTCAACACAGTTTGAAGCACAAAAAGAGCTGCTCTACCCCAGACTCGACCCAAAGGAGGCCACGGCAACGCTGCGTCTTCGTATAGAGAACAAAAAAGGGCTACTGCTTCCGGGGATGTACGCGAAGCTCTACGCTTCAACCAGACCCAAAGCGCGTCTGCTCGTACCCCGCTCTGCAGTCATACGCAAAAAAGGAGAGTGGTACGCCTTTTTGGCTACGGAGTTCAAAGGTGAGTATGAACCGGTCAAGGTCAGGGTCGCACCGCTGGACAACCGCTACTTTGAAGTGCTTGAGGGCCTGAAAGAGGGTGAAGAGGTGGTCAACAACGCACTCTTTATGATGGATTCCGATGCACAGATCAACAGCATCTATTAACAGGGAACGAAGATGATAGAAAAACTTATCGCTTTCAGCGTAAAAAACCGTTTTCTGGTACTGATGGCCACACTCTTCATCATGCTGGGTTCCGTCTGGTCGATGAAGAACACGCCTCTGGATGCACTGCCCGACCTCTCCCCGCCACAGGTGATCGTCCAGGTGACATGGAAGGGGCAGAGCCCGGAGATCATCGAAGATCAGGGCACCTATCCGCTGGTCTCACAGTTTCTTGCCATCTCCAACATCGAGACGGTACGCGGCTTCTCCACCTACGAGAATGCGCTTATCTACATCATATTCAAAGAGGGAACAGACCTCTACTGGGCGCGCTCCCGTGTGCTTGAGCAGCTTGCATCCGTACAGAGCCGGCTGCCTGCAGGTATGGAGGTTACTCTGGGACCAGACGCATCCGGGGTCGGCTGGGCCTACGAGTATGCACTCACTTCCCAGACAAAAACACTTGAAGAGCTGCGTACGCTCCAGGATTACTACTACAAGTATGCCCTGATGGGTGTAGACGGCGTCTCGGAAGTGGCTACCATCGGCGGATTCATTCCGACATTCCAGGTAACGGTCAACAACGATGCACTGGTACGCTACAACCTCTCCATCAAGGATGTCGCGCGTACCCTTAAAGCCAACAACAACGATACCGGCGGGCGCATCGTCATACAGAACGGTTATGAGTGGATGGTACAGGCAAAGGGCTACATCAAAGACCTCGATGAGATACGCAATCTGGTCATCACCACCAAGAACGGTATTCCCGTCACCATCGCACAGGTTGGGCGCGTGGAGAAGGTACCCGCCGCTCGACGCGGTATGGCCGACCTCAACGGCGAAGGCGAAGTGGTCGGCGGTATCGTGATGCTGCGCTACGGTGAGGATGTCTACCGTGCGCTGGAGCGCATTAAGGAAAAGATGAAAGAGCTCAAGGTTGACGGTGTTGATGTGGTCACCACCTACGACCGCTCCGATCTCATCGGCAAAGCTGTCGGTACGCTTAAAGGAACGCTCATCGAAGAGAGTATCATTGTCGTCATCATCATCGGTCTTTTCCTGATGCATCTGCGCTCATCGCTCATCGTACTGCTGGTACTGCCTCTGACGATTGGACTTACCTTCCTGCTGATGAAGCTCTTTGGCATCGGCAGCAACATCATGAGCCTTGGCGGTATCGCCATCGCCATCGGCGCGATGGTGGATGCCTCCATTGTTATGATCGAAAATGCCCACAAGGCCATCCACAAACAGGAGGGGATACTTGGCAGGCCCCTGGAGAACAAAGAGCGCATCGCTGCCATAGTCAGCGCGGCACAGGTTGTCGGGCGCCCCATCTTCTTCGCATTGGCACTGGTAGTGGTCTCCTTTCTCCCTATCTTTGCACTTTCAGGCCAGGAGGGGCTGCTTTTTAGCCCTCTTGCCTACACCAAAACCTTCGCGATGACCGCGGGTGCACTACTTGCCGTCACCCTTGTGCCGGTACTGATGATCTACTTTGTCAGGGGCAAGATCACACCGGAGTCGAAAAACCCGCTCAACCGCTTTTTCATCTGGCTCTACCACCCTCTTCTGGTATGGGGGCTGAAACTCAAATACTTTGTCATCGGCATAGCAGCAGCCCTGCTCATACTCGCCGTGCCACTCTATGAGAAGCTCAACTGGGAGTTCATGCCGATGCTTGATGAGCAGACGGTGATGTATATGCCGGTCACCCCCTACGGCATCTCCATTGACCAGTCCAAAGCGTTGACGCAGAAGACCGATGCCATCATCAAAAGCTTTCCCGAAGTGGCCACGGTATTCGGCAAGGGGGGACGTGCCAACTCCGCTACCGACCCTGCACCGCTTGGTATGATCGAGACCATCATCACCTTCAAACCAAAGTCGCAGTGGCGTCCCGGTATGACCACCGAAAAGCTGATGGCCGAAATGGACAAAGCGCTGCAGGTACCCGGGCTTGTCAACTCATGGACCTACCCCATCAGAGGGCGTATCGATATGCTGCTCTCAGGTATCAGAACACCGCTTGGCATCAAGCTTTACGGCAAGGATACCAAGGGGCTCCAGCAGGTCGCACAGCAGATCGAAACGAAACTGAGAGACCTCAAGAGCACACAGAGTGTCATCGCAGACCAGGCGAGTGCAGGCTACTTCATCGATATCGACATCGATACCGAAGCCCTCAAGCACTACGGTATCAGCAAAGACCTGCTGCTGGAGTACACCTCTACCGCCATTGGGGGCAAGCAGTTGACAACGATGTACAAAGGGCTGGAGCGCTACCCTATCGCCCTGCGTCTGGAAGAGAATGAGCACCGCAATCTTGACGAGATACGCAACATTCAGATAAAGACACCGATTGGTTTCGTACCGCTCTCCACCTTTGCCAAGGTTGCTTACCGTGAAAGCGCCTCGGTCATCAAGAGTGAAATGGCCACACCGGTGACCTTCATCTACATCACGCCGAAGCTTGGTATGAGTGTCATCACCTATAAAGAGGAGGCGATCAAGGCACTCAAAGACCTTAAACTGCCAGCAGGCTACCACATCGAGTGGGCAGGACAGTCGGAGTACCTCGCTTCGGCAATGCAGAAGATCATCTGGATCGTTCCGACCGTACTGCTGGTCATTCTGGTACTCATCTACTTCGCACTCAAAGAGATGACACCGACACTCATCGTCTTCTTCACACTGCCGTTTGCACTGCTTGGAGGACTGCTCTATATCGACCTGCTGGGTTTCAATATGAGCATCGCCGTCATTGTCGGTTTCCTCGCCCTGCTTGGGGTTGCGGCGGAGACCGCCATCGTGATGATCGTCTACCTCAAGGAGAGTGTGGAGGAGGCAAAAGCACGTCTTGGCGAACGTTTCGACATTCAGGCGCTCAATGACGCCATTTATGAGGGTGCCGTACAGCGTGTCCGCCCCAAACTGATGACCGTCTTTGCCATCCTCGCAGGACTGCTGCCCATCATGTACACCCACGGTGTGGGCTCGGAAGTCATGCAGCGTATCGCAGCACCTATGATAGGCGGTGTTGTCAGCTCCGCAGTGCTCAGCTTGCTTTTGATTCCAATTTTCTATATGATGTACGAAAAGAGAAAATTAAACAATGTAGCGTAGGGTGTTGTCCCCCGACAACACCAATCATGCCACCATACTGTAGGGTGTTGTGAGGACACAACACCCTACATAAAATAGGAGAAAATATTATGAAATATAGACTCAACACTCAGCGCTCAGCGCTCAGCGCTCTGATGCTCATCGCATCAGTCACCATCATCACCGGCTGCAGCGACAAAGAAAAAGAAAAGTCCCTCACCGAGGGCGGTATGAAGTGCGGCGCGGGCAAGTGCGGTTCATCTATGGTCGACGGCTCTGCCGTACTGGTGAAAAAGAAACTCAACATCCTCAACCAGATGGACAAAGACGACTACCGACGCACCTGTGTCCTCGAAGCAAAAAGCACAAAAGCACTCTACAACTGCGTCCGTGATCCAGATACGGGAAGATTGATTTTAAAGCCAACAGAAACCAATACCAGCACATTTCAAAGCAATATCACTGTAGAGAAAAAAGCACCGACCAAAGAGAAAAACAGTACGATGAAGTGTCAGGCGGGGAAATGCAGCGGAGGAAAATAGGAATGAGGAATGAGGAAAACACATATAAAATGCAAACCAGATTGCCGTGGCTTGTCAAGGGGATATGACAAAAATCACGCGTTATCGTGTTTTCTTTTTTTCTTTGCTTCGTTTCTCTTTTTCTTTGTCACGGCAACAAAGAAAAAAAGAAATGAAGAGGAACGTTGAATATACTAACAACGTTAATATCTTGTATCTAACTTGAAATAATAAATGGCATACTACTCTAACATTCAAAAAGGATCATAGCAAGTAAAAATTTAATAATGAATTTATGAAATAAAGAAAGGGTTTAGAAGTGAGGATTCAAAAGCCCGAAGGCTTTTGAGAGGTGCGGATCTTACTTGAGACCTGCGATGTAGTCAGCAACTTCTTTGATCTGCTCATCAGAGAGAGAAGCAACTTGACCTTTCATCAGTGCACCCATTCCGTGCTGGTTCAGTGTACCTGCTTTGTAACCTTCAAGCAGTTTAACAGTTTTAGCTGCATCTTCACCTTTGATGATTGCAGATTTTCCAAGTGCAGATTTTTCTGCATTTTGACCGTGGCATCCTGCACATTTAGCGAAGATAGCGGCACCGTCAGCCATAAGAAGTGAAGAACCAGCGAAGATCATTGCGATTGCGATTTTTTTCATGTTTATATCCTTTTGAATAAAATTTGGCCTAAATTATAGCGACCATAATTTAAAGTTAACTTAGAAGGGTCACGCCCTCACCGCTTAACAAGATGGAACGTTTCCGGAATCAGAGGCGTACTCATGTGCAAAGTCGTAAACATCGTTTACATACTTGTCTTTGAGTTTCAGACCCGGACAGATCTTTTCAGCCTCTTCTTTGAACTTTCCGGCACCTTTTATCTCTTCCCACTCACTTTGAGTGTGTTTAACTGCAAACTTCGCACCGGAGAAACCGCAGGCAGCTTTCATCTTCTTCATGTAAATTCTCTTACCTTTATTAATATCTGCCATTGCAGAGGTAGAGAGTAATGCCATGCCAAGAAGTGCAGCTGCTGCAACTTTTGTCATCTGTGTCATTGTATGTCCTTTGTGTCGTTTTACAACAAGGAGATAATAGCATGAAATTGTGAATAAATTGTGAATAGAAGCGAGAAAGCAGTGACAGGAATAGCTCCACTGCTTCAGGAAGTTACAGATGGATGATGGCACCTTTTAGCATTTTGGTACAACACCGTCACTTGCATATTTATAGGAAAAATCATAAACATGCTTCCACCATGATTTTCTGATCTTTTTGACATTGAGTCTTGGACAGATCTTTTTTGCTTCCTCTTTAAACTTGCCGTCATCCCAAATATCTTCCCACTCTGACTGGGTATGGTTTCTTGCAAAACGTACACCGGAAAATCCGCATTTTTTACGAAATTTTTTCTTGAAAATCTTCTGACCTTTTTTTGCATTTGCCATAACAACAGTCGGCATCGAAGCAGAGACAAAGAGTGCAAGCGCCAAAATGGTGAACAGTTTTTTCATCTGAGACCTTCTATAACTATAAATTATCGCATAATATGCGACTCTGAAATATTATAACTACTTCAACTTATCAAAAACCTTAAACTTTTCCCAATAGATGTCAATTGCTTCATCAAGCTCCTTTTCAGAAAGGGTTGTAGGCTTTTTTACCCCATAGGTATCGAGAAAAAGTTTGGACATTTGCGAAATACTCCGTGACGGATACTTCAGATAGTGTTTGACCCCTGCCTTGACAAAGCGTTCGCTGCTGTAGACAAGCAGATAGTTCTTAAACATCTGCTCCAAAGATGTGGGCAGGTTCTGATGGCAGGGAACACAGTTGCGTTCATATACATTTTCTCCGTAAGCAAGAGAGACAAACAGCCATAACATGATAAATACCCGTTTCATACTTCATCCTTCCAGTAAATTGTGATGGTCATTCCTTTACCCTCTTTTGAGTCAACTGCCACTTCCAAACCATATTCATCCAAAATTTTCTTGACAATGCTCAGTCCCACACCAAAGCCTCCTTCACTGCTGTTAAAACGCAGATAACGGTCAAACATCAGCGGAATCTTCTCTTCCGCGATACCAATGCCCGTATCGCGTATGCTGAGCTTCTCTTTATCGAGCACAATTTCAATACTTCCCCCGCGTTTGTTGTACTTGATGGCATTGCTGATAAGATTGTCGATCACCCGCGTCAGTTTCCGCCTGTCCATCACAACCGTTACGGCATCGAGATCCAATTTAAACCCAATCTGCTTGGAACGTGCAAGTACCTCGAAGTATTCTACTCTGTCTGCTATCAGCCCGGCAACATCAACAGGCTCGTCTTCATTCTCTTTCTCCTGCTCAAGTGTGAGAAAGGTCAAATCTTTGTAGAGCGTAGAAACCGTACGCGCAGCAATATCGATACGTTCAAGCTTTTTGCGGTTCTTGTCGATCATCACCGATTTGTCCATTGTTTCGATATTGGCCAAAATGGCAGCAAGCGGCGTATTGAGTTCATGTGTCGTATCTTTGATAAAGCGGTCAAGCAGCATGATGGAATCCCGCATCGGTTTCAAAAAGCGTTTTGCCAGGTAGAGGCCAAGCAGCATAAAAAGTACAAAGGCAGCACCGCCGTAGAGTACAATATGTTTCCATGTTGTCACTGCCCATGTCTTGTCTTCGGGGATTTCAATAACAAGATAGCGTGTTCCCAGATAATAGGTATCAAGTCCCTTTACAAAATGTATGTAGCCGTCTTTGATAGATATTTCATTGTCAAAATTGTGCTCTTCCCGCTTGTTGAGTGAAAAAATTTTGTTGTATTCAATATCGTAAATAGCAGAGGTAAAGCTGGGATCCCGGGGATACGTAGTGCGTTCAGGAAAAAAATAATGCAGTACCTTCAGACGCTTGACCTGTACATAGGCATACTGTGCCATTGTTGCACGCTTGTCCGAAAGCATCAGTTTACGCTGGCTCTCATAGTAGTAGAGTGACAACAGTGCAATTGCGGCAAGCACCATCGCCACATAGAGTGTCAGAAACCGGTGAAGTGACTTTTTTTCACTTCTGAGTAATGAACTTGTAGCCCTGCTTCTTGATGCTGACAATGGTATCCTTCCCGACCAGTTTACGAAGATTTTTAATGTAGGTTCTCAGTGCCGAGTCGCTCGGCTCCTCCTCATAATCCCACAGATGGCTGTAGATGCGCTCATGAGAAAGCACTTCGCCACGTGCCGACATGAAGAGTTTGAGCATCTTTGACTCTTTGTTGCCAAGCATCACGGCTTCACCGTCAATAAGAAGCTCTTCCGTTTTGGGATTGTAGGCAATATTCTCAGTAACTGGGATCACTTCACTGACATCGTGGTAAAAATTGCGTTTCAGCAGTGTTTCAACCCGGATGAGCAGCTCTTTCATTGCAAAAGGTTTACGGATGTAGTCGTCACAGCCGCTTTCAAACCCTTTTTCCAGATCATCGACACTGTCCATCGAGGTAATATAAATAGCCGGCGTACCAACCCCCTCTTTCCGGCTCTCTTTGAGCAATTCAAGTCCGTCAATACCGGGTACATTAATGTCAAGCAGCAACAGGTCAAACTGTGTTTCGTAAAGTTTTTCCTGCGCTTCATAGCCGTCATAGACCGGCACTACTGTATAGCCGTTCTCTTCGAGAAACTCGGCAACGGTGTCGTTCAGGTTCGCATCATCTTCAAGCAGCAGTATCTTGCGCATTCTTTTCCTCATTACAATAGGTATGAGGAGATAATAGCACAACTCTCTTTGAAGTGTACTTCTTTAAATGTATCGGGATACCCACTGTTTTATCTGGTCTGCACTGAGTGCGCCACTGACACGGTCAACCTCTTTGCCGCCTTTGAAGAGTACCATAGTAGGAATACTTCGAATACCAAACTGACCGCCAAGCTGAGGATTGGCTTCGGTATTGACCTTCAAAAACTGTGCCTTAAGCGGCAGGCTCCGTGCAGCTTCCTCGAATGCAGGTGCCATCATACGGCACGGACCGCACCACGGTGCCCAGAAATCGACAACAACAGGCAGATCAGAGTTGGCAATAAAGGTATTGAATTTTGCACTGTCTACTTCAACAGGCTTACTGTCCAGCAGCGAATTTTTACAATTCCCGCAGTTAGCTTTTGCATAAGAGTCTTTCTTTGGGATACGATTCACTTTCAAACAGTGTGGACATACAACATTCACAGTCATTTTTTACCTCCGGAATTTATAATTTTCAGTCTTATTTCATATAGTGTAAGTATTATAGCACAGTATGAAGCGGTAGAATGTGCCTTTGGTTGCATTTTGTCGGCTTTTCCAATGATAATTGCAGGGTGCGTAACCACGCACCAAAAAAGGATGAACAATGGCAACAAAAGAGCTGATTGTGGGCGGCGGATGCTTCTGGTGTACCGAAGCGGTGTTTGAAAGACTCAGAGGTGTCAGTGATGTCGAGAGCGGCTATGCCAACGGCGAAGTCCCAAACCCTACCTACCGTGATGTATGCAGCGGCAGTACCGGATATGCAGAGGTGATCAAGATCACCTATGATGATGCAGTCATCGACCTTGATACCCTTCTTGATGTCTTCTTCGCAACACACAACCCGACCACCCTCAACCGTCAGGGAGCAGATGTGGGCACACAATACAGAAGCTGCATCTGTTACCAGAACGAAGAGGAGCTTGAGGCTGCCAAGCGCGCCATCAAGCGGGCACAAGCTGACTACAGCGATCCCATTGTCACCACACTTGAACCGCTCAAAAACTACTATCCGGCAGAGGAGTACCATCAGGACTACTACCGCCAAAACCCCATGCAGGGCTACTGTAATGCCGTTATCCCGCCAAAGATCGCAAAGCTGATGGAAAAATTTGGAGACAAAGTGGCAGAGTAGTTACTCTATAATGCCCTCTCTTTTCAGTATTCCCAATATCTTCTCATCAGAGACATTGGCGATATCACTTTTTGAATAGATAGACAAAAGATAGACTGTGCCATCTTGGTCTATATAGTAGTAGATGACACAAAATCCACCGCTTTTCCCGGTCGGAACAGAGCTGTTGGCAAGCCTTACCTTGTAACAATTATGAGTAAGAGCTATGCCTGCCTTTGGATTTTCGGAAAGTATACTCTTAAGATGCTTTATATCTCTGCCAATATTTTTGTAGCGTTTATAAAGTGTTTTCAGTTCCTTATTGAACTGATTGACACTAACTATGTTCAAGCTCATCGATCAATTCGTCCAGTGTTGTAAGTTGGGACTTGTCTTTTTTGCCATCAAGTATCTCTTTAAGCTCCTTGACACCCTTTTCAAAGTTTTCATAGAACATTTTCTCTTTCTGCTCTTGAATATATGATTTAATAGCTTCCATGATAATATCGGTACGGTTAACCGCATACTCCTCCGTAAAAGCATCGATCTCCTCAATAAGATACTTCGGCAGCCTCAATCCTACCTGCTGCTTTTCCAACTGTGATATACTATGCATATTTATTCCTCATACATATATTTTTCTATAGTATATACTATTTTATATCATATTGTCAAACAGATACAAATTTCTTGAAAAAACATATCACTCACTGTTTCTTGCTACTGAAAGCACTTTTTTTCACAATCTTTTTCTCATCTGACCGAAGTTTTCGTTCAACTTTTTTGACATCTTCTTCAGGGGAAAGCTCTTCAGGAACGATGCCTCGTGAGACAAGAGTTTCTCGGACAGCTTTGTTGTTAGTGATATGTTCATTAGATATAGCTCGTTCTGTATGCATTTGATGTTCTCGGGCATTATGTATCGTGATCTCAGTAGCAAAGTCTTTTGCTTTTAACAGAAGGGTGGGCATAAAATCGGCTAAAGGTTTATTGGTAATTCCCCATCTCTCTTTCATCTGCTGTGTCGTGTGATTGAACAATGCCTGATCCCCCTTGCTGCGGATCAACGCGAAACTATCATTGCCTCCCGTTTGTTCATAGATCACTTTAGAGAGTTCTTTTTCTGTTCCTTTGAGTTTCTCACGAGCCTGTACCCGCTCATATTCGAGGATTTTCTGCTCAATGATCTCTGCTTTACGGGTTTGTACGGCAAAATATGTCTGTGCAAACGCAATCTCTTGCTTGCTGCTGTCTCCATTTTGAGCAATGAGATAACAGGCATAACGCGTCAACATCATGTCTTCGATTTCTTTGGTTGCGCCTGAACCGATTTGAACCATTTTGTTGATCTCAACAAAATGGTCTTCGATGGGCTGGTTGCTTAGCTCGCAGGCTGTCTTGGCTTTTGAAATAACTTTATGAAAATTCCGCCACTCTTTATACCCCAATAACAACTGCAAATCTCTCGCCAACCAGAAAAATACCCCGTCTTCAGTGCTATGCGCATATGTTTCAAAATCCCGAGTCAATGTATGAATAATCTGTGTTTCCATTGTGGTATTCCTTGGTATTTTTATTGCATCATACCACAAAGGTACAGAGTGTGTTAAAAATATGTCAATTTGTCATACCGTTTCATCCTGAAACGGCTCTCTGCCCTCCACCACCGCGATCTCCTCTTCACTCAAGCCGTATAAGCTCATAGACCATACGATCGATCTTGGCTTCGAGATCGGAGGTCTCTTTGCCCTCTTTTTTGAGGGTAATGATCTGATCGGCAAGATCTATAAAGGGTTGTTGTGTTCCAGTTCATCCGTTGTCACACTTATTTTTGACAACAAAGGGCTGATAAACTTTCTTGGTTTTTTAATCTCTAACTTCAACATATAAAACTACTTTAGGATAAATTTTTTAACGCTATTGCCTGTAAAAGGTCTTTTGTCTTACCGTTCTCCCAACGGATTGTCACTCCGCTTTTTTGCCTTTCTCTCCTGCTCCTCATCTATCTGAGGCTGACTGAACTCTACCTTTCCGTAAATGATGCACCCTCTGCATCCTGGATCGCAGGGGTGGTTGAGTTTCATGCACCAGTCTTTAATGTCACCGTTTTTGCCAAGAAACTGACATCCCCATCCGCTTGCCATGGCATAACTCCTTGCTCATTTTCTCAATCGATGCGTGTTTACGCACCCTACATGATAATCTGTTGTCTTAATATCGGATTTCAAATCCATCTGTTTCTATCTCAATGCCATCGACAATCTCATACTCGACCTTCTCAACTTCACTCATAGGTGAGCCTTCTTCAAGGATTTGAACTACTCTTGAAAGCTCACTCTCTTCATCGGTAATGAAAACGACTGTCTCTACCGTACCGTCATCGAGGTTACATACATAGCCGTTAAAGCCCTCCCGCATCAGTGCCTGTGAAACAAACTTTCGGTAAAAGACATGTTGTACACGCCCATGTGAAACAAACCGGTACCACTCCATTACGCGTTACACTCCTCTTTAAGCCCCTGTAGAAATTCAATGATACGCATCTGAAAAAGACGTTCTTCTTCATCATCGTCGTCAATACACTCATGCAGCTGCATCAACAGACCAATATCAATTTTCTGGCAAAAGCGTTTTACCTCTTTGATCTCCTTGGCTACCTGCTGTATCAAATGTTCAAAATCAAGCCCGTTGTCGGTAATGATCTTGGTGTGAAACTCCTTTACCATATCGACAAGCAATTCTGCACGTTCCGGATTTTCCGAATAGATTTCATGTGCCACCTCTTTGAGTTTCTGCTTTTCACATTCACTCATCTCACCGTCAGACGAGACCATCAGTGTCAGTAGTTTGGCACGAAATTCCAGTGAACTGTTGTGATAAACCAGAAATTCACGGAACATTTTCATGAAACTGCGTTTAAGAGATTTGAACATAGGCTTCCTTGCTTGAAATTAACACTATTTTAACAAAAAAATACTATAGTTTGGTAATTTTTTACCGGAGGAACCATGAGCAACATTGACCTTCTCATCATTCTCAGTACAGCATTTCTTGGAAGTGTAGGACACTGCATCGGTATGTGCGGCGGTATTGTCGTTGCCTACAGCTCAAGCAAGATCGATCCGGCATCCTCATGGAGACGCCAAACCCTCTCCCATCTGGCCTACAATTTCGGACGTGTCACCACCTACACTGTTCTGGGTGCAATTTTTGGGCTCATTGGTCAGGTTATTGCTTTTACTCCCACTACCAAAGGGGTACTTTTTATACTCACCGGCGCACTGATGCTACTTGCAGGTATCTCTCTGCTGGGCAACCTGCCGTTTCTTAACTCTGCTGAGTTTGCAGTCTCCAAATACAGCTGGTTCCAAAAAGCTTTCAAAACACTCATTCAAAGCCGTTCCATCCCAAGCTTTTACATGCTCGGGATGCTCAATGGTCTCATTCCCTGTGGACTGGTCTACTCCTTTGCCATTTTTGCTGCCAGTACTGCAAGCCCTTTGTGGGGAGCGATCGTCATGGCTACTTTTGGACTCGCAACCATCCCTGCACTCTTTTTTCTCGGTACGGTCACAAAATTCCTGCAACGCGGCTCACTGCGTGGAACTATGATGAAACTAGCAGCCATGCTGGTCGTACTTTACGGGCTCATGACACTCTACAAAGGCTATAAATTCATTGCTCACCCACAGCAAATGCAGCAAATGATAGACAGTATGCACCAGGGAAGCGTCAAAAGCAAGCTGGAGGGCAAATGCGGCGGTACGATGAAATGTGCCCCGGGAAAATGCGGATAGCCTCATACCTATTGCCTGCTAAGTAGCACACTGCTGTGCTTACGCTATACTTCCGGTATGAATTTTCACAAACACTATGCTTACCCCCATACCCCTATCCGTTTCGATTTCAAACAGACTGTCGAACGCTTTTTTGTCGAAGAAGTTCCCCTTTACCCTTTTACCGGCAAGGGGAACTATCTTATTCTCAAACTCAAAAAACGAGACATGAGCACCCATAAACTGCTGACCGTACTTGCCAAAGCAACTGAACTGAACGAACGTGACATCGGCTATGCCGGTCTTAAAGACAAGAGTGCCACAACCATTCAGTACATCTCCATTCCCAAGCAGGCGGAAAAACTGCTCAACAAGAACCTCACAACCGAACGTATAGAGATTCTCGAACGCACTTATAATAAGGCTCCTCTTAAAATAGGCCACCTTCAAGGCAACCGTTTTGAAATCGTATTGCACAATGTAGAAAAGAAAGATGCAAAATTTTTCAACACAACCGCAAAAATGATGCAGAAAAAAGGGATTCCAAACTACTACGGCTATCAGCGTTTCGGAGAAGATGCAAAAAGTTATGAACAGGGAAAAGAGATCGCCCATTCAGGCAAACGCCTTAAAGGCAGCCGTGAAAAACTTCTGGTAGCAGCCTATCAGAGTTACCTTTTCAACCGTTGGCTCACATCCCGGGTAAAGCTCTCGGCTGTCCTTGCCGCTGAAAGCATAAGCAAGGCTTCAAAAACACTTGGCTACCCCCAACCGCTTGTAGAAGCGCTATCAAAGCAGCCCCAGTTTTTCAAACTCTTTCTCGGCGATGTCATGATGCCCTATCCGCATGGAAAACTGACATTTGTCAATGATATGATTCAGGCATCCAACCTTTTTTCTTCCGGAAAAATCTCTCCGACAGGACTGTTATGCGGGGAGAGGGCTATGCGGGCACGGAGTGATGCAAGACACCTTGAAGAGGCGTTCGATGATGATGAACTAAGAGCATTACGGGGAGACAGGCGTTTTGCATGGATATGGCCAAAAGAGGTTGAAACAGGCTATGATGAAGAAAAAAAGATACTTCATGTAGGGTTCTTCCTTCCCAAAGGTGCCTATGCAACCACCTTCCTCGAAGAGATTGGGAAGTTTCCGCTACATCGCAGCAGCCTGTAGGCTACTTCTCTTCTTTCTTTCTTGGAATGAACTTTCCACATCCTTTTTTGGGTGTACCCCCAAATGTTTTGACCGATGCTGCCGTTTTATTCATATAGATCTCTTTGCGGTGGCAGTTTGGTCCTTCTACGCATTCCATATTGTCACATCCGACATTTTCTGGTACTTGTGCCATTTGTTTTCCTTTTCTTTTTAATAGTGTGAAACTATACACAAAAAAAGTTAAAGCGTAAAGTCATGTAAAACCGTTAGGGTTGTTTTGCTATGATTTCCAAAATAAAACAGAAAAAGGCAGCACCATAAAACCCTTTACCCAAACCCGGCTTATTGTCATTGTATCCCTCTTTTTTGTGATCGTAGACAACTATACTTTTTTTAAAAATGTACTGAAAGTCTACCCTTTTGCAGAGAATGCCGGTTTTGTCCTCTCACTTGCCATAGTCCTCTTTGCCGTGACGGTACTCTTCTTCACACTCTTTAGTTCCCGATGGACTACAAAACCGCTGCTGATTGTTGCCTTGCTTGTCTCTTCTCTAACCAGTTACTTTATGAATACATACCATGTTATCATTGACGACAGCATGATCCGAAATGCCATTCAGACAAACTTTTCTGAATCAAGCGATCTGCTTACTTTTAAACTTGTGCTCTATTTTGTGTTCTTCGGTCTGCTACCTGCCTATTGGGTCTACCGTACCAAGGTAGTTTACCGAAACTGGAAAACAGAACTTTGGGAAAAAACAAAGACTATTCTGCTGACTATCATCATCATTACTGCATCACTCTTTACCTACAGCAAATACTACACTTCTTTCTTCCGCGAACATAAACCGCTGCGTTTCAGTATCAATCCGCTTTACTGGATCTTCAGCAGTGGAAAATATGTTTACCTGACCTACAACAGCGGTCCCATTGTACTCAAACCCATCGGTACCGATGCTACTATTCCCGAACACAAAGGGCCGCACAAACTGGTTATCATGGTTGTTGGTGAAGCAGCACGTGCCGACCATTTCTCTCTCAACGGCTACCCAAAAGAGACCAACCCGAAACTCAAAGAGAAAAACATCATCGACCTCTCCAACACCTACTCCTGCGGTACAGCAACAGCGGAGTCGGTTCCCTGTATGTTCTCGGTCTACCCCCGAAGTGAATATACCTACAAAAAGGGTATCAGTACAGAGAATGTATTGGATGTGCTCAAACACACCGGAAAGGTTGCCATGCTGTGGCGTGACAACAACTCCGACTCCAAGGGAGTAGCACTGCGTATTCCGTACGAGAACTACAAAACTCCGGCTCACAATACCATCTGTACCGACGGGGAGTGCCGTGATGTCGGTATGCTCGTGGGACTGGACACATTCATTGCAAAACACCCTGACAAAGACATTCTCATTGTGTTGCACCAGATGGGCAACCACGGGCCGGCCTACTACAAACGGTACCCAAAAGCCTACGAGAAGTTCACACCTGTGTGCAAAACAAACCAGCTTGAGTCATGCAGCCGCGAAGCCATTACCAATGCCTATGACAATGCCCTGCGCTACACCGATACATTTCTTGCCAAAACCATTGATTTCCTGAAAAAATACGACAATCAATATCAGACAGCCATGCTCTATATGTCCGACCACGGAGAGAGTCTGGGAGAAAACGGCATTTACCTCCACGGTCTGCCCTACTTCATGGCACCCGATGCCCAAAAGCATATCGGTGCCCTTTTCTGGTTTGGCCCTTCACTTGAAAAAAATACAGGGGTACAGTCGCTGAAAAAGCATAAAGATGCACGCTACTCACAGGATAATCTTTTTCATACCCTGCTTGGGCTTTTCAAGGTACGGACGAAAGTGTATGATAAGAAGTTGGATATGTTAGCCCAATAATTATTTACGCTTTTTCGTACGGCTGCCTGTACGATCATCTTTTTTGGAAGCATCCAAAATCTTAAACCCGTCCCGCTTGGTTGTTTTACGCTTTTTCCCCTTTTTGTTCAGAGGGGAAACAGCATTTTTCCTGGCATCGGGTTTCGGAGTTTGTCTGCGGCGCTGGGGCGGCTGCATAAGGTAGCCTCTGGACTTGACATCTTTAGGGGCGTAGTCTGGCAAGATCACCTCTTTGATCTTACTGCCAAGCACCTTTTGAAGGTCTTTGAGCTGTTCTATTTCATCAGGGCTTACCAATGTCATGGCAACCCCTTCTTTTCCTGCTCTTCCTGTTCGTCCCACACGGTGGATAAAATCATGCTTGACATGGGGAATGTCATAGTTGATGACCACGTCAAGGTCTGATATGTCCAGCCCCCTTGCCGCAATATCGGTTGCAACAAGGATCTGACAGGTTCCTTCTCTGAACGCACGCAGCGCTTTTTTACGCTCCTGGTGCATCCTTTCTCCATGGAGTATACCCACTTTGTAGTCCCATTCTCTCAATGCTTCCGCCACACCGTCAGCCAACTCCTTTTTTCGTACAAAGACCAGTACCCTTTGGAGGTTATGTGAGGAGATCAGCCAGGTGAGCAGTGCGTTCTTTTTGCTTTTAACCACAGGGTAAAGCATCTGCGTAACCGTATCGGCAATTTTACCGGGAGGATCGAGCTCAATACGCCGCAATGGTTGAATATGGGTTTTTGCCAGTTTCACCACCCTTGGTGTAATCGTTGCGGAGACAATCACCTTTTGGGAACGCTCCGTCATCATGGCAAAAATCTTTTCAAGGTAGGAAACAAACCCCATATCAAACATCATATCGGCTTCATCGACGACCAGATGCTTGAGCGCTTTTACATCAATATGGCGCGCCTCAATATGTTCAAGTGCACGCTGGGGCGTGGCGATGACCACATCGACACCCTGCTCCAGCTTTCTGCTCTCTTCGTTACGTTTGCCGCCACCTTGCAGCAGTACACTTCGAAAGCCCAGTTTACGGACAAAAGGCATACTGACTTCATAAATCTGCTGTGCCAATTCTTTGGTAGGAGAGAGAATAAAGAGTTTTGGATAGTGGTTGGACACAGGCAAGGCATCGGGGTTCATCTGCTGCAGAGCAGGCAGCAGAAATGCCAATGTCTTACCACTGCCTGTCTGTGCAGAGGCAATGGCACTTGCGCCGGAAAGCAGAACAGGAATGAGCCTTTGCTGTACAGGTGTAGGCCGTTCATAGCCCTGAGCTTCCAGTACTTCAAGCAGTGCTGTGTTAAGCTTCAGGCCGCCAAAGCCCTGCTGGCCATTCTTCTTTTCCACACGCTTTCCTTCGTAATAGCATTCAAATATATTTTAGCTGAATCGGGGTTACAAACCCAAATGAGAGAATCCCCTCTCTCAATGCAGATTGAGGTCTTTCTCCTGGCGTTTACGCTGCAGGCGCATCTTCAGTTTGGCAAGTTCACGCATATCCACATGTGCATCACTCTCATCGACAATCTCGACACCGAGAATTGTTTCGACACAGTCTTCAAGCGTTACAATACCCTCTACCTGATCATATTTGTCAAGGACCAGGAACATATGTTCCTTCTTCTCAATAAAGAGATCGAGTGCCCAGGAGACAGGCACCTGCTCGTTAATACGGTAAATATCTTTTTGGATACTCTTAAGCTGGACACTGTCATCTTTGAGCGCCTGGGCAAAGAGCTGTTTGGTAAGAATCATCCCGGTAATATTTTCAATATTGCCTTCAAAGACAGGAATACGGGAATATTTGAAAATATCTGCCTCATTCTTGACAATATCAGCAATTGTACGATTCCCCTCAAGTGCAAATACCACACTCCTTGGTGTCAGAATATCCTGTACTTTGATATCATCAAGTCTGAGTATATTTTCAATAATATCTGATTCCTGTTCGTCAAGTACCCCTTCATCTTCACTCAGAAGTGCACTCTCAAGCAGTTCTTCCTTACTTAGACTGTGTCCTTCATCACCTTTTTTAATACGGTTGGTCACAAACAGAGTCATAATAATGATTGGATAGGTGAACCAGATGAAGAATCGGATGATATAGGCTGCTACAGGTGCAAGCTGCTTCCAAAATGTTGCACCAATCGTTTTTGGAATAATTTCACCAAAGAAGAGGATGGCAAAAGTCAAGACAGCAGAGACCCAGAAAAGTGCCCCTGAGCCAAACACACGCTCTGCCTGCGCACCTACTGCGGCAGCACCAACGGTATTGGCAACTGTATTCAAAATGAGAATCGAAGCAATCGATTTATTGATGTTCTGCTTATGCTGTTTTAGCAGCAGCCCCGCTTTCGGCTTCTCTTTTTCCATTACCGAAATGAATGGCATCGTTACAGAGAGCAACACGGATTCAAGTACTGAACAGACAAAGGAGACAATAACCGCTCCAAGAAAATAGATGACTAACAAGTCCATGATATTTAACAATCCTTTTAAAGTAGAATAATGGTCGCAAGACCCAAAAATGCAAAGAAACCGACAATGTCAGTCACAGTGGTTAAAATGACGGTACTGCCAATGGCAGGATCCACACCGAACTTTTTCAAAAGCAGCGGAATGACAGACCCAAAGAAGCCCGCACTGAGCAGGTTGATAATCATTGCCATTGCAATCACAACTCCCAACATTCCTTTATCAAACCATACGGCTGCGATGATACCTATGATGACCGCAAACAACAGCCCGTTGGCAAGGGACAGAATGACCTCTTTTTTAATTGTCCGATAGGCATCATGTTTGGCAATTTCACCAAGTGCGAGCTGACGTACAACAACCGTAAGAGACTGTGTTCCCGCATTGCCGCCCATCGAGGCTACAATAGGCATGAGGACGGCAAGTGCAACATACTGCTGCAGTGTCCCCTCGAACAACCCGATCACCAAAGAAGCTGCAATAGCAGTCATCAGATTGACGCCAAGCCAGATAGCTCGTGACTTACCGGCTTTGATCAGATCATCGTCTTCTTCCGCTTCATCATCAACCCCCGCAAGATGATACATTTGATCCGTAGCATGCTCACTGATAACATCGTAAATATCATCCGAAGTGATACGCCCCAGAAGTTTGCCGTATTCATCGACTATAGGCATGGATCCCAGATCATATTCCTGAAACTTTTGTACGATCTCTTTGATATTATCGTGGTCATGCCCAATGATCGGTTTGTACTTTTCAGGATTCTCCTGAATATTCTCACGCAGTGTCTTTTCCGGATCAAAGACAATAAGATCATCGAGCCCTACACCATACCGTAAATATCCATCTTCATCCGTCACAAAAAGATAGTTGATATTTTCAAGTTCCCCTTCACGCTTGAGCTTTGCAAACTCTTTGATGACATCAGAAACTTTCTGATCCAGTTTGGCAGAGTAGACCTCCACCTGCATGTAGGCACCCGCTTCATCTTCATCATACTGTTTAAGCTGAAGAATGTCTTCCTGGTCTTCCTTGTCAAGCTTTTTAAAAACCGCTTTGGCTTTGGAAGTATCATGCTCTTCGAGTTCCTGAATAAAGTCGGTCTGATCATCCGACTCCATTTCCGAGAGGGACTCAGCAATCTCTTCAGGGGTGAAGTTTTCAACAATATCGCCAAAATAACGGTCGGGAAGTTCCAAGGCGACATCGGCAATCAACTCTTTGGGAATTGACTTTACCGCCTCTTCAAACTGGTCATCACTGAGATCTTTTAAAAGATTGGCAATCTCGGAAGGATGCAGTTCTTCTTCATGATGGGTATGGAGATAGTGTTCAAGCTTATCCATCAACCTGTGCTCCTAAAACAAATGCCGCATTATACTCGAAAATGGGAAAGAAAAAAAGAGACAAAAGTTGCATTTGTCTCCTGTATGCAGATTTATTTTTCAGGGATATCACACTTTTTGGTAATGATACAAAGAGGACAGAAGTTGGCAATGCCGGCAATAAGAGGAATGATACCCAGGAAGAGCCATTTCGACCACTCAGCATTGATTGTCAAAGCACCGATGATCAGTGCTGTTCCCAGAAGAATACGAAAAATACGGCAGAAACTGCGAATTTTATTATAGTTGATAGCCACTATATACCCTTTTGTATGTATTCAAGTTAATGATGGTGTAACTATACACTATCTTGCTTAGATTAAAATAAGAGGGAAAATATCTGAATTAAGAGGAGACGTCACAGGACGTCTCTGTTTTAAAGCTGCGGACCGGCAGAAGCAAAGTCGAACTTGCCGCCTTTGTCTTCATAGCGTTTGAAATTCTCAATAAACATACCTGCAAGTTTTGCAAGGCTTGCATCGTATTCTGCCTTGTCTGCCCAGGTATTACGCGGATTGAGAACCGTATTGTCCTGTACACCCGCCAACGCTTTTGGAATTTGCAGGTTGAATGTAGGCAGTGTCTCAAACTCCGCATCGTTAATAGAACCGCTGAGAATACCATCAATACATGCACGGGTATCTTTGATACTCATGCGTTTTCCGACACCATATGGTCCGCCTGTCCATCCTGTGTTCACCAGGTAGACATTCACATTGTGCTCATCGATCTTCTTGCCAAGCAGTTCTGCATAGACTGTCGGATGCAGCGGAAGGAAGGCTTCACCAAAACAGGCAGAGAAGGTCGCGACCGGCTCAGTGATACCACGCTCCGTACCTGCTACCTTTGCGGTATAACCGCTGAGGAAGTAGTACATCGCCTGCTCTTTTGTCAGTTTACTCACCGGAGGCAGCACACCGAAGGCATCGGCAGTGAGGAAGATGATATTGTTGGGGTGACCTGCCTGCAGGTCCGGTTTATGGTTTGCAATATGCTCGATTGGGTAGGAGACACGGGTGTTCTCCGTCTTGGATCCATCACTGTAGTCAACATTTCCGTTTTCATCTGCAACAACATTTTCCAACAGTGCATCCTTGGTGATTGCACCATAAATTTCAGGCTCCGATTTAGGATCAAGATTGATCACTTTTGCATAACAGCCACCTTCAAAGTTGAAGACACCGTGGTCATCCCAGCCATGTTCATCATCCCCGATAAGTGCACGGTTGGGATCGGTAGAGAGTGTTGTTTTCCCGGTTCCGGAAAGTCCGAAGAAAAGACAGACATCTCCCTTTTTTCCGACATTCGCCGAACAGTGCATGGAGAGTTTTCCTTCAAGCGGCAACCAGTAGTTCATCATGGAGAAAATTCCCTTCTTCATCTCACCGCCGTACCATGTACCACCAATAATGGAAACATTGTCTTCAATGTTAAAGACAACAAAAACATCTGAGTTTAAACCGTGTTCTTTATATTTTTCATCAACCGCTTTACAGGCGTTATACACTGTAAAGTCCGGCTCGAAATTCTCCAGCTCCTCTTCCGTGGGACGGATAAACATGTTTTTGACAAAGTGTGCCTGCCATGCTACCTCTACCACAAAACGGATTGAACGTCTACTCTCCAGACTTGCGCCGGTAAAAACATCCATCACATAAATTTTCTTGCCAGAGAGCTGTTTTTTTGTCAGTTCAAAAAGCTCATCGTAAATCTCTTTTTTAATAGGCCGGTTCACGTCACCCCAGGCGATATGTTCGTTTGAAGGCGGCTGATCCACAAAGTATTTGTCCTTGGGGCTTCTTCCGGTGAAGATCCCTGTATCGCACATGGCAGTGCCCGAAGTTGAGATCTTGCACTCACGTCTGTTGATCTCATGTGCTTGCAGCTCATCATAGCTCAGGTTGTAGTAGACTTCTTCGACGTCTGTCAGACCAAGCTTCTCAAATCCGTTGGGCATTCTGGTACTCATAGTATCCTCTTTATTTATCTTGTAGTTTCACTATGCCAAAGCATACGTCAGAAAAACCTGTTTCTCTGAGGTATACCTTTTTTTAAATGATAGAGCAAGCAAGCTTACCCTATCATGAGTTTTACTTAAAAATCGAAAGCAGAACACCGGCTGCAACCGCAGATCCGATGACCCCTGCTACGTTTGGTCCCATTGCATGCATCAGAAGGATGTTCCCCGGTTTTGCTTCGGAACCGACCTTACTCGAAACACGTGCAGCCATTGGAACAGCAGAAACCCCTGCCGATCCGATCAACGGGTTGATCGGCTCTTTGGAGAACTTGTTCATGATCTTTGCCATAATGACTCCGGCAGCGGTACCTGCAGCAAATGCCAGCAGACCGATAATCATGATCCCCAGTGTCTCTGCAACCAGGAACTTGTCTGCCTGCAGGGTCATACCAACACCAAATCCAAGGAAAATCGTAACAATATTGATCAGCGAGTTTTGCATCTCGTTGCTCAGTCTGTCAACCACACCGGACTCTTTGGCAAAGTTACCAAACGCAAACGCCCCCATCAGCGGTGCAGCGTCAGGCAGTACCAGTGCGATCATCATAATAACAACAACCGGGAACACAAGTTTTTCAAGTCTATGTACCTTTCTGCTTGTTTTCATCACGATCTTACGCTCTTCTTCCGTTGTCAATGCCTTCATTATCGGAGGCTGAATTACCGGAACAAGTGCCATGTAAGAGTATGCTGCAACAGCAATCGCACCAAGCATTTCCGGTGCCAATGCCGAAGCGATAAAGATCGAGGTCGGGCCATCGGCACCACCGATAATAGAGATCGCTGCTGACTGTTTCAGTGTAAAGTCAACAAAGCCCGTATATTGTGACAATGCTGCCGCACCGACCAGCGAACCGAAGATTCCAAACTGTGCCGCACCGCCAAGCAGTGCTGTTTTCGGATTGGCAAGCAGTGGACCGAAGTCTGTCATCGCGCCTACCCCCATAAAGATCAGCAGCGGGAAGAACTCATTGGCGATACCCATATTGTAGATGATTCCAAGCATTCCGTGCGGTCCTGTCATATTGGCAATCGGGATATTGGCAAGCAAACCTCCAAATGCGATGGGCAACAGCAGCAACGGCTCAAACCCTTTGGCAATGGCAAGATAGAAGAGAATGAAAATAATGATGAACATAATCACACGCCCCCAGCTCTGGGCAAACTTGCTCATCTCTTTTCCCTGTCCGTTTTTTACCCCTTCTTTAGGGTTTAGAATAGCATCCAGACCTGTCGTATGAAAAAAGCTGACGATCAGTTCACCCACACTTTTTTCTTTATAGGTCGCCTTCTCTTCAGCGATCAGCTGCTGCTGAGTCTTGAATTGTTTCGCTGTAGTCTCATGTTCACTTGCCGTTGCCGTACTGCTTAGAAAGGCAAAGGCGAAGAAAACAGTGAGCAGTAGATGTTTAATCTTCATGATTACTCCATTGTTGCGAGAAGTTGTCCGTCCGCGACTGCGTCGTTCACATTGACATTGATCGTTTTAATGGTACCTGCCTGCGGTGCTGCGATATCGATCTCCATTTTCATGGCTTCAAGGATCATAATCACATCACCCTCTTCCACTTTGTCACCCGGGTTTTTCAGGATTTTCCAAACGTTACCCGGAGTCTGAGAGTGAATTTCAATACTGCCGGCACCACCCGCAGCCGGTGCCGGTGCAGCTGGAGTTTCTGCCGCTGGTGCCGTATTTGCCGCCGGTGTGATCTGTACATCACCGCTTCCTTCAACTACCTGAACACTGTACTGTTTACCATCAACTACTACTGTATAATTTCCTGCCATATTTCCTTCTCCACAATCGTTTTCTTTACCTTTTCTTACCATCAACGGTGACTCACCCTTGAGGAACGCAATACCCTTCTTGTCACAAGATGCCGCAATGAAGATGTTTTCATCTGACACGTCAAGTCCTTCTTCTTCAAGAACCTTTTTCCAGTGTGCAATCGATTTTGTTTCATCTCTGTCGGCAATATCGAGCGGATTCTCTGTTGTCGGATCGAGTTTGAGCTTTTCGCTTGCCAGCTTGACAATTTCAGGATCTGGCTCAACCGGTGTTTTGCCGAAGTAGCCAAGTACCATTTTTCCGTATCCCGGAGCAATCTGCTTCCATGGTCCGAACATAACATTGGCATACGCCTGCTGCCAGTAGAACTGACTGACAGGTGTTACCGAAGTACCGTAACCACCACGTTCAACCACCTCTTTCATTGCCTTGATAACGTCGTCAAACTTGTCAAGATCACCATTGTCACGCATCATTTGTGTATTGGCCGTCAGTGCGCCTCCAGGCATTGGTGAGAATGGGATAAGCGGTGAAACCTGAGTCGCTTCAGGCGGTATCATGTAGTCTGCAAGGCACTCTTTAAGGCGTTCTTCATACTTGAGGATCTTGTCAAGCTGAAGATCACCAAGGTTGTAGTTGGTTCCTTTGGTTGCATGCAGCATCGTCAAAATATCAGGCTGGGAAGTACCACCGCTGACCGGACTTGCCGCCATATCAATACCGTTTGCACCGGCTTCAAGCGCCGCAAGATAAGAAGCAACCGAAACACCTGCTGTTTCATGTGTATGAAGTCTGAGGTGTACACTGTCACCAAGCAGCTTCCGTGCCATCGCGATGGTTTCATAAACTTTGTGCGGGTTGGCTGTACCCGAAGCATCTTTGAAACAGACGGAATCGAACTCGATTCCGCTGTCAAGAATGTTTCTGAGTGTTTTTTCATAAAACGCTACATCGTGCGCACCTTTACATCCCGGAGGAAGATCCATAATAGTTACAACAACTTCGTGGTTCATACCGTATTTTTTGATCATCTCGCCTGAATACATCAGGTTGTTGACATCGTTGAGTGCATCGAAGTTTCGTACGGTACTTGTACCGTGCTTGGCAAACAGTTTTGCAAAAAGCTCGATCATTTCACGGCTTCCCGTATCGAGCATTACTGTATTGATTCCGCGTGAAAGTACCTGAAGATTGGCGTCAGGACCTACAATTTCACGGAATTTATCCATCATTTCAAACGCATTTTCCTGCAAGTAGAAGAAAAGTGACTGAAAGCGTGCACCGCCTCCAAACTCGAAATGGGTGATACCCGCCTCTTTGGCTGCTTCGACTGCGGGGAAGAAGTCGTCCATCAGTACACGCCCGCCAAAGACCGACTGGAAGCCGTCTCTGAAGGTTGTATCCATTACATCAATATATTTTTTAGCCATGTATCAAACCTTGTTTATGATTTATTTTTACGAAATTCTGCGATAGCGGCAACGATAGCAGCAACATGGTGCGCATCTTCTGTCGTATCTGGTTGTGGAGAAGAAGCTGGCGCTTCAGGTTCTTTTTCAGGGAAGTATTTGTTGATGATGATCGCCTGCCATTTCACTACCTGCACCAGCAAGATAAGAAAGACAAAAACGATAAGCATTCCCAAAAC
>JALUXB010000083.1 GCA_027019175.1 Sulfurovum sp. | reverse complement strand
AGAAGTTAAATCACAGACCGCGAAAAGTACTTGGATTCAGGACGCCTTATGAGGTCTTTTTTGAAGAATTCAGCAAGGAAATCGCTGCTTGATTTTAGGTGAATTGCACTTATGTTTTGAATAGGCGGGTCGATTCCCCGGCGGGGAGAAGCGAAAACATAAGGGAAGTAAAAACAAGGAAAGGGAATGTTATAAAAAGGCGCTTCTGCCGCCGCAGGTGACGTCAAGAGAAAAACAAGGAAGTTTACAAAACACAGTTTAGAAAATACCCTAAACCAAAGATAAACAAAAACTCTCAACATCGCTGAAAGAGTCGAAACCCTTTCTTAAGAGCAGTATAACCCCTGAAAGCTAATCATTGAAAAACGGTTGGTTAACCAACGGATAATATCTGTCATTTTTCAACAATTCTCCCCTCAAGTGTCTTCAAAAAAGCCACCACATCGGCAATCTGTGTCTTGGTAAACTCCTGCCCCACCTGATATTTTGACATAATGCGCACTGCCTCTTCAAGTTTCTTTACCATACCATTGTGGAAATAAGGTGCGGTCTTCGTAATATTTCTCAATATCGGCACACGAAATTTCAGTTCATCATTTTTTCCAAGAAAGCCTCCCTCGTTGACAAACGGGAAAGGGCTCTCTTTCAGACCGATGTCGGGTTCAAAGATCAATCCCAGATAATCTGAAAAGTACCGTCTTAATGGAAAGTGCTGCATACTCTGTCCGCCTACGCTCATACCGGTATGACACCCGGCACACCCCTTGGTGACAAAGAGTGTCATCCCACGCTTTGCCGCAGCGGATATGGCATGGTCATCCCCCTCAAGAAAACGGTCGTACGCACCACGTGTCAGCAGTGTACGCTCATATGCACCAATGGCTTTTCTCACATTTGTAAAAGTAATATTCTCATCGCCGAAAACCGTTCTAAACTGCTGCGGCATTGCCGTATCGGCATTCAACCGGGCTTCCACCTCTTGAGGAGTCATATTCATCTCAAAGGGTGCCT
>JALUXB010000082.1 GCA_027019175.1 Sulfurovum sp. | reverse complement strand
TACCGGACCGCCAGCCTGCTCCTCCACATCTTTGGCACGCCCGTCCCAAAACTGGGCTTTGGCCAAGGCAGCATTGAGTACGGTGGGAGAGTTGAGATGTTTCGGATTTGCCCTGCCATGGTAGCCAATGGCTGTAGGACGGTTATCATCACCGCCCTCTTGCAATAGATGACATGTCGCACAGCTTATAGTCTGGTCGCGGGAAAGCCTTGTATCAAAGTAAAGCTGCTGCCCCAGTGCAATTTTTGCATCACTGGGAGGATTTTCCGGATTGTATGTAGCCTTGAGAACCCCTTCATACGTTTTTGGCATAGGCACAAGGTTATGGGCAGCAGCAGCCTGGCGTAACTGCGTATCTGTAAGCACAATCTCTTTTTTCGGCAGCAGCATTGGCAGTGACAAAAGCAATACGATCACAAAGAGGGTAATCGTTACGGGGTGAAACAGCTTTTTCATAATACCCCTCCCTTTTTACATTTCAGTCCATTTTTACTGCGAACTGTTCTCCAGCTTTTCGAGCATTTCAAGAGCATCGTTTTTAACATAAAGTACAACCCTTGTCTGTCCCTCCTCTTCGGCGCGCATTTTGTCATAAAGATTTTGCATCTCTATCTTCTTCTCTCTTGAAACCGGCTCCCTTACAGACTTGTACTCGACAGGTTTTCCGTCTTTGATAACTGTGGACATTCTGGCATAGACCCAGTAGTATCCCTTGTCCTTGCGCAGATTTTTCACATACCCTTCCCACACTTCTCCGCGCTTGAGTGTCGCCCACATATCGGCAAAAGCAGATTTGGGCATATCAGGGTGGCGAATGACATTGTGCGGTTTGCCAATGAGCTCTTCTGGTCTATAACCTGAAATTTCCGCAAAGGTTTCATTCACATAGGTGATCTTTCCGCTAAAGTCCGTCCGGGAGACGATCAGTTCGTCTTCGGGTACTTCAGTCTCAATGAACATATCAAAGGTCGTTTCCATATTCGTCTTTCCTCTTTTGCAAAATATCATCCATTATAGCATGCCGCCAAAACCTTTTTCATGATTTATATCATCTTTTTTCATATACTGGCTTTCATTTTATCGCCTTTGTGGCATAATAGTTATACCCTCCTTTAAACGGATATACCGATGATACGCAAACATATAACCGAACAGACCATCATTCTTTTAAGCGTTACAAAATGGGTATTTCTCTCTTCTGTTGTCGGGGTGATCATCGGTGCAGTCGTCACGATCTTTCTGAATATTCTGGAATACTCTGATATCTCCCGTGCACTGCTGCCTTTCCCCTTCTACTACCTGCTTCCCATAGCACTGGTATTTACTGTATGGCTGGTAAAAACTTTTGCCCCCAGTGCAGAAGGGCACGGTACGGAAAAGGTCATCTCTGCTGTACACAGAAATGACGGCAAGATCGATATTACAGTCATTCCTGTTAAACTTCTGGCAACGGTTATCAGTATTTTTGCGGGTGCTTCCGTGGGTAAAGAAGGACCGGGAGCACAGATTGGTGCAGGGGTTGCATCAGCCCTTTCTGATCTCTTCCGTTTTGACAAACAGGATCGTAAAAAACTGGTCATCTGCGGTATCAGTGCCGGTTTTGCCACCGTATTCGGTACGCCTGTAGCGGGAGCCATTTTCGGTGTGGAGGTGCTTATTATCGGTGTCATCCTCTACGATGTCCTTCTTCCTTCCTTCATTGCAGGATTCGCAGCATTTACGACAGCCCAGTTTCTGGGTATCAAATATACCTACTATACCCTCCACTTCTATCAGGACATCTCTTTGGACATGGGTCTGATTGTCAAAGTTGTCATTGCAGCACTCTTTTTCGGTTTTGTTGCAGACATCGTTATCACTTCGGTCAACTATACGCACAAAGCGATCAAAAAGATTCCTGTCAGTGCCTACGTCAAGGCATTTGCAGGCGGTACACTCATTGTCATCCTCACACTGATTTTCGGCGATGAGTATATTGGACTGGGGCTCGATACGATCAACCATGCCATCAACCCCACAGGCGGTTATCTGCTTGATATCCACTGGTATACCTTTTTGCTGAAAACTCTCTTTACCTCACTCTCACTCGGTGCAGGCGGAAGTGGCGGTATCATCACCCCCATCTTCTACATCGGTGCTACCAGCGGACATGCATTCGGTGCTATTGTTGCACCCGAACATGTGGTACTTTTTGCTGCACTGGGGTTTGTCAGCGTCCTTTCGGCTACAACCAACACACCGATCGCCTCAACCATTATGGCAGTTGAACTCTTTGGAATCGACATTGCCCATTATGCTGCACTGGGAGCAGTCATCAGCTTTCTGATCTCCGGACACCGCAGTATCTTCACCTCACAGATCCTCGCCATGAAAAAATCGGAAATGCTCTCCGTCAAGATTGGAGAAGAGGTAGAAAACATCAATGCAGACCTGGAAGACACCCAAATCAACCGCTTAAAAGAACGTCTGCATATCAAACGTCAAATGGTGAAAGGTCCCAAAAAGAAGAAAAAAGAGTGATATTATATTTTCTTTAGGAACGCCAACAGTCCGCGTATGATCGCATCGGGTGCGGGCGGACAGCCCGGAATATGGTGGGCTACGGGAAGATGCTCTGTAGCAGGTGCATTAACAGCGAACGTTTTTTCAAACGGTGCCTGCATTGCAGGACAGTCGCCAAGCGTGACGACCCATTTGGGTTCGGGTATCTGTGCGTAGGCATCGAGCACGTGCGGGGTCATATTGAATGTCATCAGACCGCTTAGCAGCATCACGTCCGCATGGCGCGGCGAAGCGACGAAGTAGATGCCCAGGCGCTCCAGATCGTAGTAGGGGTTGCTTAGTGCATTGCACTCCGCTTCGCAGGCGTTGCAGCTGCCGCTATCGACCATCCGGATGGCAAGCGAGCCTGCGAATTTCTTTTTGACCTCATCTTTGAGAGATTTGCGCAGTGCGGCAAGTTCTTCATCGATGTCAGGTGCCTCGGTGAGTATACCTGTTTTCAGTCGTTTGTTCCAAAATCGTATCATAAGTCATTCCCCGCATAGCTTAGATCGCAGCTTTTGTTGATGAGCGGAAAATCCGCGATGATATTGCCCGGCATCATCAGATGCAGCGCCTGCCAGTTCATGAAACTGGGATCACGCACAAAGAAGCGTTCGATGATCCCATCCTTGACGATAATGTTCATAAAAAGCTCACCAAGCGAACTCTCCGCATAGGCGGTATAGTCCCCGCCATGTACTTCGTTGAGCACAACACTTTCCGTTGTTTCCGTTAGCAGCGCACGCATCATCACGATGGCGTTTTTCACCTCTGCCAGCCGCTGTTTGAAGCGTGCGGCGACATCGCCGCTCTTTTCGGTATGCAGCACAAATCCGTGTGTACGGTAAAAATCGTTGTCGCGTCTGTCCTGCGCCACACCCGAAGCACGGGCGACCACGCCTACGGTGTCGTACTTGAGCGCTTTGTGGTGCGCAAGAATGCCCGTGGTGTCAAACCGATCCCAAAGCGAAGGAATATCGGTGATCCACTCTTCGAAAAACATCATCTCTTTTTCCAAATCGTCAAGATAGACACGCAGCGCTTCGGTATCGATCTGTACCTCATCAAAACTGATAGCACCAAAGCCGAAGCGGTGTCCGGTCAGACACTGCATCTGCCGTCTTGCCTCTTCGGAAAGTTTGGAGCAGAATGCCAGTGCCGCACCAAATCCCGCATCGTTGGGGATGAACCCAAGATCGGTCAGGTGATGGATGATACGCTCCAACTCCAAAAGCAGTGCGTGGTACTTGCGGTTGGCTTCGGGCAGTTCGCTCTTTGCAGCCTGCAATACAATATCACGCCATGCCGTCTGGTAGGCAACACTCTCGTTGCCGCTGATACGTTCGATGATCGCTTTGGCCTCTTGCAGTGTTTTACCCTCAAGCATCTTTTCGACGGCACGGTATTTGTAGAAGTGTCGCACCTCCTGATGGAGCATATCTTCTCCCGCTTGGGAAAACTGGAAATGCCCCGGCTCGATGATGCCTGCATGGATGGGGCCTACCGCCACTTCGAACACCCCGTCTCCGCCGATTGCTTCATATTTGTAGGGCAGATACTCTGCCGGCTCAATGGCGGTTTGGGTAAAGTGCTTTTGCATCGGGTGGAGCCCTCTTGGGAAACGCTCCTGATGTACCAGCGGACGGTTATCGAATGCATTATCGATAATGATGCCGAAATCATCGTGCATCTTTCGCTCGAACCAGATCGCCGCAGGATGGGTACGGCTCAGTGTTTCGATGTGCGGATCGCTCTTGGGTACACGAACACGATCGGTCTGCTCGTCCCATACCGTGACTACTTCATATGCCTCTTCGAGTTCTACCGCATAGCGTGCAATAAGTCTCATGATACCTTCTCCTCCAGCCTTGCGATCACCCGCGGCAGTGTTTGCGGGCGTGTGATACGCAGCTGTTTGTTGACATTCATCCGTCCAAAGACCACCTCGATCGCCTGGGGTTTGACCCCGAAAACTTCGGCAAGCCATCTGACCATATGGTCGGTCGCATAGCCGCGTACCGGTGCGGCAGTGACACTGATGCAGAGCTGATTGCCTTTGGGTTTGCCGATGACATCCCGTTTGGCATTAGGCGTACCCAGTATATTGAGCACCAGTACATCCCCGTCCCATGCGTAAAACCGTTCCATCTTCTCCGGATGGAACGCTCCGACATTCGCTCTCTCGGCAAGCTCTTTCAGGCTCATCCATGCTTCACGTTTTTTTGCCATGCTTACCCCTGACCTATCGTATGCAGATAGTCTATGCTCACAGGCAGCAAAAGTGCTGCCAGACAAAGAGCGAAAAGCACCAGTGCGGCAAGC
>JALUXB010000081.1 GCA_027019175.1 Sulfurovum sp. | reverse complement strand
TGCATGGCATAAATGGGTGTCCAGGCACCGCTGAGAAAGATCAGCGGCATCATGATGACAATGGAGAGCTGCGCGACCTGCATGGTACTTTTGGAAACGGCTGCGATGAAAAGGCCTATGCCTGCACTCGAAAAGGAGTAGAAGAACGTCAGCAGTATAAATGCCCAGAACGCACCGTTCATCGGGGTATTGAACGCGCCGAATATCACAAACCCCAGTGCCAGCACCACCCCCGCCATGACAATGAGTACCTGCGAAAGTGATTTGGCCAGTATGATCATCTTCGGATCGACCGGCATCAGCAGCATAATGTCCCAGGTACCCTCCTCTTTTTCCCGCACGAAAACCACTGCGGTGAGTATGACAATAAGCAGGGTAATGACAGAGAGCATCTCCGTCAATGCCATAAAAGTATGGTTGTCGGCATTCTGGTTGAAGAGCTTGTGCGATTTGATAATAACGGGAAAATTGGGCTTTGAGAAATCCAGAACAATATGCTGCAGGTAGGTCAGTGTCGTGAAACTCTGGCTGGCGGCAGTCGCATCGAGCAGTACATTCAGCTGCGCCTTTCTGCCCTCGCGGTAGTGTTTTTCAAAATCCTGGTCAAACACGATACCTACGAGTATTTCTTTGTTGAAAATGGCACGGCTGAGCGCCTCCTGCGAAAGAAAGCGTCTGGGCGGTATGAATTCCGGCCGGTGCAGGTGGGAGAGGATCTTTTGACTGATCCCGCCGCCGGTATCGTCCACATACCCTACTTTGACATTGCGCGGTGTGATCTGAATGCCTTTGCCTGCAATATAGATATCGGCCGTAAAGGAGTAGAGCACCACGGCCACAAGACCTGCCGAACGTAGAAAACTGAGAATCTCTTTGCCAAATACCACCCAGAATACACGGCTCATTTCAGCTCCTTTTTCAGAAACAGCGTCCCCAGACCAAGCAGGATGAGTGCATACACCACAAGAATCCCCAGATAGGCTGCCGTTTTGGCCGATGAGAGCCCCATCCCCCCAAGGAAACAGTCATACACAATATGGTTGAAGTACATCACCGGAAAGAGATGCGCCTCGACGTAGGATTCTCCCACCATGGAAGAGATCGGCATCAAAATACCCGAATAGAGAAACCCGGGGATGATGGTGATGATCACGGTCAGTACAACCGCCACGATCTGTCTATTCGTGATCACCGATATCAGCATGCCTATTGAGAGGCTGATGAGAATATAGACCTCAGCTGCACCCCAGAAAAGTACAAAACTGCCCCGAAACGGCACATCGAAGAGTTTGGTCGCCATCAGAAAAAGAATGAAGATATTGAGTGAGTGAAGCAGAAAAGCAGGAATCAATTTCGCCGCAAGGAACTCCCCTCTGCCGAGAGAAGAGGCATAAAAATTGAAAATGGTACCGCGCTCTTTCTCCTTGACGATCAGCAGCGCCGCAAGAATGGCCGGTGCGACAAGCAGGACCAAACCGATCAAACCGGGCACGATGGCATCCGCATCCCGCATGGCCTGATTGAAAAGATTGCGGTTGTTGATGACAATAAGACCACCTGACGCTCCCTTTTTCAATGCTCCGGCCTCCTGTGCCGCATTCAGCACAACCCCTTCGATGTAACTTTCTATGGTCATTGCACGGTTGGGGAATGCACCGTCGACAAAAATACCGATCTCACTCTTCAACCCGTGCAGAATCCGCTTTTCAAACGAGGCAGGGATGATAACCACGGCATCCTCTTTTGCCTGCTTGATACGGTGCAAGGCCTCTGCTTCGGACATCTGCGTCTCTTTTGCATTGAAGTATTTCGAGTGTTCGAACTTCTCTGTCAGCATACGTGAAAGATGGCTCTTGTCATTGTCGATAATGAGGGTACGGGCATGCGTCACTTCCAGCCGGATGCCGTACCCGAACAGCAGCATGATCATGAAAGGCAGCAGATAGACCATGACAATGAGTTTTGTACGGAACAGCTCTGTAAACTCTTTGCGCATATAGGCCCGGATGACAGAAAGTCTCATGCATCACTCCTGTAGTAGTTGAGGAAAATATCTTCAAATGTTTTTGCATCCGGATGTTTTCTGTAAAGGGCTTCGACCGTATCATCCGCAACCTTTCTGCCCTGCCGCAACAGCACGACCCGGTCACAGTACTCCGCCTCGCTCATATAGTGTGTCGTGATCAAAATGGAAATGCCCCACGAAGTCTTTAGCCGGTGCAGCATCTCCCAAAACTGTGCCCTGGCGATCGTATCGACACCGGAAGTGGGCTCATCGAGGAAAAGGACTACCGGTTCATGCAGCAGCGCCGCCGCTACAGAAAATCGCTGATTGATCCCCAAAGGCAGTTCACCCGGAGTGTACTCCATATAGTCGGCAAACCCGAGTTCACGTGCATAACGCTCGATCCGTTTAAGCGCTGTCGGTACGGCAATACGGTGCATGTTGGCAAAGTAGAGCAGGTTTTCCCGCACTGTCATATCGTTGTAGAGGGCAAAGTGCTGGCTGACATAGCCGATCTGGGCTTTGAGTGCCTGCCGGTCTTCACTGCTTCGGATGCTTTTGCCAAGCAGACTCAGCTCACCCTCATCGATGGGGTAAAGCCCCAGCAGCATCTTGATGAATGTGGTCTTCCCCGCCCCGTTGGCACCCAGCAGTCCGACGATCTCTCCGCTGCGAAGCTGCATGTCAATGTGGTCATCAGCCACAAAATCACCAAAACGTTTTGTCAGCCCTCTGGCTTCCATGACAATCGGCGGCATCTCTATCGCGTGTTCGCGTGCTTCTATCTCTATGGTCGGCAGGGTACGCTTTTTTTGCAGCGCATTGACAAAAAAAAGCGCTTCGAGTGTCGGCTCGGCATGGGCGGCATCCACATTTTCGAGTGTATAGCTCCGTTTGTCGAAACTGAAACAGGCTTTTCCCGTTGAAGAGCGTTTGTCACAGATGCCCTCTTCATAGGTATAGGGGCGCACCGATTCAATCAGCGCACTGGCCGTTCCGCGCGCAATGATCTCCCCCTCGTCAAACAGCAGCACACGGTCCATCTTGGCAGCCTCCTGCATATAGGCTGTACTTACCAGGACAATTGTCCCCTCCGCTTTCCGGATATTGTCAAGTATCTCCCACAGTTCCAGGCGGCTGAGCGGATCGACACCGGTCGTCGGCTCGTCGAGTATCAACAGGCGCGGACGATGCAACAGGGTACAGATGAGGGAGAGTTTCTGCATCATCCCGCCGCTGAGTTTGCCCGCCTGCCTCCCGGTAAACGGTGCCAGCCCGGCCATATGCAGCAGTTTGTCACGATAGGCTTTGAAAGCGGCATCTCTATGGAGACTGTGAATATCGGCAAAGAAATCCAGGTGTTCTGAAACTGTCAGCGTCTCATACAGCACCAGCCCGATCCCCTGGGGCATCAGTCCGGTGTGGGGCTTGATCTTCTCTGCCTCTTTGGGGGTATGGTACACTTCGCCAAATACACTGATCTCACCATCGAAACGGTGTACTCCGGCAATGGCATGCATCAGCGAACTCTTACCTGCTCCGTCCGCACCGATAAAACCGATGATCTCCCCGCTCTCCGCTTCCAGTGACGCATTTTTGATACCGGTGCGTCCCCTATAGGTGACGGTAACGTTTCTGACTTCAAGCGCTGCCATAACGTTTCCCCATAAACAACAGTGTCAGTACTGTCGTTCCCGCAAGTGAAAAGAGCAGTGCACTCTGCATACCAAAATGCGCCCATATAAGACCGCTGACATAGGCTCCGAGGGCACCAAAGAGTGCCACACCTGCATAAAAAACACCATAAACCGACCCGCGGTTGTCCGCAGACCGGGAGATGAAAGCACGGTTGGCATTGAGTGATGCGACGGTGAAAAGTCCGAAAAATGCAAATGCAGCCCAGGTGGCAAACGGATGCTGCCAGTAGAGCAACCCCTGGGCAATAGTGCCGCAGCCATAGGCGAACAACAGCATTCGTTCTGCCCCGTAACGGTCAATGAGCACACCAAACCAGTAACTTGTCGCCGTCTGTACCCCAGCCGAGAGTGCGAAAAGCAGCGGAATGAATGCAACAGCGATACCCATTTTCTCCGCCTGCATCGTAAAAAAGGCATCACTGAACATGAAAAAGAGAAAAAAGAAGTAAAACAGCAGCGATGCAATACTCCTCCTGTCCTTTTGTGTCAAGAGAAATTTCTCTTTTAAATTTGTTTGTACACGGGGAATATCCTCCACAAAAAAGAGAACGATCACCACACCGATGATCCCGGGCAGCAAGGTGGCATAAAAAATGGCACGTATCACGGTTTCGCTTTGGCCAAAATACCACAGTACCCCAAAAAGAATGAGAATACCGCTCAGCTCTCCGGCAATATCCATCGTTTTGTGAAAGCCGAACGTCCTGCCCGAAGCATTCTTTTGACTGTATGTTGAAAGCATCAGATCTTTGGGAGCGGAGCGCAGCCCCTTGCCAAATCGTTCAAGCGCCCTGAGTGCGGCAATGCTTTTGTAGCCATGGGTCAGTCCAAGCAGCGGTTTGCTCAGAGCAGAGAGCGCATACCCTCCCACCACCAGCGGCTTGACGATGCCGTACCGGTCGGAAATGTAGCCCGACAGCAGTCGCAGCGCATAGGAGACAAAGGTGGCAACGGCGACGATGATCCCCAGTTTGTCCATTCCCTCGTGCAGCACGACCACGACAAAAATGGGCAGTATCGGGGTGATCATGGCAGAAGCCATGTCGGTGAAAAAGCTCACCCACCCCAACATCACTACATTTTTGTCTATGTGCTTCATAATACCGGTATCTCATCCAGCGATTTCGGCAGCCCCTTGCCGTCTATGGAGATCACGCCGATGGCGGGGATGCCCAGTTTTAACAGAGGGTCAACCTTGAGCGGTTTGAGATGCACGGCAAAAACACGCTGAATCCTGTCGCTTCGCACACTCACCTCTTTGGGAGTAAATTCCGCCTGCTGTGCGATGTTCACCACTTTGGCAGCAATGGGTCTGTCAGGATAGGCATCAAGGAAGATCACCGCTTTGTCTCCCAGTTTAATTCTGCCGTTTTGCAGGGTGTCAACAAAAATCTTCAGGTAGAGCGAGTGCGGGTCGATCAGTGTTGCCACGGGCATGCCTGCACCAACCACCTCTCCCACACTGGCGATCTTTTCAACCGTATGCCCGGTAATGGGAGAGTGCAGTGTCAGCTCCGAAATGACCGCTTCTACTTGGGAAAGTGATGCCTGCGTCGCCTCGATCTGTGCTTTAAATGCCGAAAGGTCTGCCTGGAGAGCAAGCAGCTTTTTCTGACTTGCTTCCGCTTCGGCGACAGCGCTTTTGGCTACCCCAATCGCAGCTTCCACGGCATCACGCTGCTGCAACAGCGCGTCATATTTGTCCTGTTCGGTTTCAACCTTCAGCTTCGAGAGTTCGAAACTGTGTGAATCGATCGTTTTACTCTTGTAGAGAAATGCCGAACGTTTGTGGTCTTTTTTTGCCTGAGAAAGCACCTTCTCCTGTGCCTTGATATTCTCTTCGAGTACCTTGCGTTTCGCCTCTGCCGACCGCAACTGCTCTTTTGCTTTTTTCAGTGCCTCGGGAATGGTCGTCTGCGCAATCTGCAATTCAATCTTTTTGGCATCAAACTGCTTTTGCAGTGCAACAATCTGGGCACGTACCTGCTCTCTTTGGGCTTCATACTCCCTGCTGCCAAGTACCGCGACGACCATCCCTTTTTTCACAGGCACACCGTCATCGACAAAGATGCTTTTGACCCGTCCGGGATATTTGGTATTGAGTGAGATCAGATCACCATCGATCCGCCCGCTGCCCTCCACGAGATTCGCAGGCAGCACCTTTGGGTGCAGTTTCTTGTAGATCATGCCTCCGGCAATGAC
>JALUXB010000080.1 GCA_027019175.1 Sulfurovum sp. | reverse complement strand
AGTGATACTGCATGGCGCATCTATGAGAAACTGCCTAAGCCATTTCGGTACAATATGGGTGATCAGCTTATTAGATCGGCAGACTCAATTGGTGCAAATATTGCTGAAGGGTACGGACGATACCACTACAAAGACAGTATCAAATTTTACTATAATGCGAGAGGTTCACTGTGGGAATCAAAACACTGGATTTACTTACTACACAAAAGAGATCTCATTGCAAAAGAGCAGTACAGAATTTCAATGCAGTTACTTGAACAACTTGGGAAAAAACTGAATAGTTTCATTCAAAGCATAAAGCGACGAGGAGATAAAGCATGACAGCCAATATACCAATACACCAATACACCAGTAACCGCTTGCCTAAAGGCAAGCTATGCTAAACCGCCTCCACTTCACCTTCAGTGACGAAAAGACCAAGCAGCACGCCTTCAATGCCATACGGCAGGAGCAGCAGCACATCGGATACTATGCCCTGCCCGAACAGAATACTGCACCTATCCATGATTACTGCAATACGATCAACGAAACAGTCGATACCATTGTCGTCATCGGTATCGGCGGGAGTTCTCTTGGGGCAAAGGCGGTCTACGAGTTCATCAAACCCACCCGTACGCTCAAACGCAAGCTCTACTTCTTTGAAAGCACCGACCCGGTCAATATCGCAGCGCTGCTGGAGAAGATCGATTTTGAAAAGAGCCACTTTCTTGTTATCTCCAAATCCGGCACTACGGTAGAAACATTTTCCATCTACAAATATCTCTTCAACCTTCACCGCAATCCGGCAAGCTACACCTTTATCACCGACCCCGGTTCACCACTGGAACAGTATGCAAAAAGTATCGATGCAGCGGTACTGCACCTACCCGACAATGTAGGCGGACGCTTCTCCGTACTCTCGGTTGTGGGGCTGGTACCGCTGGCACTCTGCGGCATTGACATCGAAAAACTGCTTTCCGGCGCCAAATGTGTCAAAGAGAGCTTTTTTAGCGACGGCTACCTCAAAGAGACACTGCTGACCAAGGCAGCCTTCTATGCCAAACACCATGCGCAGTACCACATCAACTGTCTTTTTGCCTACTCCGAGGCGCTCAAGTACTTCTGTGAATGGTACGTGCAGCTGTGGGGAGAGAGTCTTGGCAAACACCAGCGCCACTCCGCTTTCAATGTGGGACTTACCCCCATAGGGCTCATCGGCCCCAAAGACCAGCACTCCTTTTTACAGCTCATTATGGAGGGGACACGTGACAAGTCGGTAACATTCATCAAGGTAGAAGATTTTCATGACAAAACCCAAATTCCGCAACGTACCCTCGAACATCTTGAATCACTCGATGTACTCAACGGTCTTGGGTTCGCCGAACTGATCAATATGCAGTGTGATTCTGTTACAGAAGCGCTGCTTGCACAGGAAGATATTCCTGTCGATACACTGGTACTTGAAAGTATCGATGAGGCAACAATCGGGAAACTCATCTTCTACTACGAACTGCTCACTTCACTCGTGGGAGAACTGATCGATGTCAATACGTACGATCAGCCCGGTGTGGAAGCAGGTAAAATCATTTTGAAGCAGAAGCTTAAAAACAGAGCCTAGTCTGCCTGCTTCAGTGCAGTGTTTGCCAACTTTTTAAACTCTTCGGAAGCCTCAAGCAGCTCCCGATAGGTTCCTCTACTCTCTATCTTTCCGCCCTTGAATACCAGAATCTCATCAGCATGTTCTATCGTCGTCAGTCGGTGTGCGACAATGAATGTGATCATCTCCTCTTTAAGTGCCTCAAGCGCCTGCTGGATCGCTTTTTCGCTTTTGTTGTCCAATGCGGATGTCGCTTCGTCGAGAATGAGTACATCAGGGTCTTTGTAGAGTGCCCGAGCCAGAGCAATACGCTGACGCTGACCACCGCTGAGATTGGTTCCAAACTCATCAAGGCGCGTGTGAATACCTTCCGGCAGTGCTTCCACGAATTCCCAGGCATGGGCACGCTCAAGTGCACGGATAACACGTGCTTCATCCACAGTTTCACCGTAAGCAACATTGTTGGCCACCGTATCCTGAAAAATGAAGATACGCTGGGTTACAAACGCAATCTTTTGATGCAGTGAATGA
Source organism: Sulfurovum sp. (assembly GCA_027019175.1). Classification (GTDB taxonomy): domain Bacteria; phylum Campylobacterota; class Campylobacteria; order Campylobacterales; family Sulfurovaceae; genus Sulfurovum. The sequence goes on along the minus strand of JALUXB010000080.1, from coordinate 27,746 downwards.
AGGGTGTAGTCACGAATATCATCATCGTTGACATAAATGGTTCCCGAAGTGGCATCGTAAAAACGTACCATCAGGTTAACAAGGCTGCTCTTACCCGCACCGCTGTCCCCCACAAGGGCATACACTTTTCCCTTGACAGCATCGATGTTAATGTGCTCCAGCGCTGTTTTGTCACCATATTTCAAAGAGACATCATCAAAGCGGATACGCTCAATATGGGTTAAGACCTTTGGTCCGGAAACAATGGTGGGTTCGGTTTTGAACAGTTCATCAATCCTCTCGGTGGCAGCAATGGCATCCTGCATCTGATTGTGTACATTGGAGAGCTTTTTGATAGGATCGTACAGCATAAAAAGTGCCGTAACGAATGCGAAAAAACTCCCCACTGTCATATGTCCATCAATAACTTCATTCGCACCGACATAGATGGTAACGGCAATCGCCACAGAACCGAACAATTCAAGTGCCGGGCTTACCAGCGCATTGGTACGGCTCTGTTTCATGGAAAGTTTGAAGAAATTCATATTCTCATCACTGAAGCGCTGCTGTTCATACTTCTGTGAAGAGTTTGACTTGATAATTTCAATATTGTTGAATATTTCGGTCAAGCGTGATGTCAGGTCGGCATTGCTCTCCTGCGAACGGGTCGAATACTTTTTCATCCGTTTGGCAAGCAGTTGCAGCGGCAGCAGCGCCAACGGCATCACGACCAGAAAATAGAATGCCAATTTTGGACTCTGCCAAATGACATATCCTGTCAAGGTGACAATAAGCATCGCATTGATCAATACACTTGGTATCAGACCGGAAACAACATTTTGGATACGCGCAATATCATTGGTAGTACGGCTGAGCAGTTCTCCGTTTCGCATACTGTTCAAAAAAGCCATATCCTGATACATCAGATGCAAGGAGAGTTTGTTGCGTATTTTTCTGACAATATCGTTGCCGATATAGACAGTATAGTAGGTCTGTACATACTTTCCAAGCGACTTCACAAAAAAGACTGCGACAATAGCAAAAGGAATCAGCTTGAGCATTTCCCTGTCTTTGGCAATGAATACCTGATCGAGGACCGGTTTGAGCAAATGCGCAGAAGCCGTTGTACCGACAGCCACTGCCACCATACCGAGTACAGCATAGAGAAACTCCCGCTTGTACTCGGAAAGATAGGGAAGAAAATAGAGAAAGAGTTTTTTCATTGGCTAATTTTAGCATTTGAACCTTACAACGATGATTTTTGCTATACTTTCATAAAAAAAGGCAGAACGATGCGGGCAGTTTTTCTGGACAGAGACGGTGTCATAAATGCAGAGAAGGAGTATCTCCATACCATCGAAGCATTCGAATTCATCGACGGTGTTTTTGAAGCGTGCAGGCACTTTCAACACCTTGGCTACAAACTTGTCATTGTCACCAACCAGTCAGGCATCGGCCGGGGTTACTACACAGAAGATGATTTTGAGATACTGACACTCTGGATGCTCGAACAATTCCAAAAACACGGTGTGCTGATTGATGCTGTCTACCACTGCCCTCATACCCCGGACGCCGCCTGCAGCTGCCGAAAACCAAATCCGGGCATGATGCGTCAGGCAGCACAGGAACACAACATCGATCTTTCCGACTCATGGATGATCGGAGACAAAGAGAGTGATATCGAGGCCGCACTTGCAGCAGGGATCGGCCATACCATTCTGGTCAGAAGCGGCCACACCATTGATGAAAAAGCAAGCCGAGCCGACTATCTCTTAGACTCCATTAAAGAGAGTATGGATATAATTAACACCTAACTTTCAGCAGGGAGTACCATGCGCTACAACGATATCGATTTCAACCATAAAACCATTCTTATTACCGGCGGTGCAGGTTTCATCGGTGCTAATCTGGCTTTTTACTTTCAGGAACACTTTCCCCAAAGCCGTATTGTCATTTTTGACAAATTCCGCAGTGAAGAGACCTTTTCCAGCGGCAACCTGAAAAGTTTCGGACATTACAAAAACCTTATTGGATTTCACGGGGACATCATTTGCGGTGATCTGACTGACGAAGCCGCACTCAAACACCTCGAAGAGACATATTCTTTTGACTATATTTTTCATGAGGCAGCCATCTCCGACACACGTGTGTACGACCAGGAGATTATCATGCGTACCAATGTCAACAGTTTCTACCCGATTTTGGAAATGGCAAAACGAATGGATGCCACACTTGTATACGCCTCCTCCGCAGCAACGTACGGCTCCCTCCCCTCTCCCCAGACTGTCGGGAAGGAAGCACCCGAAAACCCTTACGGGTTCAGCAAGTATGCTATGGACCAGATCGCCTACCGGTATATGCGCGAACATCCGGATATGCGTATTGTCGGACTGAAATACTTCAACGTTTACGGTGCGCGAGAATTTTTCAAAGACAAAACCGCCTCCACCGTCATTCAGTTTGGACACCAAATTCTTTCTGGCAAAGCACCACGCCTTTTTGAAGGAAGCGACAGAATCGTACGCGACTTTGTTTACATCAAAGATGTCATTCAGGCAAATATCAAAGCATGTGATGCCAAGCGCAACGGTGTTTTCAACGTGGGAACGGGGAAACCGAGAAGTTTTCAAGACATTGCAGACATTCTACAAAAAGAGCTTGGTACGGATTACGGTACAGAGTACTTCCCCAACCCTTATACCGGATACCAGATGCACACACAGGCAGAAGTAGCCACCACCAAAGAGGCGCTCGGATACGAGCCGGAATGGGAACTTGAAGAGGGCATCAAAGACTATCTGCCAGAAATTGTCCGCATGTATGAAGAAGAGGTTAAACCTGCCCAATGATAGAACTCAAATCCCATACCCCCCGCATACTTGTTGTCGGTGATCTGATGATAGACCATTACCTTTGGGGACAGTGTGAACGCATTTCCCCTGAAGCCCCGGTACAGGTTGTCGCAGTTGAAAAAGAGACTTCCGTCCTTGGTGGTGCGGGAAATGTCATCAACAACCTCAAAGCGCTTGGTGCCGATGTTGATGTCATCAGTGTCGTCGGCGATGATGCAAGTGCCAACGAGCTGCGCTCTTTGCTGCAATACATTGGCGTCAGCGACGAACAGCTGATCACAGAGCAGGGGCGCGCTACTTCCAAAAAGAGCCGTATTATCGCCTCCCAGCAACAGGTTGTCCGCTATGACAAAGAGAGTACGGACGACATTACTGAAGCAACGCAGCAGACACTTTTGGCGCACTTCACAACTCTCCTGCCCAATTACGATGCCGTACTGCTCTCTGATTACGGTAAAGGTGTGCTTACAGCCAAACTGACCAAAGCACTTATTGCCGAAGCCAACCGTACAAACATAAAGGTACTTGTCGACCCCAAGGGAAAAGACTATACCAAATACAGCGGTGCCTATCTGCTCACACCCAACAAAAAAGAGGCGGCAGAAGCTTCCGGTATTGAGATCGACACCACTGAAGCACTCCACAAAGCCATTACCCATCTCAAAACGAAGTGCAACCTGAGTGTCTCACTCATTACCCTCAGCGAGGAAGGTATTGCCGTTTACGATGAAACTCTGCGCGTCCACCCTACCGTCGCACGTGAAGTCTACGACGTTACCGGTGCAGGCGATACGGTACTGGCATCACTCGGTTTTGCCCTTTCATGCGGTTACGATATCGACAGTGCCGTGAAGTTCGCCAACCTTGCTGCAGGTGTTGTTGTCGGCAAGATCGGTTCAGCCACAGCTACTCTCAACGAGATCATCGAATACGAATCGAGCCTGAACAAATCAACCAGTGACTCGCATATCAAAACATTTGAAGAGATTTCTCTTTTGGGTGAAGAGCTTAAAAAACGTGGCAAAAAAATCGTCTTTACCAACGGATGTTTCGACATCCTTCATGTAGGTCACGTCAAATATCTCGAAGAGGCCAAAAGCTACGGTGATGTCCTGATTGTCGGACTCAACAGCGATGCCAGTGTCAAGCGGATCAAAGGTCCCTCCCGTCCGGTCAACCCCCAGGAAGATCGCGCCTATATTCTTGCTGCTCTTGAGACGGTCGACTATGTAGTAATCTTCGAAGATGATACCCCTTATGACCTCATCAAAGCTGTCCAGCCGCATATTCTGGTCAAAGGCGGTGACTATGAAGGTAAAACCGTTGTGGGACAGGATATCGCCGATGAACTTCGCCTGGTACAGTTTGTCGACGGCAAAAGCACCACGAAGATCATTGAAAAAATAAGTACCCAATGTTAGAAGGAAATGTTATGCAAGCCTCACTTGACACGATTGCGAAAGAGTTTAACGCACACAAAGAGACCATTGAAAAGACTATTGAAACACTGCCGCAAACACTTGCCGATGCTTCCAAACTGGCAGTAAAAACACTGCAAAACGGCAATAAGATTCTGCTGTGCGGAAACGGCGGTTCAGCTGCCGATGCCCAACACATCGCCGCAGAACTCACCGGCCGTTACAAAAGCGAAAGAAGAGGACTGCCCGGCATTGCTCTGACCACAGATACTTCTGCACTGACCGCCATCGGCAATGACTACGGTTACAACCGCGTGTTCGACCGTCAGGTGGAAGCACTTGCTCAGCCGGGAGACCTGCTAATTGGCATCTCCACCAGCGGAAACTCTGCCAATGTCCTTTCTGCGCTCACACTTGCCAAAGAGCTCGGATGTACCACCATAGGCTTCTCAGGAAGAGACGGCGGGCAAATGAACGAGGTATGTGATATCAACCTCGTTGTCCCTTCAAACGACACTCCACGTATTCAGGAGATGCACATCCTCTTTGGCCATACCATCTGCCAGATCATCGACGATGCATTTTAGCCGCGTATACCTTTGACTACCTCCAAAACATCGTTTGCATCGATGCGTGTCATACATTCGTGATGTCCAAGCGGGCAGGTACGTTTCATGCAGGGTGCACATGCCATCTCTTTTTTGACAATCACCCCATTGTCATTTTTCCACTGTGATGTTTCCGTCTCTTTTGTAGGTCCAAAGAGTGCTACGGTCGGCACACCGAATGCCGCTGCCACATGCATCGGACCGCTGTCTCCGGTAATGAACAGATCAAGCGATGCAATTTTTTTCATAAGCTCCGGTACGCTTGTTTTACCTGCCAGGTTTTCATAGTTATGCACACTTTCCTGCTTCAACCCGGCTTCGATATCTGCCGCAATATCCGCTTCACCAGGGCCACCGAAGATGACGATGTCATACTCTTTTGAGAGTGCCGCAGCCACTTGGGCGAACTTCTCCGGATACCACCGCTTTGCACTGCCGTAACTCGCCCCGGGATTGATGCCTGCCTGCTTTCTGTCCGGTTTCTCTGCATTCTCTTCAGGCAGATAGAGTTTCAGCTTCCCCGGCTCTTCTGAATCCCAGTCAAAACACTTCTCCACAAACCTGTTGTAACGCACTACCTGATGCTCTACGATACCTTTTGCCTTTCGGTAGACACACTTTTTTTCAGCTTCCAGAAACCAAAAGAGAAGCCGGCTGGCAAAACTGCTGCGAAAAGAGAGTGCTGCATCGAACCTGCCTGCCTCTTTGGCGAAATGGTAGAGCCAGAGGTAGCGTTTTTTGCTTTTTCTGCTCTCATCGACTATCACCGAATCAACATTAGGGTGTGACAGGAAGAGCTGTGTCGCCACATACGAGCCAAAAAGCGTGATTTTGACATTCGGATATGCCGTGACGATCCTCTCCAAGGCTGGTGTTGCCATGACGGCATCGCCCATCCAGGTAGGCAGTTCAACGAACAACTTCATTTATGACCCTCAGTGTCTCTTCGACATTTTTTTCAATACTAAAACATCCTGCCTGTGCTTTATTGTCGGCCTTCATCTTAGCCAGTTTTTCCGGATTGGTAAAAAGTGCTTCTATTTTTTTTACTACTGCGGTATCGTTTGGGTTTTCCATAATACATGCTTTATCAAGTATTTCGGAAGCACCATTTTGTCGTGTAGTAAACACGGCATTCTCAAACCACATCGCTTCAAGCACCACATTGGAAAACGGTTCGTAGTGCGTAGGGAAGAGAAAGATGTCGCTTATGGCATAGAAATCTTTCACATCATCCCTCGCACCCGTAAAATAGACTTTCCCACTCAACCCGAGCGCTTTTGCCAATGCTCTGTACTCATCCATTCGTTTCTCTTTTCCTACGACAAACGCTCTGAAACGCTTTCCTTTCAGCTTCGAGAGTATCTGCAGAAATTCCCGAACCCCCTTGCGCTTGAAACCGCTTCCGACATACAAAAACAGCATGTCATTTTCTTCCCACATAAACTCCTGCATCAGACGCTCTTTGGCAGCTTCCCTATCAACCGTTTCAAGCTTAATACCGTTGTAAACCACCGCTACTTTCTGAGCATCAATATCGTATGTTTCAATTATCTGCCGTTTAATCATCTTAGAGTTGGCAATGATGCGTTTAGCATTGTTGAAACAACGCTTCTCCAGCATCATGTAGACAGTGTGCAGAGGGTTAAGCATGGACTTTTGCTCCACATCAACAAACACCCGGTGCACCCCATCTCCTGCACGGTAAATGTCTGCGCAGCTAATACGTTCAAGGGAAAAGTAAAGTTCATCATCACTTTTTTGCCGACACACATCTGCATTAAAACGCAGTACTCGTACCCATGAAGGCAGCCATTTTGGAATTCTAGAATGCACCACACGATGTGTAATACCCTTCTCCCTCAAGGCTTCCGACAGACGCGAAAGATATACTTCCGCACCTCCGTGTTTGGTTTTATTGGCGCGAATGAAGGTGATCGGTTTCATACATCTCTTTCTCTTTAAACATCGCTATCAATGAAAAGCCCAATATGGCCATAAACGTCAAAAACATATGGTCCCGCATATTGCTGTCCACCAAAAAACGGCTGAAAAAACCACTTACATTGAAGAAAACAATAATAGCAAAATAACTGTCATAACGGAAAAAATAGCTCGAAGCAAGATACATCAGGTAAATTCCAAATGCCAACCACAGCACAATTCCGGGGATACCGACACCAATTCCCATATCAATCAACCCGCTGTGCGAGTGTCCCACGGTTCTTTTCTTCTCATGGTACTTTTTTTCAATCATATGGCCAAAAATATTACGGCCGTATCCTGCACCAAACGGGTGTTCTAAAATAAGTTTACTACCCTCATACATCCAGGCTACTCTTTCATAGTTCGAACCACTGACCATTTGTCCATTCGACAGTTTAGGATAAGGATACCTACGATGATCCATCCATGCCTTATGGTGGGCAGTATCCAATGCAATAGGAATAGTCTCTTTCAATGTTGCCCACCTGCTGTCATGTTTAAGGTTGTATGCTGCAGGTATAGCAATACTTACCAAAATAGCCAATGAGATCAGCCACTTGGTTTTTTTAGCAAATCTTTTATTCCCGTAAAATGCGAAGATAATACTTGTTATGCCTAAAAATATAATGGCTATCACGCCATTTCGCATTGCTTCAAAAGCTGAACTCATCAACGTCAATATTAATATAAGGATTAAAACAAAATGGCTGACATTCAACAGTTTTTTACCTACCCTAAAGCGGTAGATCACTTCTGCCAAAATGAAAGAAAGTAAAACATTTGTAATATAGTTTGCCTTGTCTGCAGCAGGTCCTTCTGTCAGCCCAGACACTCTTGTGATGATACTTTTATGCATCACGTAATATTGCAATTCATACAAATCAATATACAATACATGCACAAAGAGCATAAGAAAAAGAAGGGCATAAATGTTTTTCCATGTTTCTGCTTTCCTCGACGTTGCATACACTCCCAGCATGGCAAAAGTTGCAAAATAGAGCAAAGGGGTGAGCCATTGAGACTTTATTTCTCCCAGTGACCAATGTGTTTCATCAGAGATAAAGAAAGTAACAAAATAGATCCATAGCGTCAAAACACCAAGGAGTATAAGCACTCTTTTCAATGCCGGCTCCATAGTGAAATCTTTATAGCTTTTATGCTTTACCACCATATATACCGTTACAAGCAGCAGTAAAAGTGCCAAAATATTACGGATTGCTATGGTATGCGGTATCGGTAATATAAACAGCAGTGCGCTTGTCAAAAAATAGATAACGTTATTCATTTTTCATATCCTGATAGAGTTTTTCCAACTTGTCAGCAATTACATGTATATCAAACTTCTCAATGGCCACCTTTCTTGCATTCAGACGTATTGATTTCATTTTATCAGAGTCCAAAGTGTTCAATACCTCTTCTACTGTTTCAATCACCGTTTCAAAAGAGGCATTTTCCGGAAGCAAAAAACCGTTATAGCCATCCGTAATCGTCTCTTTTATGCCGCCAACGGCTGAACTGACCGTTACGCATCCCGATGCAATGGATTCTACCATTGTCATCCCCTGTGCTTCATCCAAAGACATCAATACAGATATATCTGTCATTTGAAAAATTTCAGCCAATATAGAGTGCTCTTGCGAAGGCAGTTCCCTGTATTTTTGATGTTTTAAAAGTTTCTGCCTTACTTTTTGCCGTTGTTCATAGGTTTTTTCCGTTTTTGCATCTTCTGGTTCCGGTCCTACTGCCAGAACCGTAATATTGGAATACTTTTCAAGCAGATAGTCCGCCAAAGACAGAAAGAGATCAAACCTTTTCCCCTCCTGTTTTCGCCCAATAAACGATACAACTACATCACTCCTCGCTATCTGATATTTCTGTTTCAGATGAACAGTATCGTCCAATGGTTTGAAAATATCTGTATTGACACCATTGGTTATCGTAACAATTCTCTCTTCGGGATACCCTTTTTCAATCAAAATGTTCCGTACATGTTCTGAAACTGCAATATATCTGTCGGCTACACCAAGATGCTCTTTGAACCTGTTGACTGTTACCGGAGCCTCAATGGCTATTTTTGTATTTTCGGATCTATTCTGTAGCTGCTTTCTAAAGTCCGCTACCGGAAACTCAAGTTGATGCACGTGTACAATGTCAACCGGATGCTGATTGATGATTTTGGCAGCACGCACATGGAGAGGATAGGGATCAAGCTTCGTTATTTTTCTAAAGAGCCGCCGGTAGGGTCTGCTTTCCTGAATTCTAAACACTTCCCCTACTTCTGTATATTCATGTGATAACGGATCATTCTCCCGATTTGCAATAAAATAGATATCGATCTTCTCTTTATCGATATATCTGGCATAGTTTTGTGCCACAATTGCCGGAGCAAACCCTCTCTTGTCAGGAATCGCACCATGCGGAACATATTGGCATACTTTTATTTTAGAGGGCACTGTACTTCCTCCAGCTCAACTGTCGTTTCCTCACCATATGTATTACCAAAAACATCCTTCTCAAAAAGCCTCTTGATACAGATCGGATCCTTGCAAGATTTAACAAAACAGAATATGCCGCAAAGCGACTGGTCTCTCACTACTTTGACACAGTCATTGTTGTCCAAGATAGTAAAAGGAGCTGTTGGACCAAACACTGCTATGCTCTCTACTTCCAATGCCAATGCCAGGTGCAAAGGGCCGGAGTCGACACCAACAAACAGATCGGTATCACCCATTTGTCTCACATAGGCAGATGAAGCCTTTGTGCTTTTCGAAAAGACAAACTGATCGACACCTTTTGCCATCTTTTCATACCCTTTCGGTACAGAAACGGTTATTGCCGGATTGTCAAACTTTTGTTTAAGCTGGCCAATTAGCCTCTCCAGCGAAACCATATCTATATTTTTCGTAACATCTGAAGAGATAGGTGCAATCAGGATATTGTTAACCGATGCGAATTTCGGTTCTCTTAACACTTTCGGTGTCTGCACAGGCAAATGCAAATAGTAGCGGACTCTATCATAAAGATTGTCCGTCTTTGAAAAGCTATCTATCTTTTTGAAGAAAGAAAATTTTTTGCAGTAGGTAAGAAAAAATTCGCTGTCATCCCCATGTCCCCATGGGTTGAAGCCCAAATCAAAATGCTCTTTTTTGAGGTACGTTACTGTTCGGTAAAGTTCCCATGGGTTGCGTTTGTTCACCTTTAAAAAAGTGACATTTTCTGATTTGATAATCGCTTTTGCATAGGGTAGGTGCTGTCGTGTTGTCAAAACAGTGTAACGCTTTTTCGGATATTTAGAAATAAACTCGTTGATAATTTTAAACGAAATAATGCCGTCACCATATCGGGCAAATACTGAAAAGAGTATTAGTTCTGCACTTTCAATATCATGCGGGGTGATTCCACAATGCATCTGTGCATGGTTTTTGACCCTTTTTTTCAATAACGGTTTAAGCATCTTCATTTACTCCGGAACTATGTTTAATCAATACTTCATTGACCTTTGCCACTATTTTCTTATTTTCAATATTTTCGGCTTTCTTGCTTTTGTCCTGTAACACAAGGTTTTTATAACCCCATGGATACCATCTTTCCACAGGAGATTTTCCAAACAGAGCCATTGTTGGCACACCCAAAGCCGGCGCAAGATGCATAGCACCTCCCTCAAGCGTTATGAAGAGTTCTGCTCTCATCACCAAAGCACCAAGATCCAAAAATGACTCTGTCTGGATAAAGCGAGATGTTGTGTGCTTTGCCAGTTTTTTTGCCATTTCAAAATCATCCGGTTCTGCGGTAATAACCACCGGTTTTCCAAGTAAATCCAAAAGTGATTTGAGTTTTTCGTAACTCATTTTGTTCTCGTGCATACGGGCAGAGATATGGAATGCAACTTCTGTTTTCAGATCATCGTATCTCTTTCGTAAATCCTCTTCTATGTAAAATCTTGGACGTTCTTTTCCCTGTTCAACACCGAAGGGAACCAGACAGTCATAACAGAATTCAACCTCATGACGATCCCCTGAAAACGGAATATGTATGGTAAAACGGTCTCGCCCCTTTGGATTTTTTACACCTATACTGTGTGTTGCACCCGCAACCGAGGCAAACAGTTCTGCCGATTTCGAGTATCCTGTCCTAAACACGACTACCGCATCATACTTTTCTTTGCGGATATCAAACAGTATTTTCAACTTACCAAACCCCGCCTTGAGCTTCTCACTCAGTTTTTTTGTATGCTTTGGCTTCGTATAGCAGTAAATTGTATCGACAAAAGGGTTTTTATGAATGGCATCATAATTGTAGGAGTTGACGACGATGTCTATCTGTGCATCAGGGTACTTTTTCCGTAATGCTTCAATGGCGGGGGTTGTACAGATAAGATCGCCGACATTGTCGTTTCTAACCAATAAAATTTTTTTCTTTTCAAGGTCAATCATTGTGCCGCTTTTTCTCAAATTGTCTGTATGCATCCACTACTTCCTTCACCTCTATCAAGTCAATACCCTCTTGACCACGTTGTTTTTTTGGCTTGTTATTCACAAAGAAACCATCTTTTTGTATGACCGTATGCCGTTCAATATCCTGATATGGACCATATACCTTGTGGTCTGTCGGTCCGAAAAGTGAAATAGTCGGCACTTTCAATGCAATTGCCAAATGCAGTGCTCCTGTATCATTAGTGATTAAAAGATCAAGGTTTTTGATTGTATCGGCCAATTCAGTAATCGATGTTTTGCAACATACGTTGATTATACTGTTTCTGGACTTTACTTCTTTCATAAAACGATCCGTATAGCGCTTTTCAAGAGGTGTCGCACCAAGCAGTACGAATTGAACATTCCCTTCCTTATCAAGCTCTTGAGCCAAACGAATAAATTTCTCAATAGGCCATATTTTATATAGGTCCTGCGTACCTACCTGTAAACCGATTATCTTTTGGTTTTGCTCTCCCCTTTTCTCTATTTTTGGAACATATCCTATCTCCATAGTGCTATCAACTATTTTCGGTGCATACAACCGTACCAGATCGATTTTTGTTTCAATAATATGTTGATGTTTCCGGTTTGGTTGGTTCAAGAATATTTTTTTAAAGGGGTGGTTCAGGTTATCTGTAACCTTCAAAATATTTGTTGCTCCGCTCAACATGGAGAAAAAAACATCCTCCGGACCATTCGAATGAAACAAAAAGATAGTATCTATCTCTTTTTGGCGTATCTCATGCACAATTTTTAGCTGGTTGAGTATACCTGTACGATACAGAATAAAATCATCTACATAGTCAAATTCTTTATATAGGGGATACATCATTTCATTAATCATAAAGGTTATTTTTATATCAGGAAAGCTTTTTCGAAGGGTTTTAATAGCAGGTGAAGATAAGATAGTATCCCCCAGCCCTGTATTGGAAACCACCAGTACATTTTTAAGTTTATGGGGTTGCTTATCAAAGCTAACCTGTTTTACAAGAATTTGATTAATAAGATTTAGAATTTTCATGTAACAACTCTTTATATACCTCTTCCAGGGTGTTCGCCATTGTCTGGGTTGTAAAGTTTTCCAGCATATATGCTCTTGTGTTTTTTTCTTTCGCTTCAATCTGGTGACGCATACCTTTTACAATTGCCTCTTTATCTTTCACTGGAATTAAAATAAAATTTTCATCATGATACAGGTCTGCTGTACTGCCGGCTCCGGTTGCCACAACCTTTTTGTTCATCAAAAGTGCCTGTATCACTGATTGGGGAACCCCTTCTTTTGAGTCAGAAGTAAGTACGAATATATCAATGGCACGCAAAAACTCCGGAACATTGTCAAGATGCCCAAGCATCACTACGTCATCTGCAAGATCCAGCTCTTTGGCAAATGCTTCAATTCTATCTTTCTGTGGGCCATCCCCTGCGATAGCAAACTTCAACTTCCTTTCCCCGGATTCCTCTATTAAATTCTTGGCAGCTTCCAAAAAAAGATCATGCCGCTTAAACTGCCGCAGTACGGCAACAATGCCGATGACAGTCTCATCCTCTTTAAATCCAAACTTTTTTCTTGCTTCCAGCCTGTCATAACGCTCCGGATCAAACAGTGTCGCATCTATGCCTGTCGGTACCGACAGAATCTTTTCAGGATCGATCCTATTATGTTCAATCATATCATTTCGGACACTCTCGCCTGTTGTAAAGATATAATCAGCCAGCTCGTTGATAAAGTTTGTTCGACTGCTGTTGATTGGGTTTGAAAGATGTCTTGTTCTAATAAACTTGACGCCGGCAAGCTTTGCAGCAAGTCCACCTACCCATGTATCTTTGCCACTATGTGTATTAACAATATCGATATGGTATGTTTTGATAATCCTAATCAGTCTATAGAGTGTTTTAATGTCTGTATTCCCGCGGAAAGGGAGGGTAAAAACTTTAAACCCTGCTTCTTCGGCTTTTTCTTTAATGATGGCATGTTCCCGGCATGCTAAAAAAAGCTCCACTCCTTTTTCACGCATTGCTATCATTTCATTGACAATACGTATCTCCTGTCCGCCCCAGCCGTCAGACCACTCCGTATGTAAAACCTTTATTGCCATCCTATTTTGCCACCCTTGTAGTTTTATCTATCGCATCGATATTTTTTTGAATAAACGCCGTATCAAGTCTCATAAGACAGTCACTTATCTTTGTGCCTTCACAGCCGTCTTTTCCGCATGGAACACACTCCCAGTTCTCCTGAATGACACGGTGGCGCCCCATCATCTGGAAACCTTTTCTCTGCCTGTAGCCGGACTCCTTCTCGTCGTTGTCCCACGGCCCCCAGTGGTCTGCACCGCTTGGGCCGAAAAAGGCAAGTACCGGTACATCGTTTGCTGCGCTCATGTGCATAATGGCCGTGTCGACACCGATGAAAAAGGCTGCTTTTTTGTTGAGTGCCGCTGTCTGCTTGAGTGTCAGTTTTCCTGCCATATTGACCGGTTTGCTGCTGCAGTGGCTTAGAATCGCTTCGATCTTCTGCATCTCCTCTTCTACCGGTGCAGCGGTAAGAACCACCTTTGTCTCAAGGGTATTCTCCACATAATCGATAATCATCGCCATCGTCTCATCTGCTACACACTTGAAGAGCCAGCGGGAAACGGGGTGAATATGTACAAAACGTTCGGGCAGTCCTTCGACCTCATCCTCTTTACGCCAAAAGATAGAAACCCTCTTGGTTTCAACCGGCAGACCAAGTACACGAAGCACATCCAGATTGGTCTCTACCGTATGACGGAATTCCTGTTCAGGCAGTGTATGGGTAAACACATTTTTAAGCAGACGGTTCTTTTTGACAGGATAGCCTACCTTGACTCCGGCACCGCTTATAAGTGCGATCTGTGCGCCCCTGTCGCCGCCGGTTGTATTGATGACCATATCATACTTTTGGGTACGTATTTTCTGCACAAATGCCATTTCAGCCTTGAGGCGTTTCCAAAGAGACAGCTGTTTGATACGGGTACGGTCATACACATGTATGCTGTCAACATTAGGGTTATGGGTAAGCATCGCTTCGGTACCGGCATTCACCGCCGCATCAATCTGTGCATCGGGGTAGCAGCGCCGCAGGTTTTCAAAAAGCGGTGCGGTTAAGAGTACATCACCAATATTCCTGAATTTCATTACCAGAATTTTCATTTTACATACTTCCAAAAGGTATACTGCGCATAGAGTCTTGCAATGACAAAGCCGTCCCAGCCATCGAGAAAGCCGCGCTTAATGATGTAGAGTTTAAAAAAAGTCCAACAGGGGTTGAACAGTGCCTTGAACCTGTTTGGCTTTTTATGGTGCAGCGTCGAATAGCGGTTCTGCTTGGCAATGAAGGCTTCGATATTCTCATAGGCCAGGTGCTTCATCGGTGACACAAGCGTGCCGGTCTTCTCCTCTGTCTGTACCGACTCATGCACAGGGGCATCATCAAAGTGCGCTTTGCGTCTGTCAAAAAGCCTGACGGTACTGTCAGGATAGAGCCCGCCGTGACGGATGGGTTTGCCCCAAAAATAGTTCAAGCGCGGCACGAAATAGGCACTATATTGGGGAGCTTCAAGCACATGCTTTATCTCTTCTTGCAACGTTTCTGTAATACGCTCATCCGCATCGAGTACGAATACCCAGTCATGGGCTGCAAGCTCTACAGCACGCTGCTTCTGCTTTCCAAAACCCAGCCACACCTGCTGTTCTACCCTCGCACCCAGTGCAGCAGCGATTTCACAGGTTCTATCTGTAGAACCGCTGTCAAGCACCAGTATCTCATTGGCAAACTGTGCCGACTTTATCGCATCGGCGATATGTTTCTCTTCATTATAGGTGATAATTACAACAGAGAGCGGATTAATTGTAGCCATAGAATGCTTTATACCATTTCACAAATTCCCCCACCCCTTTTTCAAGCGGTGTGTAGGGTTTGTAGTCGAACTCTTCTATCAGCGCCGATGTATCGGCATAGGTTGACTCGACATCTCCAGGCTGCATCTGCATAAAATTTTTCTGCGCCTCTTTCCCGAGTGCCTTCTCCATCGTCTCGATGAATTCCATCAGAGCCACCGGTGCATTGTTACCGATGTTATAAATGCGGTAAGGCGCGGAAGAGATGGCAGGATTAGGCTGCTTAGGATTAAAATTAGCATCTGGTGTCGCCGGCTTATCCAGCACCTTGACAACACCGTCGACAATATCATCGATGTAGGTAAAGTCCCTGCTCATCTTGCCGTGGTTAAAGACGTTGATCGGCCTGTCGTTCAAAATGGCATCGGCAAAGAGCATTGGTGCCATATCAGGTCTTCCCCATGGGCCGTAAACCGTGAAAAAACGCAATCCGGTTGCCTGGATGCCATAGAGGTGGGCATATGTGTGTGCCATCATCTCGTTGGATTTTTTTGTCGCCGCATACATGCTCACCTGATGATCCGTGTGGTCACTTGTCTTGAAAGGCTGTGATTTGTTCAAACCGTAGACGGAGGAGCTTGAGGCAAAGCAGAGGTTTTTCACTCCGGTGTGACGGCACCCTTCCAGAATATTGGTAAACCCCACCACATTGCTCTGTACATACGCATGCGGGTTCTCCAGGGAGTAACGTACCCCCGCCTGGGCGGCAAGATTGCAGACGGCATCGAACTTCTCTGTTTCAAAAAGTGCCATCATCTTTTCCGTATCGGCAAGATCCATAGTGATAAAACGGTGTTTTCCCGGATGTATTGAAGAGTCAACCCCATCTTCGCCCCCCGCAAGAACAGCCTCTTTGTCAATTCCGAGTTTCTCAAGCCTGGCATACTTCAGGTTGACATCATAATAGTCGTTGAGATTGTCAATACCGACCACCTCATCTCCACGCTCAAGCAGCTTCTGTGCCAAATGAAACCCGATAAATCCTGCGCTTCCCGTTACAAGTACTTTCATCAATTCTCTCCGAATATATCTCTGGTGTAGACCTTCTGTGCCACATCCTTCAGACTCTCCGAAATCCTGTTAGCGACAATGACATCGGAAATCTGTTTGAATTCCCCAAGATCACGAATGACACGGGAGTTAAAAAATCGCTCCTCTTCAAGCACCGGTTCATAAATGACCACCTCAACCCCTTTGGCTTTAATACGCTTCATGATCCCCTGAATGGCAGAGCTTCTAAAGTTGTCCGACCCCTGTTTCATGGTCAAGCGGTAGATGCCTACTACACCATTAGGGTACTTTTCGGAAGGGTTACGGTCTTTAAGGCGTTTGATGATGCTGTCGGCAATAAAATCTTTTCTCGTACTGTTGGCATCGACAATGGCGCGTATCATATTGGACGGAACATCTTTGTAGTTTGCCAACAATTGTTTGGTGTCCTTTGGCAGACAGTAGCCTCCATAACCGAAACTCGGGTTGTTATAGTGCATCCCGATACGCGGATCGAGCCCCACCCCCTCGATGATCTGGCGGCTGTCAAGCCCATGCGTTTCGGCATAGGAGTCCAACTCATTGAAATACGCCACACGCATTGCAAGATATGTATTGGAAAAAAGTTTGATCGCCTCAGCCTCTGTTGAATCTGTAAAAAGTACAGGTACATCCTTTTTAAGGGCTCCCTGTGCAAGCAGATTTGCAAATGTTTTTGCCCGCTCACTACGCTCTCCCACAACTATACGGCTTGGATAGAGGTTATCATACAATGCCTTGCCTTCACGCAAAAATTCCGGTGAAAAAATCAGGTTATCAATTCCAAAACGTTCTTTTGTCTCTTTGGTATAACCTACAGGTACGGTAGATTTAATGATCATCACTGCATCGGGATTGATACTGAGAACATCTTTGATAACTGCTTCAACCGATTTTGTATTAAAATAGTTTGTATCCGGGTCATAGTCTGTCGGTGTAGCAATGATGACAAAATCGGCATTTTTGTAAGCTTCTTCCTTGTCTGTTGTTGCTTTCAGTCTACCCTCGAATTCACCATGAATGGCTTTGGGAAGATAACTCTCAATCTCATTATCTTCGATAGGGGAGATACCTTTGTTGACCATCTCGACTTTTTCAGGAACGATATCCAGTGCTGTCACATCATTGTGCTGTGCAAGCAGAACACTGTTTGAAAGCCCCACATATCCTGTTCCCGCTACGGCGATCTTCACTGTTTGTACCTCTCTTCAAATTGATTTTTCCAACGCTGATGCAGCCAAAACCACTCTTCAGGTTTCTGTCGGATCACCTGTTCCGTTATTGTAGCCTGTTTTTGCACAGAGTCATAAATATCGGCATCTTTGTCGTCACTCTTTGGCGTATCGATGGGATCGTAAAATGTCAGTGTAAAATGCCGGTGATCCTCACTGGTGATGAATACCGGGATGATCACTGCATCAAAGCGCCGTGCAAGAATAGCAGCAGAGGGAGTATGACGTGCCGGTTTTCCAAAGAAGTCTATCAACAGTCCTTCGCTTCCCGCAGTATTCTGATCTACCAAAAGCCCGAGCATGCGGTCAGCTTTGAGTGCCTGGATCATCGCTTTCATCGCACCCTGTTTGTCTACCAGCTCAATATCGAACTGTTCCCGGTTCTGCTTGAGGATCTCATTCATCCTCTGGGCATCAAGACTACGTCCGATAATGGTCATCTTGCCAAACTTCGCTGCAATAGCAAGGGCTACAAGCTCCCAGTTTCCATAGTGTGCCGTTACCAAAATAACCTTTTTCCCTTCGGCACGTGCCTTTTCAAGCACGGCTTCATTTTTAAACGTGACTTTTTGTAAAAGTGCTTCTTTGCTGATACCCTGATTTTTGACAAAGTCCATCAGAGAAAAAAGCATATTTTGATACACAGTTTTAATGATCTTCTCTTTTTCTTCTTTACTCAGCGTATCGCCGTATGCCAAGTCGAGGTTGACTTCCGCAATTTTACGGTGTTTTTTGTCAAATACATAGATCAGCCAGGCCAACCCCTTTACAATTGAATCCGTGACGGGGGCGGGCAAAATTTTTATAAGAAACCTGAAAAAATTAAACGCCCACACATAAAGCATATCGGTCATGACAGCAACTCCTTTGCCAGTGTAACAACTTCAGAAGAATCGATATCTCCGATACACCTGTCTGTTTTATCAAGCCGCAGCGGATCTATGGTCTTGCCGCAGTCAAGTACCCGGTTGATTTTTGTCTGTACAGTATTGCGAAACGACGGGGTTGGGCCAAACAGCGTAATGCTTGGTCTTTTAAGCGCCCATGCCATATGTGTCGGGCCGCTGTCACCGCCAATAACAAGATCAGCCGAAGCAATAACGGCTTTGAGTTCATTTAGGGAAAGTCTTGGCAACACCTGTGCTCCTGTTTGTTCTGCAATAAAAAGTGCTCTGTCCTTCTCTGCTTCATTTCCCCATGCAAGAAGATGGTTCCCCTCAAGCTTCCCTATTACCTCCGCAAACTTCTCTTTTGGGTACACCTTGCTCTCCCAGCTTGAACCGACAATGGTCACAATGGCAGGTAACGATGTATTCAAAAAGCACTCTACCCTTTGACGATCTTCTTCAGAGAAGAATAAAAACGGAGCCATTGTTTCAAGTTCCGACAGTACAGGAATATTTTTCTTCGGTATATCCATTGCTTCGAGCATCAGCGTAAGGTTGCGCTCGACCACATTTGTTTCATACGGTACAGCAATATGCCTGTTGTACAACCATGCCGCTCCTTTTTCCCGGATGGAATGCCTGTCAAATCCTGCACGGTTTTTACCCAGCAGCCGTGCTGCCAATGCGGACTTGAGCAGTCCCTGCGCATCGATAACCAGATCATAGTCGTTACCGGCATAGGAGCGCACTTTTTTTATTTCATCAAAGAGTGCTGTTTTCTCCGTCTTCAGGCGTTTAAGGTTGATCGGCAAAATGGTATTGACATGCGGATTGTATTCCAGCAAAGGAGCAAATGACTCCTCAACAAGCCAGTCTATTTTTAGTAAAGGGTCGTACCGTTTCAGGTACTGCAAGGCGACCATTGCATGGACAATG
The DNA here is from genome assembly GCA_027019175.1 of Sulfurovum sp. Taxonomy (GTDB): domain Bacteria; phylum Campylobacterota; class Campylobacteria; order Campylobacterales; family Sulfurovaceae; genus Sulfurovum. The sequence continues at coordinate 8,426 of JALUXB010000080.1, read as the reverse complement.
TCACCCATCGCTGAAAGTTTGACGATCGCAATCCGCATACACACCCTTTGGAAAATTTGTACAATTTTATCGAAATATCCTAAAAGGGTACGCCCCGCACCTTTCAATTTAATTTGATATAATCACGATTATTTTGGTACATATAAAGGGATAATCTGTATGATTGGCATCGTCGACTACAACATGGGCAACCTCGCTTCTGTCATCAATGCGTTTAAAAAAGTGGGTGCCGACGCGAAGCTTGAGAGCGATCCGGCGAAACTCGAGAATTATGACAAGCTCATCCTGCCGGGTGTCGGAGCGTTCGGGGATGCAATGGCACACTTGAAACATAACGGTATGGACAAAGCGGTTAAGGTATTTGCCGCCAGCGGCAAACCGCTGCTTGGCATCTGTCTGGGGATGCAGCTTCTCTTTGAGAGCAGCGAGGAGTTTGGCGAACATAAAGGGCTGGGACTCATTCCCGGCAAAGTAGTGGCGTTTGATGAAAGCAGATTCGATCATCCTCAAAAAGTACCGCATATGGGATGGAACGAGCTTTTCGTGCAACGCACGAAAAGGATGGAAGATAGAAGATGGATGATGGATGATGGGAGGTCAGTACTTTTTGACAGGCTTCCAAACGAATTTTACCTCTACTTTGTCCACTCCTACCATGCCGTATGTGACGATGCCTATGCCATAGGGAAGACCTATTACGGGTACGAGTTCGTCTCGGCAGTACAGAATGAAAATGTCTTCGGCATCCAGCCTCACCCTGAAAAGAGCCATGAGAATGGTCTTAAAATCATAGAAAATTTTACCAAATTATAAATGGTGCGTGATTACGCACCCTACAAAGGATAAACATGCAAACATTCATAAAAAAAGCATCGCCAAGCGATGTATACCAACATCATCAATCATCAATCATCAATCATCAATCCATTTTTGACGGAGCTCAAAAATGACAATCCTCCCCGCAATCGACCTCAAAGACGGCAAAGCTGTCAGACTCTCCAAAGGCTTGATGGACTCAGCCAAGATCTACAGTGACGAGCCGTGGCAGGTTGCCAAACGTTTCGAGGAACTGGGCAGCGAATGGGTGCACCTGGTTGACCTCAACGGTGCTTTTGCCGGAAAACCGGAAAACCTTGAACAGATCAAAAAGATCCGCCAAAACTGTAACCTCAAACTCGAACTTGGCGGCGGTATCCGAGATGAAGAGACCATCAAAATGTATCTTGATCTCGGGATTGACCGACTGATCCTCGGCTCCATTGCCGTAAAAGATCCGGCATTTGTCAAAGCAATGGCTGCAAAATACCCTATTGTCGTAGGCATTGATGCTATCGACGGGATGGTAGCCGTAGAGGGCTGGGCGGAAACTTCCGATATGAAAGCGACAGATCTTGCCAAAGAGTTCGCAGCCTGCGGCGTAGAAGCAATCATCTGTACCGATGTCGGCAGGGACGGCATGATGACCGGTATCAACATAGACTTTACCCTTGCCATCAAAGAGGCTTCCGGACTGGAAACCATCGCCAGCGGAGGACTGAAAGACATGAACGATATTTATGCACTGCTTGACGCGGGTATCGACGGGACGATTGTAGGAAAAGCATTCTATGAAGGTACCCTCGACCTGGAAGAAGCATTTAAGGCTGTCCATGCAAAATAATTATTATGAATTGACCATTACCCTCGATGAACGCTATGTCGATCTCATTGCCGATTTTATTATGAATATGTACGATGAGGGCATTGAATTCGGCAAGGGAAAGCTTATTCTTCGAAGCGAGAACGATTTAACCTCGGTTAAGGATGCACTGATAACCTTGCAGGAGCAACTTGACACACCTATTGAGATGGATTTCAGTCTTGAAGAAAAAGAGAATGTCGACTGGATCAAAACCTACCAGGAGTCCATCCAGCCTATAGAAGCGGGAAAATTTTACATATTTCCAAGCTGGCATGAGCCCAAAGAGAACCTTATCAATATCAAAATTGATCCGGCACTTGCATTCGGATCGGGTCATCATGCCACAACCTTTTCATGTCTACAAGCCATCAGCGAGGCTGTCAAACCCGGTGACCGCATTATCGATGTCGGCTGCGGATCGGGGATTTTGGGACTGGCGTGTACCAAACTTGGTGCAACGGTCGAATTGTGCGATACAGACCCCATTTCAGTAGAAAGCTGCAAGCAGAACTTCATACTCAATGAAGAGACATACAGCAAACTTTGGGAAGGCTCTGCCAATAAAGCTGAAGGCAGTTATGATGTGGTCATTGCCAATATCATCGCTGACGTGTTGCGCTTTATCGCAGATGACCTCAAACATATACTCAAACCCGGCGGCACCTTGATACTTTCAGGGATTTTAGATAAAAAAGAGACTTCGGTCACCGAAGAGTTCAAAACACTTACTTTGGCAAAACGCATAGCAAAAGACGAATGGGTCACCCTCGTCTACAAGAAGGAAAATCATGGCTAACAACCCGAACAATACTCCAAACAACAACCAAAACAACAATAACAATTTTTTCAACGACAATCCGCTACTGGCCTTTGCCATCTTCTCCATTGTCATCATACTGATCTTCAAAGCCTTCGTTGGTGACGGCGGCGGAAGCCTCAGCACCATGATGAACACACAAAAAGTGGCACTTACCAAACAGGTAAAGTACTCCAACATCAAAGCCAAGATCAAAGAGGGAACAGTCAAGAGTGTCAAACTGACCCCTACGAGCGTGGAAGCTATCAGTGAAGAGGGTGGACGCAAGATCCGCTATGTCGCACAAAATGTACCCACGTATGACGAGACCCTTATTCCCCTGCTTGAAAAGAAAAAGATCCCTTACGAAGGTGTAGTGGGCAACAGTTTCATCTCTGAACTCATCAGTATGCTGTTGCCAATCCTTATTTTCTTTGCCATCTGGATATTTTTGGCCAAGAAGATGTCCAAAGGCATGGGTGGCGGTATTTTGGGTGCGGGTAAGGCAGACAAGCTCATCAACTCCGAAAAGCCCGATACCAAATTTGACGATGTGCAGGGGGTCGAAGAGGCAAAAGAGGAGGTCAAAGAGATCGTCGATTTCCTGAAATTCCCGGAGCGCTACATTGAACTCGGTGCCAAAATTCCAAAAGGTGTACTCCTTGTGGGGCCTCCGGGTACGGGTAAAACCCTGCTTGCCAAAGCAGTGGCAGGTGAAGCGAGCGTACCGTTTTTCTCTGTAAGCGGTTCAAGCTTCATTGAAATGTTCGTAGGGGTTGGTGCCAGCCGTGTACGTGACCTTTTTGCTCAGGCAAAAAAAGAGGCACCTTCTATCATCTTCATCGACGAGATCGATGCCATCGGTAAATCCAGAGCCTCCGGCGGACAAATGGGCGGTAATGATGAGCGTGAACAGACACTCAACCAGCTGCTTGCAGAGATGGACGGCTTTGGTACGGACACTCCGGTTATTGTACTTGCCGCCACCAACCGCCCCGAAACCCTCGATGCCGCCCTGCTGCGTGCCGGACGTTTCGACCGTCAGGTACTGGTGGACAAACCCGACTATGAAGGGCGTCTTGCCATTTTGAAAGTCCACTCCAAAGATGTCAAACTTGCACCAGATGTCGACCTTGAAGTGGTAGCAAAACAGACAGCCGGCCTTGCAGGTGCAGATCTTGCGAATATCATCAACGAAGCGGCCCTGCTTGCCGGGCGCCAGAACAAGAAGCAGATAGAGCAGTCAGACCTGCTTGAAGCGATCGAACGCTCGTTTGTGGGTCTGGAAAAGAAAAACCGAAAGATCAACGAAAAAGAGAAGAAGATCGTTGCCTACCACGAAAGCGGCCACGCCCTGATGGCGGAGCTGACCGAAGGGGCGACACGTGTGACAAAGGTTTCCATTATCCCAAGAGGTCTTGGTGCGCTGGGCTATACACTGCATCTTCCTGAAGATGAAGAGCGTTTCCTCAAGCAAAAACATGAACTCATTGCCGAAGTTGAAGTACTGCTTGGCGGACGTGCGGCAGAAGAAGTTTTTATTGGCGAGATCAGCACGGGTGCAGGCAACGACCTTGACCGTGCTACAGCGATTTTGAAAGATATGATCTCCGTTTACGGTATGACCGAAGTAGCAGGACTGATGGTTCTTTCCCGCAGCCAGAACTCTTTCCTTGGTGCCGGGGCTGTCAGTACTGACTACAGTGAAAAAATGGCAGAGGAGATGGATGAGTACATCAAACGTACCCTCAATGAACGTTACACGTACGTTAAAGAGACGCTTGAACTCTACAAAGGCGCCATTGACGCTATGGCAAAAGAGCTGCTTGAAGCAGAAGTGATCGAGGGCAGTACGGTTCGAAAGATCATTGAAAACTTCGAAAAAGAGCATAATATGGAAAGCCGTCTCGCACACAAAGCACAGGTTGCCAAAAGTGAAGAAGAAAAAGCAGATCGTGCCCAGAAGCGTGCTGAAGCACAGACAGGAAGTACTGCAGATGAAAACGAAACTGGGAAAAACGAGGGCTGATGCCCTCCTCCCGGTTGACAAACTGTAAAAAAACAAGTATACTTGCCGAAAATTCAAACAGGAGAGTCACATGAAACACTTTATGCAGCAGCACACCATTTTCACACAAGAAACCACTCTCCTACTGCTATCTCTATAATCTTCCCATAACCCTTTTTACCCTTTTAGTTTCTAATTAACCCCTTTTTGGGTAGAATTAGACAATTTTTCTACCGTTTTAACCATGATTCTAACGGTACTATAGACAACAAGGCAAACAATATGACAACAGAAAACATTAAAATATTTGACACCACATTGCGTGACGGGGAACAGAGCCCCGGTGCCTCCATGAATACCGAAGAGAAAATCCAGATCGCCGCACAGCTTGAGCGTTTGGGTGTAGACATCATCGAAGCGGGATTTGCTGCGGCAAGTCCGGGGGACTTCGATGCCATTGACAAGATTGCCCAGCGGGTAAAAACCTCTACCGTCTGTTCTTTGGCTCGTGCACTCGAAAGAGACATAAAGGCTGCAGGAGAAGCAATTGCTAAAGCTGAGAAAAAGCGTATTCACACCTTTATTGCAACCAGTCCCATCCATATGGAGTACAAACTGAAGATGAAACCAGACGAGGTCATTAAACGGGCTGTCGATGCCGTAACCTATGCACGTACCTTTGTAGAAGATGTAGAGTTCAGCTGTGAAGATGCAGGACGTTCAGAGATCGGTTTCATGAAAGAGATTTCCGATGCCGTTATTGAAGCGGGTGCAACTACCATCAACCTTCCCGATACCGTCGGTTTCAGACTTCCGTTTGAAATTGGCGCAATGGTCAAGGAGATGAGCGAATACACCAAAGGCAGAGCGATCATCTCTGTACACAACCACAATGACCTGGGTTTGGGTGTGGCCAATTCACTTGAAGCGGTGATGAACGGTGCAAGACAGGTAGAGTGTACCATCAACGGACTTGGCGAGCGGGCAGGAAATGCCGCACTTGAAGAGATTGTCATGGCACTGAAAGTGAGACATGATGTCTTTGGAGCATTTAATACAAATATCAACACCAAAGAGATTTACCCTACCAGTAGGCTTATCGCCACCATTACAGGCATTGAACCGCAGCCTAACAAAGCCATTGTCGGGAAGAATGCCTTTGCACATGAAAGTGGTATTCATCAAGACGGTGTATTAAAACACAAAGAGACCTATGAAATCATTCGTCCCGAAGATATCGGACTTGACTTGAGCGATACACTGGTACTTGGCAAACACTCCGGGCGCGCGGCATTCAAAGACAAGCTTGCAAAACTCGGGTTCACACTTGATGATGAAGCACTCAACCGTGCTTTCGAGCGCTTTAAAATATTGGCTGACCGTAAAAAAGAGATTTACGATGACGATATCCGCGCACTGGTGACCAATGAAATGACCAAAGCGACACAAGTATTCGAAATTATGTCACTTCAACTGATGGATTGCAGTGAAGGCGTACCCAGTGCAGCAGTCAAGATCAAAACCCAAGAGGGAGAGATTATGGATGCCAGCATCGGCGGCGGTACCATCGATGCAGTATTCAAAGCGATCGACCGTATTACCGGCTATACAGGAAGACTCGATGAGTATCGTGTGAAATCGGTATCAGAAGGTAAAGATGCACTTGCAAACGTTACCGTTAAAGTCAGTTTCAATGACGAGCCCGCTGTCATAGGCCACGGCCTGCACATCGATACGATGCTCGCCAGTGCCAGAGCCTACATTGGCGCGCTCAACAGTTACCTGAGTATGGAAGGAAAGTTGAAAGAGAGACCACATAAAGTTATTTTATAACCCGTAAGGTGCGTAAACACGCACCTTTTACATTCATTGGATAAGAAGAACATTATTTTTTGGAAAATGGTTTGAAGGTGCGTGATTACGCACCCTACGCGACAATACCCACCCCCAATACACCAATGACCAATAACAAGAAATATTACATATACTTCTTCAACACTTCAGGAATCTCAATACTCCCATCTTCATTCTGATAATTCTCCATAATAGCAATAAGTGTTCTTCCCACAGCCAGTGCCGAACCGTTCAAGGTATGCACCAGTTTGTTCTTCTTGCCGTCTTTGAAACGGATCTTGGCACGACGTGCCTGGAAGTCACGGGTATTGGAGATAGAGCTGATTTCCCGGTACTTGTTCTGTCCCGGCAGCCATACTTCAAGGTCGATCGTCCGAGCTGCAGAGAAGCCCAGGTCACCCGTACAGAGTTCTACCACACGATGTGGCAGCCCAAGAGCAGTAAGGATATCGGAAGCATTCTGCACCATCATCTCAAAAACGTCATCGCTCCTGTCCGGATGGGCGATGGCAACCATCTCAACTTTGTCAAACTGATGCTGGCGGATCATCCCACGGGTATCACGTCCCGCACTCCCCGCTTCTTTTCTAAAACAGGGGGTGTAGCCTGTCATCAGTACCGGCAATTCACTTTCCGGTAAAATTTCATCGTTGTACATATTGGTCAGAGGCACTTCGGCAGTCGGGATCAGATAAAGATCTTCTCCTTCTATCTTGAAAAGATCATCCTCAAACTTTGGCAACTGACCTGTCCCTTGCAGCATCTGTGCATTGTTCATAAAGGGGACGCAGAGCTCCTCAAAGCCTTTTTCCCTGTTGGTGTCAAGAAAGAAGTTGATGAGCGCACGCTCCAGTCTTGCTGCATCACCGCGCAGTACGGAAAAACGGCTCTTCGCCAGTTTGACACCGCGCTCAAAATCGATCCAGCCGTTCTTTTCAGCCAGCGCCCAGTGTTCCAGCGGCTCAAAATCGAATACTCTCGGCTCTAAAACTTTGCGAAGTTCTACATTATCCTCTTCATCTTTCCCTTCGGGAACAGAATCGTCCGGAAAGTTAGGTATGGCAAGTGCCACTTCGTAAAGTGCTGCCTCTGCCTTTCTCGCATTTTCCTGAAGCTGTGCGATACGTTCTTTATTTGCATCTACCTTCGCCTTCAACTCACCGATATCTTTGCCCTCGCGCTTGTATTGCCCAAAGAGTTTGGACATACTGTTCTGCTCTGCCTGTGCCGCTTCAAGTGCCGAATTTGCCTCTTTAAGCTGGCCAAAGAGGGTTTTAAGCTTTTCGAGTGTCTGGGGATCAACCCCCTTCTTCTTCAGCTTTGCCGCCGCTTCGTCAAAATTTTTCTCTATATATTTAAGATCGATCATAAAAAGGAACCTGCCTGTAAAATGTTATGGAATTATAGTAAGAAAGTGTAAAAAGGTGGATTAAATATTTTATTTTTGAAAGTGGTGTCAAGAGAGGGACTTGAACCCTCGACCTCCGGCTTATGAGACCAGCGCTCTAACCAGCTGAGCTACCTTGACGTGTCTTTGGAGGCCGTGATTTTAGTCCATTCTTTCTTAAAGTAGGGTTAAAAATGCTTAACCGAGTGCTTTTTCTATCGCTTTTTGGTCAAATCCGCAGATCCAGCGGCTTCCTACCAATACGACCGGCACTCCCCGGCATCCATGTCTGGCACAGTCCTCTGCAGCTTTGGTATCTTTGCTGATATCAATCTGTTTGAATTTCAAACCGTTTTTTTTAAAATACTCCTTGGCTACTGTACACCATTTGCAGCCTGGAGACGTAAAAAGTACAATTTTCTTTTGTTTTTTTTCCATTACATTACACTCCTATACTCTTTTTTGCTGCAATTATAACACAAAATGTGCCAGTTTAAAAAAAGCTGTACAAAAATTTGAAGAAAGTTTTAGTCAAATAGACTAAATGTTATTGACATTCTTAAAAAAATGTTGTACAATCGCGATACAAAATCAAACAGATACGGAGGATTTAAAGATGAACTTCAAACCACTTGGTGACAGACTGCTTGTAGAAAGAGTCGAAGAGGTAAATACAACGGCGAGTGGTATCATCATACCT
>JALUXB010000079.1 GCA_027019175.1 Sulfurovum sp. | reverse complement strand
AGAAGTTAAATCACAGACCGCGAAAAGTACTTGGATTCAGGACGCCTTATGAGGTCTTTTTTGAAGAATTCAGCAAGGAAATCGCTGCTTGATTTTAGGTGAATTGCACTTATGTTTTGAATAGGCGATTTCATTGTAACGGTATGAAGGTGCGTGGTTACGCACCCTGCATTCATAAAAGATTTCTGAAAGAAATTATACCAAAACTATTCACTCTTCACTATTAACTATTCACTCGATATATGTGGAAACTTCCGCATATATCGTAGCAGCATACTCTCATTTCCCAACAGACCGCCTTGATGGATGTATAGTAACGGCTTACACAAAAGCTCACTATGAGCAAGCAGCGTACGCCATCCCAAAGGGTCATAAAGCAGGTCAAAGACTATGCCCGTTTGTTGTTGTAATTTTAGCCAAATTTCGTAATTTTCTCGATAAAGTTTTCCAAAATGGTGCTTTTTGGGCAATGAAAGTATGGTTGGATGGTAGTTCTCATCGGCTTCAAGCATAGTAAACTGTTTTTTCAGATAGTCGCTATCACCCACACAAGGAGTCGTAAATACTTTGATGGATGATGGATGATGGATGATTGAGAATGATTTTTGGAGGTAGAGTGCTGTTGTGCCGGTACCGGAGGGAAGGAACACATTGAGCTCTTTGATATTGTTCTCTTTTTGCCAGTCAAGAATCTCCTCTGCCAATAACTTGATACCATACTCCGCCTCACTCTGCCGACCACCCTCCTCTATAAACAAAACATTATCACTCTTCACTCTTAACTCTTCACTATTCACTTTGAAAACAGTATTGTTTTCAATTGCTTCTTTGTAGTTTCCCTGAGGATTTTCCTTCAGGTAATCGGCAATATGATCTACATAGTATTCAAACTGCCACCCTTTCATCTTCGCCAACACCGATAGGGAGTACATCGCATTGGATTGAGCGGAGCCATAAGAGACAATCTTGTTAATATGAGGAAAATCATGGGTGAGGAAGTAGTGAAATTTACGGGCTTTGTTCCCGGAGAAATCGGGATGGATCAGGTCATCACGTTTGAGATAGAAGGTATGGTTTTCAAAGGTAACGGTTTGGATGGGAGAAGGAAGATTTAATTGTGCCATGAGGTCGAGGTGCGTGATTACGCACCCTACGTGTATTAATTACGTCCGATACAGTTGAGATCTTCGTACGCCTGCTCAAGACGTTTGACCATAGACTCCTCACCGGCGCGGAGCCACTTGCGAGGATCGTAATAACTTTTGTTCGGTTTATCCTCACCTTCGGGGTTACCGATCTGTCCTTGCAGATAGTCGTGGTATTTTGCCACATAACCGCGAACACCATCCCAGAACGCCCACTGGGTATCGGTATCGATATTCATTTTGATCACACCGTAGCTGATCGCTTCACGAATATCCTTGAGCTCGCTTCCCGATCCGCCATGGAAGACGAAGTTGACAGGTTTTGGTTCTGTTTTGAACTTCTGTTCGATATACTTCTGGGAGTTGTCAAGAATTTCCGGACGCAAAATAACATTGCCCGGCTTGTAGACACCGTGAACATTTCCAAAAGAAGCTGCAACGGTGAACTTGTCGGAAACTTTCATCAGCTCTTCGTACGCGTAGGCCACCTCTTCGGGCTGTGTGTAGAGCAGTTTGTTGTCCACTTCGGTATTGTCGACACCATCCTCTTCTCCGCCAGTGATACCAAGCTCGATCTCAAGTGTCATTCCCATCTTGCTCATACGCTCAAGATAGCGTTTACAGGTTTCAATATTTTCCTCTATCGGCTCTTCGGAGAGGTCTATCATATGGGAAGAATAGAGCGGTTTTCCCGTCTTTTCAAAGTGTGCTTCACTCGCATCAAGAAGCGCATCAATCCACGGCAGAAGCTTTCGCGCCGCATGGTCGGTGTGCAATACCACAGGTACACCGTACGCTTCGGCAAGCGTATGGACGTGCTGTGCACCGGAAATAGCCCCCAGTACTGCTCCTGTTTGAGAGTCGATACCCTTTCCTGCATAATATGCCGCACCGCCGTTACTGAACTGAACGATCACCGGAGAGTTAACTTTTTTGGCTGCTTCCATCACGGCATTGACCGAAGGGGTACTGACTACATTGACTGCCGGAATGGCAAATTCATCTGCTTTTGCAATTGAAAAAAGTGTCTGCAGGTCATCACCGGTTACAACACCTGCCGATATGGCATCCATCACTTTTGTTGACATCGTTATATGTTCCTTTATTTCTGTTTGGTTTATTTCATAAGTTTTATACGTGCATGCTTCATCAGGTCACTTACCAGTTTCTCTTTGGCGAGTTCAAGCTTCAACGCCGGAGCGAGCTTTTCAAGCGGCGGTAATTTCTTTTTCGATTTCGCAAGCCGTTTTTTGATCTTGGCATAACGCTTTTTGACCTCATCATCACTCACCGATACATTGGCAAGCTGTTTCTGCATCCAGTAGTTGGTCAGCGCATTCTCTTTTTGTGCTTTACTCAACTGATTATTGGCTGCCAGTGCAATCATCTGCCGAGGCGCAACCATCTCCAGTACACGTACTTTATCCTGAGGAGGCAATGTCGCCCAGGTAGCCTTGCCTTTGGTCATCATCTGAAGTGCTTTGTTCACATCATCCACACTGATTGCCATCATACCGGCATATCCCGCAACCGTATCCGAATTCGGTTCAACACGAACCTGTACACCCCGCATCAGATCTTTCACAATCTGTTGTTCGGCGATCTGCATTTTGATACGCTCTTTGATTTTTTCAAGGGGAGGAACCTGGGCAAGCGCACTCTGTGCTTTTGCCCGTGCTTTGATCTTTTCGTATGCCTGGGCAATCGCTTCATTGCTTACATTGAGATCGGCTGCTTTTTTCTGCATCCATAAACGGGAAAATACTGCATTTTCCTCTTCTTTAGAGAGTTTTTTTTGTGCTTCCTGTGCCAAAACAAGGGGTAGCGACATTTCTTTAATGAGTGCCAGGCGCTGTTTGTTTGGCAGAAGGTCAAAATCTTTCACCTTTCCTTTGGTACGCTCGGAAAGATAGGCATCTGCCTCTTTTTTAAGAATTTTTTTTCCATTGACCGTAGCAACAACTGCCTTTGCTGACCGGCTCACAGGCTTGGCAGGTCTTCCGGCTCCCATACCGAGGCCGTTGAGATTCACCATTCCAGGCGTATCATCTTTCTCATTAAGCATGCCGCTCAACCTGTCTTTCAAGTGGTCTGCCATTACCGGCGATATACCAAGCAGACAAACAACGCCAAGCGCTATAAACGATCGTTTCATTTCTCCTCCCCCTCCAAGACTCTAAATTATTTGCTTGCGCTTGCGTCTTTTTCCATATCGACAATTTTTGCTTTGCTTCTCAGCTCTTTAGCCATTTCCGCAATTTTCTTTGCAAATTCCTGCTGCTTGAGCGATGCAATGATTCTGCTTTTAACAGCTTCATAGGGAACTGTCTTGGGAGCTTCTTTGCTTTCAAGGTAGATTACATGGTATCCAAACTGTGTTTTCACCGGTTTGGTTGTAATTTCACCCGGCTTGAGCGACCAGACCGCTTTTGAGAAGGCAGGAACCATCTGTCCCTTCTTGAACTTACCGAGATCACCGCCTTTTGCTGCTGAAGGACCGGTAGACTTTGCTTTCGCCAGCTCAATGAACTTCGCCTTCAGCTTGTCACCTTTAAGCCCTTGAAGCTGCTTGATAATATCATTGGCAGTCTTTTCATCTTTCACAAGAATATGTCTTGCATGCACAAGTTCCGGCATTTTGAACTTATCTTTGTTCTTGTCATAAAATGCCTTCGCTTCACTGTCGCTGACAACAGCATTGTCCATCTGCTTCTTCATCCACATGTTCACGGCAAGCTCGTTACCGATCTTCTCCATGTTACGCTTGAATTCAGGAGTCTTGTCAATTCCTTCTTTTTTCGCTACCTCTGCAAAGAGTGCTTTTTCAACCAGTGTCTTCTTGACCAGCGCTTTTTGCTGAGGCGTCAACTGCTCGTAGTGTGCATTTGGCGATGTCGCACTTACAAATGCCTCGGCATCTTTTTTGGTAATATTGTGTCCGTTAACGGTCACCAGAATGTCCGAAGCAACAACGGATGTTGCCATAACAGCCACTGCGATTAGTGAAGTTTTTGCAAGTTTTAACATATACTCTTGTCCTTTTGAGTTGAAAATTATAAGTGGAGTTAGTATATCTGTTATAGTTAAACAATTCATTAACAATTACGCGTTATGCTAAGATTTTCTAAGGAGTTGAGTCACTATGGCTAAAAAGGTAAAAAAAGCGACAAAAAAAGAGATCGAAGCGATTAAAAAACTGTTCCTCGAACACTATCCGGATTCAGTAACCGAGCTGAACTATCGCAATCTTTATGAACTGCTTGTTGCTGTCATGCTCTCTGCACAGTGTACGGACAAACGGGTCAACATCATTACACCGGCTCTGTTTGAACGCTACCCTGACCCGGTTTCTCTGGCAAAGGCAGACCTTGACGAAGTGAAATCTTACATTAATACATGCTCCTTCTTCAACAACAAGGCCAAAAACCTCATCAAGATGGCACAAAGTGTTGTCGAGAACTACAACGGAGAGATACCGCTTGAGCGCGACGAGCTTGTCAAGCTTGCAGGTGTAGGACAGAAAACTGCCAACGTGGTAATGATAGAGTACACCGGTGCAAACCTGATGGCGGTCGATACCCATGTCTACCGCGTCGCACACCGCCTTGGGCTTTGTGACGCGCCCACAGCTGTCAAATGTGAAGAAGAGCTGACAAAGAAATTCAAAACCGACCTGCACCTTCTTCATCAGGCGATGGTACTTTTTGGACGTTACCGCTGCAAGGCTGTCAAACCTGAATGTGATGGCTGTTTTATGAAACCCTACTGCAAAACAACGGAGAGTTTCAAAGTCTAATTCTCGCTGTGCGACCTTCGGTGGTAACGCTCGACCACCTCGGGGTCATGGTGCAGATTGATCTTCGCATCATGTTTACCGTCATAATCGATCGAGGAGAGTACAAAGCGTATCGACTCGAGTCTGGCACTTTTTTTATCGTTGCTGTCGACAATGATCCATGGCGCGAATCCGGTATGGGTACGGCTGAACATCTCCTCTTTGTAGTAGGTAACCTTGTCCCACATCTCCTGCGCCTTTTCATCGACCGGACTAAGCTTCCAGCGTTTGAGCGGATTTGTTTTACGTTCTTCAAAACGCTTATGCTGCGTCTCTTTTTTGATGGAAAACCAAAATTTAATCAGAATGATACCGTCATCTACGAGCGCATGTTCAATCTCCGGTACCTCTTTCATAAACTTTTCATACTGTTCGGGGGTACAGAAGTCAAAAACCGGTTCGACAATCGCACGGTTGTACCAGCTTCTGTCAAAGAAAGTGATCTCTCCCGGGTTGGGAAGATGCTGGAAATAACGCTGAAAATAAAACTGTCCTGTTTCAACCTCTGTTGGTTTCTGTAATGCAACAACCCGAAATTTCCGGGGATTGAGATACTGGGTAAAACGTTTGATCGCACCACCCTTTCCTGCTGCATCGCGCCCTTCGAAGATGATCATGACCCGCTTGTTATTCTCAAAGACCCAGTTTTGCAGTTTGATCAGTTCCACCTGCAGCGCTTTGAGTTCTTCTTCATATTCTACATTTCGAATGATCTTCGCAACTTTCTTTTTCTTCATAAGCTGCGTCAGCCCCTCTTTGGTCTTGAGCAGATGAAGGTTCTTTTCAAGCTCTTTTACTGCCTTTAGCGTCTCTTTGTCGTCTGTCACTCTCTTTTTGATGTATGCTACATCTTCGAACAGGGTCATTTAGTCTCCTTGGAAATAAGTATATTCTTCTATTTTACTCCTCTTTTTCTTAATCAGTTTTGATGAAAACAATCATTTATACTGATTCAATCACCCTGTTAAGCACATCAAATGTCTTCGCCACCGAATTGAGCTTTACCATCTCCCGTGTCGAGTGCGGGTAGCGGATGGTCGGGCCGATGGAGGCGAACTTTATCTGCGGATACTTCTGGGCGATTACCCCGCACTCGAGCCCCGCGTGAATGGCCATCAGCTTGCTTTCTCCAAATACTTCACGCATCTTGGCATCGACCAGTTTGGTAAAGTCGGTCACATCAGGCTTCCATGCAGGATATTTGTCCTCCACACTTGTCTTGAAACCATACACGCCAAACAGTGTCACCGTCTCCTGTGTCAGTGTGTCAAGGGCATCCATATCCATCGCTCTGGCACTTGTTTCTACAGTCAATCCACCCTTTTCATCTGCGGTGATGATGGCAAGGTTGATGCTGGTGTGCGGAATGCCGAGTTCCTCGTTCATCTCATGCACACCATGTTTGAAGGCATTGATGAGTTCGATGACCTTTGCCCCCTCTTTGAGAATATCGGGAAACTCGTTCAACACCCGAACTGTCACACCTTCTTTGGCTTCAAGCGGCGTTTCACTTCGCACAACGGCTACCGCATTGGCAGGAATGGCATTGCGCCGCTCTCCGGCATACATACTCACAAGCTGTGTCACCCCTGCCTCTTTGAGGTAGCTGCCAAGCACCTTAATGGCAGAGGGGATACCTTTGTCAATATCCACTCCAGAATGTCCACCCGGCAATCTGTTGACGGCAACCTCATAACAGGTACCGCTTCCCTCAACGTAGTCATCCTGCTTAAATGCCGTAATGTCCGCGCCTCCGGCACACCCGATGTACACCTCTGCTTCATCCTCACTGTCAAGGTTGAGCATATACTCCGCTTTCAGGTCAAACGCCAGAGCATTGGCACCGATGAGCCCTATCTCCTCGTCAGAGGTAAAGAGAAACTCCAGTACCTTCCCCTCATCCATCAGCTGCATCATCATCGCCACTGCCATACCGTTGTCTGCTCCCAAAGATGACTCCTTGGCCTTCATCCACCCCTCTTCGACGTATGTCTCTATCTGCGGTGCCTTTCCCATACAGACCATATCGTAATGCGCCTGCAGGCAGAGTCTGGGTGTTCCTTTGCAAACATAGATGTTCTTCGCATCATCCACCTCTACCTCATAGCCTCTCTCTTTCGCAAACGCCACCAGAAAATCACACAACCCCTCCGCCTCCTTCGAACAGTGCGGTATCTGCGTCAATCTCTCAAAATACTCAATAATTTTTGACATTTCATTCCTTTACTTACTTCTCTTCATGTTTGTGTCACTTTTGCACCTTTTGTGCAGGTGTGTATGCGCCCATATTTGCGAAGCAAGGCGCATAAAGCATCGTCCGCACAATTGCAAAAATGACGATTTTTGCCTACTTTTTCTAAAAAAGTAGGAAGAAAACATAGATTTACTATAAAAGTTTGTTTAATCAAAAGAAGTATAATACAATCACATAAAAATCAGGAACCCACCATGTGCCTCATCATCACCATCCTCTTCCTCGTCATGGGCATCCAAAACCTCATAGAAGGCTACTACAATATGGCAGCCTTGCAGCTTCTCATTGCTGCCGGGTTTGCCTTTATGCTCTGGCGGAACATTCAAATGACCCGCTGTGAACGCACAGGCAACTGCAACGGATGTACGTTGCCAAACTGGTTGACAAAATGGTTTCAGAAAAGTGATAGTAAAAGGAAAGAATAATGGAACACTTTTTTACCTGCCCCTACTGTTGGGAGGCCATTTCAATGGTGCTTGACCCAAGTGAAGAGGAGAGCGAATATATTGAGGACTGCGAAGTATGCTGCCGGCCTATCGAGATATCGTTCCGTTTTTCTGAGGAGAGGCTGGTATATTTTGAGGCGCGGAGGATGGAGGGTATTTGATACTACGCATACAAAAACGTAAACCGATCCACCATCTGTCCGCCTACTTTCACTTTTTCTACGAACATTTCATATGGTCTCACCCATATCCCATAGTCACCGTACAGCGCACGGTAGACTACCATCGGCTCCTCGGTCTCGGAATGGCGTGCCACCATCAGCACTTCATACTCATTGCCTTTGTAGTGTCGGTAAATGCCTTTTTGGATTTCCATAATTATCTCTGCTTTTTGATGCTATTTTACCAAAGTTTTACAAAGGTATTGCTCCCTGAGCCATAACAATAGAACAATACCGTTTTACTGAAACTGTTTCAAGACAAACGCCGTAAAATAAAGAAAAACTATAAACCCTACCGTCCAGACAAACGCCTGTTTGACATTCATGGAGGGATTGTGCGTCCCGCAGTAGGGACAGCGGCGTATCCCCTTTTCCACGTCGTGTTTGCAGTAGCGGCAGGGAACCTTTTTCTTCTCCATCACATTACCCTACACAGCATAGTATGTCGCTTTGGGGTGGTGAACCACCAGTGCGGTGGTACTCTGTTCAGGATGTATCTGGAACGTTTCACTCAGTTCTATACCAAACTCTTCAGGCTTTAACAGGTCAAAGATAATGCGGCTTTGCTCCAGATCCGGACAGGCGGGGTAGCCAAAGGAGTAACGCGCTCCGGGGTAGCGGTTCATCCGCACATCACGCAGGTTTGGTTTTTCATCTTTGCCCAGTCTGTCAAGATCGATACGTATCTGCTTGTGCGCCACCTCTGCCAGCGCTTCTGCCAGCTCTACCGAGAAGCCGTGCACCATATTGTACTCGAGGTACTTTCCGGCATCGTAGAGTTCCTTTTCATAAGCAGAGAATTTCGAACCGGCACTCACACAGGTGATACCCAGCACGTCGTGCCGCTCATGTCTGAAGAAATCACTGAGCGCACGGTAGGGCTTTCTGCGCTGTCTTGGAAAACTGAACGCATACTCCGCACGTCCTACAACTTCTTTGAAAGGCTCACGATTGGCATTGGCATCCACATTCCACCCTTCCACTTCAGGGAAAACAAGCAATTCCTGGTCGTTGCTTCGCACCGGATAGTAGCCGTAGATAATCGTTGGCTCAAAGAGATCCTTTTCAATGAATTCACGTTTGAGACGTTCATAGGCAGGGTAAACCTTCTCTTCGAGCATCTTCTCATACTCAGCTTTGTCCATTTTGCCTTTTTTGTAGCCCCAGTGCATCTTGATGACCGTCTTTTTGTTGACCCATTCAAAGACCGTGTCAAGATCAAGGTCCGCTTTTTGCAGCACACGGCGTCCCCAGAACGGTGGGGTGGGAATATCAACAGGCTCAGGCAGCTGTATCTCTTCGAACGGCGGAATGACCACCTCTTTCTTCTCTTTCTTTTGGGTACGTTCAACCATATCGCCTGCCAGTCTTGTCTCAAGCACCGCATCGGGATTGGTTTTAATCTCCTCATTGTACTTCTCGATACGGCTCATCGCCACTACCCCGTCAAAGGCATCACGGCAATAAAAAATAGGCCCTTTGTATATTGGCCGGCAGAAGTCATCTACAAAGGAACGTGTCAGTGCCGCACCGCCAAGAAGTACCGGAATGGTCAGTCCCATTTCGGCCATTGTCTCAAGGTTGTCCTTCATAACAGCGGTTGATTTGACCAGCAGCCCGCTCATACCGATTGCCTGGATCTCTTTTTCCTTCATCACATCCAGATAGGTCTCAAGCTCGGTTTTGATACCGACATTGATCACCTTGAAACCGTTATTGGAGAGGATAATATCAACCAGGTTTTTGCCTACATCGTGCACATCCCCCTTGACCGTACCGATGACAAGTGTCGTATCGGTCTCCTTCTCCTGTTTGGTCAGGTAGGGGTTAAGGTAATCGACGGTCGCTTTCATCGTCTCCGCACTCTGAAGCACGAAAGGCAGCTGCATCTGTCCGCTTCCAAAGAGTTCACCCACCACTTTCATCGCATCGATAAGTATCTCGTTGACAATGCGGTCTGGGTGAATCTCTTTACGCGCCTCTTCGACCAGCGGGATCATTCGCTCCTTATCCCCATCCATCAGAAGTCGTGCGATCTTCTCTTCGGTATTCATCGCTTCATATGCTTCATCGTTCGCTTCGGTATCAACCACTTTGTCCGAGAAGTGTTCAATAAACTTGAAGAGTGACTGATCATCAGGGTGGAAAAGCAGCTCTTCACATACTTCAATGTCCTCTTTGCTCATTTTGCTCAGAGGAATAATATGCTTGACGTTAATGATGACAGAGGTAAGCCCCGCTTCGATACAGTGGTGTAAAAAGACCGAGTTGAGGTACATACGGGCATTTTTGTCCAGACCGAACGAGATGTTGCTCAGTCCCAGTGTCGAGCCTACTTCGGGGTGTCGCTTGTGCAGTTCGCGTATGGCTTCAAGTGTCTGGATGGCAGCATCACGGTACTCCTCATCACCTGAACCTACGGTAAAGGTCAGCACATCAAAAATGAGGTTGTGCGGTGCAATACCGTGGCGGTTGACACAGAGGTCGTAAAGCCGTTCAGCTACGGCTATTTTCTCCTCTTTGGTCTTCGCCATCCCTCTCTCATCAATGGTCAGACAGACCAGTGCTGTACCATACTTTTTCGCCAGGCCGCAGATTGCATCGAGCTTCTCCTCACCATCTTCAAGGTTGACCGAGTTGATGATGGGCTTGCCGCCGATGCACTTGAGCCCCTCTTCCATCGTATTGACACGGGTCGCATCGGGCATCAGCGGCAGTGGTATCTTCTGGTTGTAAAGCTCCATGACTGCACGCATATCTTTCGCACCGTCACGTCCGGCAAACTCGACGTTGACATCCAGACAGTGGGCACCGTCACGTACCTGTGCCTGTCCGACTGTCAGCGTTCCTTCATAGTCACCGGCAAGAATCAGCTCACGAAAGGCTTTGGAGCCCGTTGCATTGCTACGCTCTCCAATGAGCAGCGGTGCCGGCTCCTGAAAAAGGTCGACCGTGTTGAAAAGTGAAGCGATACTTGGTTTGATGGATCCTGTTGGCGCTTTTGGCTTGAGCGTTCCTACCGCTTTTTTAAGTGCCTGAATATGCTGAGGGGTTGTACCGCAGCAGCCCCCAAGGAAACTCACACCGTCAAATTCGGTAAATTCAAGCTGTTTGGCGGTAAACTCGTCAGGTCCCATAGGATAGTAGGTATACCCCCCGCGGTTTTGGGGCAGCCCCGCATTGGCGTGGATAGAAAGCGGAATATTACACAGTTCACTAAATACTTTGAGGTGTTTTTTCGCCTGTTCCGGCCCGGTACCGCAGTTAAGCCCAAGTGAGAGAATGTCAAAAGGTTCCATAATGGTTACGATTGTTGCGGCATCGGTACCGATAAGCATCGAACCGCTCAACTCAATGGTAACGGAAACCATAATCGGAAGGTCGGTACTCTTGGCGGCATTGGCATCCTGACAGGCATGCAGTGCAGCTTTGATCTGCAGCGGATCCTGACAGGTTTCCAGCAGGAAAACATCACATCCCCCGTCAATAAGCCCTTCTGCAACAATTTTATAGCCGGCATACATCTCATCATAGTGAATATGCCCCAAAGAAGGCAGTTTGGTACCAGGCCCAATGGAGCCCAGTACAAAACGCGGCTGCTCCGGAGTGCTGTACTCTTCGCAAATTTGCTTGACAAGCTCTGCGCCTTTTTTGGAGAGTTCATAGGCACGCTCACCCAGATCATACTCATCCAGTACCCACGGCATCGTACCGAAGGTATTGGTCTTGATCAAATCCGCTCCTGCCATGGCATACCGTTTGTGAATACGGCCGATAAGCTCCGGGGCTGTATCATTAAGCAGTTCGTTACACCCTTCCTGGTCACGCCCTTGATGGTCTATCCACGCTTCTTTGGGAACATCAAGATCCTGGATCTGTGTTCCCATAGCACCGTCGATGACAAGTATACGCTCTTCAATGAGCCGATTGATCGTTTCTTTGACAGACACGGTTTTCCTTTTGTATCGTATGTTCTGCATACGGAATAATATGCAATTGTATCAAAGTATGGTTAAATCCCATTACGCACTTATTTGTTATTATCTTGTGGTATTATCAAGAGAAAAATGCTATAATTATTCATCATTCTGAAAAAGCCAAACCTGCTGAGAGGCAGGGACGGAAAGCCATGGGTCCCATGAGGATCGCCAGGTTGCCATCCTACACTGCTTTCCTTCTTGCCTTTTTCTTCAATTACCTACTCAGAAGGATAAAACAATGGGACGAACCATTAAAAACATCATCACCGGCAAAGAGATCACCAAACCCGATCCGGTCGATGAAGAGGTACCCTTTGACGGCGGTGTTATGATTACAGAGACCGATACTGCCGGTATTATCACCTATGCCAACCGTAAATTTCGTGATATGACGGGTTACAGTAAAGAGGAGCTTATCGGTTCACCCCACAACATTAACAGACATCCAGATATGCCAAAAGCGGCATTCAAACAGATGTGGGAAACGATCAAAGACGGGCATTACTGGGAAGGCTATGTAAAAAACATGCGGGCAGACGGCAAGTATTATCTGGTGGTTGTCTGGATCAAACCCAAACTTGATGAAGAGGGAAATATTGTCGGTTACATTGCCGGGCGTAAAATACCCGATCCTGATTCTATGCAGGCTGCACTGAAGCAGTACAGATCGATGAAAGCACAGGAGGAGAAGTAGTCTTCTCCTTTACATAGATGCTTTGGCTTTTTGAAGCGCATCGATCACTGCATCGATATTCGCTTTGGGAATATGCACTTTCCAGTCCGGCTCTTCCGCATTTGCCTGAAGTGCAATACCGATGCTTGCAACACTTTCACTTCCTGCCCCGTAAGGCTCTTCTATTGTTGTCACTGTGATCTTTCCGTCTTTGGTACCACTGAGATTCATCTCGGCGATTTCTGTCACTTTTCCACTCATGATTCACTCCTTTTTTAATCAATTTTTCGTATACCTGATTATAGACATAAAAGGTTAACGGTTTTTGACCAATCTCATTAATGCTGCCTGCATACGGCGCCACAAACGTATATCGATGGCAGGGAACCCGGCATAGGTCTTGCCGCCTTCAAGTGATTTGGTCACACCGCCTTTGCCGGCAATTGTGGCAAAGTCTCCCACTTCAAGATGTCCTGCCGTAGCACTCTGACCGCCCATGACGACATTGCGCCCCAGTTTTGTCGAACCGGCCAGTCCTACCTGCGCCGCCATCAAAGTGTGTTCACCCACGTCACAGTTGTGTGCAACCTGAATGAGGTTATCCAGCTTCGTACCTTTTCTAATGCGTGTTACCCCGAATACTGCCCGATCAATGGCACAGTTGGCGCCTATCTCTACCGCATCTTCAATAACAACCTTGCCGTTTTGGTAAATTTTGACATGCTCTCCCATTTTCGTATGGGCAAAACCGTAGCCGTCACAGCCGACAACCGTACCGCTGTGAATAATACAGTTTTTCCCAATCTCCGTTGCATGGTAAAGCGTAACATTGGGGTAAAGCAGTGTATTGTCCCCTACTGTCACATTGTCACCCAGATAGCACCCTGCCATAATGGTAACATTGCTGCCAAGTGTCACTCCTCTGCCAAATCTTGCCGTATCGTCGATGTCACACTCCTCTCCCATATGCGGCATCTCTGTCAGCGTACTGACAGAATGTGCAAAGAGTTTTGAAGCCTCTGCCAGCTTGAGGTAGGGCTCATCGGTTATCAGCGCAACCGTACCTTCAGGCAGTTGCGATGCATACTCCGGAGCAATGAGTACCGCTGCTGCCTTGGTCTTGGGTAAAAGGGCGGCATATTTGCTGTCATTGAAAAAACTCAATTGGGCAGATGTTGCTTCGGCAAGTGTATGGATGCCGTCTATGTCAACATCATTACCCTGAAAATCTATCTGAAGGTGTTGTGCAATTTGGGAAAGTTTGTAGGTCATGATTATCCTTGTGCAAAGGGTTGGATTGTATTGAAGTCATACACAAAGGTGTTGTCGGGTGACAACACCCTACGGAAACAATCGCTTACCGTTCAATGGCTACAACGCCGCCGCGTACGATCTCACACGGGTTGTAGCGCTCGGCAGCTTCGATAAAGTGTTTGACACGCTTTGGTTCGTCGGCAACCTGGGCAACAACCATCTCTTTGCCGACATTGACAATACCGCCGTTATAGGCAGATGCCAGTGCCGCAATATCACTGAGATTTTCTGCAATGGGGAATTTCACCAGCACCATCTCTTTTTCAACCATCTCTTCATGCTCGATGACTTTATAGACAGGAATGAGCTTGTGCAGCTGCTTGGTGATCTGCTCCATTACACGGGCATTGCCTCTTGTCTCAATGGTAATATGTGACATATCCGTATAAGGTATGGGTGCAACCGTCAGCGACTCAATGTTGTACCCACGCCCCGCGAAGAGTGCGGTAATACGTGCAAGGACTGAACTTTCATTCATCACAACGACGGAGATGACACGTCTTTCATCGTTACTGTTTGTCATTACTTCTCCCCCTCTTTTTCAATCTTCGGCGGCAGCATCATATTGAAAAGTGCTCCACCAGCCGGTACCATCGGCAGTACATTTTCAAAACGGTTTACCGCTACGTTCATAAAGCAGACCTTGTCCTGTTCAATCGCATCTTGAAGTGCCGCATCGAACTCTTCTTTGGTTGTAACATCATACCCGATACCGCCACATGCTTCAACAAGCTGTTTCCAGTTTGGCTGATAACTCAGGTCGGTTTCAGAATAGCGTTTGTCATAAAAGAAGGTTTGCCACTGGCGCACCATCCCCAGAAAGTGGTTGTTCAAAATGACATTGATCACCGGAATCTTGTACTCGGCTGCTGTTACCAGCTCCTGAACGTTCATCAGAATCGAACCGTCACCGGTAATGTTGATGACCGTCTTTTCAGGATGTGCCCGCTTGGCACCGATGGCTGCGGGAAGCCCGAAGCCCATGGTTCCCAGACCGCCGGAGTTGATCCACTGTCTCGGACGGTCAAACGGATAGTGCTGCGCCGCCCACATCTGGTGCTGCCCGACATCTGAAGTAATGATCGCCTGCTCGCCTACCAGTTCACCGAGACGCTCGATGGCCCACTGCGGCTTGATGACCTCATCGCTGTCGACATAGGACTGCGGATGCAGTTCGTCATAACGCTTGAGAATTTCACGCCACGCCTGATAGCGGTCTGTGTTGACATCATCAAGCATCGGCAGCATCTTTTGTACAACCTGTGCAACATCTCCGACAATGGGGTAGTCCACATCGACCAGTTTGGCGATGTTTGCCGGATCGATGTCAACGTGGATGATATCTGCATATTTGGCAAACTCCGAGAGTTTTCCTGTAACACGGTCATCAAAACGTGCACCGAGTGAAATGACAAGGTCGGTCTCACTCATTGCCATGTTCGAAGCATAGTTTCCATGCATACCGAGCATCCCCAGAAGCAGTGGGTTCTTCGCACCCATAACACCACGTGCCATGAGTGTTTCCACAGCCGGGATCTGCGTTTTTTCCGCCAGTTCGCGTACCAGTTTGTAGGCATTGGAAAGTACGACACCGCCACCGATGTACAGCAGCGGTTTCTTGGCCTTTTTGATCGCTTCTACCGCTTTCTCAATCTGACGGTTGTTGCCTTTGTAGGTCGGTTTGTAGCTTGGAATATGAACTGAATCCGGGTATTTGAACTCGCCTATCTCAACGGTAATATCCTTTGGAATGTCGACAAGGATAGGGCCGGGTCTTCCGCTGCGGGCAAGGTAAAATGCCTCTTTGAGAATACGCGGCAGCTCTTCAAGGGAGCGTACCAGGAAGTTATGCTTGGTACAGGGTCTTGAAATACCCACCGCATCGATCTCCTGAAACCCGTCGGTTCCGATGAGCGAAAGCGGTACCTGACCGGAAATGACGACCATGGGAATAGAGTCCATATAGGCAGTTGCAAGTCCTGTGACCGCGTTGGTAAATCCGGGACCTGAGGTGACCATCGCTACCCCGACCTCGCCTGTCGCTCTTGCATATCCGTCTGCAGCGTGTACCGCTGCCTGCTCATGGCGGGTCAGTATGTGTTCAAACCCGTTTTGCTTGTAAATCTCGTCATATACGTGCATGATCGCTCCGCCGGGGTAACCGAAAACGGTCTTGACACCCTCGGCGATGATCGCCTCACACACCATCTGTGCACCACTCATCTGCATGGTCGACACTCCATTGTTGTAGTTTTTTAATCCCCGATTATAGCGAAATAAGATTAGAAGTGATGGGTAAGTATTTTAAATGAGAGTTTTTTTATCCTATTTATGCTTGAAGCGTAAAAAAGTGACACGGCTACGCATTTTCACATGCATCTATCGCCACGCCTTCGCGGAGGCCGTCGTCGACAACGATGCAGCGCTGCTGTTCCAGTATGGTGTAGAGGTGTTTGAAGATGAGAATACCTGCTGCGATCAGGTCGCTTCGGCCTGTGCCTACTGTCTCCTCCCGTTTCTCAAAAGGCATCTCAAGCAGTTTTTTGAGGTAAAGATCAAGCTCTGTTTTTTCCAGGATGGTTCCGTTGATACGGTTGGCATCGTAGGTGGCATAGGTCTGCCCCAGTTTCATTGCAGCCACGGTTGTCGGCGTTCCTGCTGTCGCTACAAAAGTCTCGGCTCTTCCCCGCGTAGCATACACTTCAGCAGCGAACATCTGCATGGAAAGCATCTCCTGCGGCAGTGCTGCTTCTATCGCTTCAAGGCTCTCATACTGCTGCGCGATGGTGACAATGCCAACGGGAAAGCTCTTCATCATCACTTTGCTGCCGTACACAAAGACAATCTCCGTTGAGCCGCCGCCGATATCCACCAGCACAAAGTTCTCTGAAGCACGGCAGAGCTTGTTAAGCCGGAAACGCACCGCCTTGAGTGTCAGTGCCGCCTCCTGCTGCCCGTCGATAATCTCAAAACGCACACCTGTCTCTTTTTCAATACGCGCAAGCACCGCTTCGGCATTTTCGGCACGGCGTACCGCTTCAGTCGTTACCGCGCGCACTTCCTGTCCGGCAAAATCGATCTTTGCCTGTGCTTCTTTGAGGGCATAGATGACACGGTCGACCGCTTCATGGTCAATGACCCCGGTACCACCCAGCTTGTCGGCAGTTTTGACAATTTTTTCAAACGCAGCCGTCGCACGCATATGGCGGCAGTCAAACTCCAGCACACGTACCGTGTTGGATCCCAGATCGATCGCAATCATACCATCCCCAATTTCTAATTTCTAATTTCTAATTTCTAATTTCTAATTTCTAATTTCTAATTTTATCAGTGCTCTTCTTTAAAAGAAAATCCGCCCTCTTTGAGCTTTTTGCGTATCTGCTCCTGATGCTCCACACCTTTGGTCTCCAGTGCGACTGAAACATTCGCATCACCAAATTCCAGATCGATGGAAGTTCTGTCATACCCTATCTGGACAATGTTCGCCCCTACATCGGTCAGAATCTGTGTAAAGCTCTGGAGTGCGCCCGGTTTGTCCACCAGTGTCACCAGCAGTTTCATCTTGCGTGCGGACTTCATCAAGCCCTTTTCGATGATAAGTGAAAGCATTGTCACATCGATGTTCCCGCCACTGAGTACAATGCCTACTTTGCTGCCTTTGGGAAGGTCAAGTTTGCCGTGCATCAGTGCCGCTACACCGACAGAGCCTGCCCCCTCCACCAACACTTTCTGCCCCTCAAGCAAAAAGAGTATGGCTGAAGCGATCTCATCTTCACACACCCCTTCGAAACGGTCAACATATTTGAGAATGTACTCCAGTGTGATAGGGGATGTGTCACGTACGGCAATACCGTCTGCAATGGTGCGTACCGAGGTTGTATCGATAGGTTTTTTCGCTTCGTAGGATTGTCGCATGGCCGGGGCACCTTCTGCTGAGACACCGACAATTTCAATGTCGTGCTTGAGCGCCTTTGCCGCTGTCGCCATACCTGCAATCAGCCCGCCGCCGCCGACAGGAATGACCATTGCATCAAGATCGGGCTGCGCTTCGAGCATCTCAAGTGCCACAGTTCCCTGACCCGCCATGACCTCTTCGTCGGTAAAAGGGTGTACGAAATCAAAGTCCTTCTCTTCCGCGAACTTCACTGCATGCGCGTAGGCTTCGTCGTAGTTAGCACCTTTTAAAATAACATTCGCACCGAACGCTTTGACCCCCTGCACTTTGGTAAGCGGCGTCGATTCGGGCATAACGATGGTCGCCTCAATACCAAAGTGGTTTGCCGCAAATGCGACTCCCTGTGCATGGTTCCCGGCACTTGCCGCAACCACACCGCCCTTTCTTCCCGCTTCAACCAGTGTAGCGATCTTGTTGAAAGCGCCGCGCAGTTTAAACGCACCTGTACGCTGCAAATTCTCTTTTTTGAGGTAAACCTCATAGCCGCTCATTTCACTCAGTATCGGCGCATAGGAGAACGGGGTATGGTGTACCACTCCCTCCAGACGTGCATAGGCTTCTTTGACCTGTTCCAGACTCAACATACTTCTTCCTGAAAATAAATTGGAGCAATTATAGCGAAAAAGAGGCGCCAGATTCCTGCAAGGCGCTAACGGTACTGAGAGAGATACTCCCGTACCGCATCGGCACTGCCCTTGAATACAATGCGGTCGCTGTTCTTTTCGATCTGGTAGTCATACATCGGGTCGTAATACTCTTTGAGCAGATACGCTGCCCATGCATCATAGGCACTTGCCGCACTCCCTGCTTTCTGTTTGGCAAATGCCTCTTCAAACAGTCTGCTTACCTCTTTGTAGCGCAGGCCGCCAAGCCGCTTCTGAATGCGTGCCATTGCCGCACGGATGTCTTCCGCCCATAGCTCCAGCCCCTTTTCGTCAAAAGCTTTTTGGTACATCTGCTGCGCCTGTGTGACATACTCATCTACGGTAATGTTCACCCTCTCTTCGTCAGGTGTCTCCAGAATCACCAGAGGTGCGGGTCCCAGATGTTCCCAGAGCTTTTTGGGCAGATAGAGCCGCCCCACGCTTTTGCCTTCATCTTCAAAGACAAGGTGTTTGAACCCTTTATCGAGTTTTTGGATCAGGTTGTAGGCAAGTGCGTTTTCAAAATTTATCGCTGTCGGCTGTGGGGTGATCTTTCGTCCAAAAGAGGAGCCGCGGTGGTTGGCAATTCCTTCCAGATCGATGGCATTGGCTATCTCTTGCAGCAAAATCGTCTTTCCCGACCCGGTACGGCCGCCCAGAATAAGCGGAGAGAACTTTTCTGTCGAACGCTCCGTCTCTTCCATCAGGTAGTTTCGGAACGCTTTGTAGCCTCCCTTCAGCCGTACGATATCTTTGCCCGACTCATGTATCCACTGCTGGGCTATCTGTGAGCGCTGCCCTCCCCTGAAACAGTAGAGTTTCGCTTCAGGATGTGCGTCGATAAAGCTTTGCCATGCTGCAATACGCGCCTCTTTGACATCGCCTCCGACCAGTTTGTGCCCGAGCCTGACTGCTTCGGTATTCCCCTCTTCTTTGTACTTGATACCTACCAGATGACGCTCTTCATCTGTCATAAGCGGCAGATTGGCTGCACCCGGGAAAGCGCCTTTTTCAAACTCTACCGGCGCACGTACATCGATAAGCGGTGTATTCTCAAGTACAATGGAGCGGAAATCGTCACTGAGGGGAAGTTGCGCCATTAGAGAACCTCTATGAGATGCGCACCTTTTTGTGCCGTTGTCTCGCCGATGGGCTCCAGAGAGAGACCGGCTTTTTCACAGACATCATGGAATGCATCAAGCCCCTCTTTTTTGACGATGACCAGCAGCCCTCCGGAGGTTTGCGGATCGCAGAGCAGTTCACGCTGCTGCTGTGTCATTTCGCTGATCTTGTCGCCGTAGCTGGCAAAGTTCTTGCGTGATCCGCCCGCAATACACCCCTCCTGCCGGTAACGCTCCACATTGGGCAGCAGGGGCACTTTGTCAAACCAGACTTTCGCACCGATATTGCTGGCTTCACAGATCTCACTCAGGTGTCCAAGGAGTCCGAAACCGGTCACATCGGTCATCGCCACGACACCCTCAAGCGGTGCGAGATCGGCACCGACTTTGTTGAGTGTCGTCATCGCTTCGATCGCCGGATCAATGTGTCCCTCTTCGATCTTTTTCTGCTTCTGCGCGGTAGAGAGGATACCGATGCCAATGGGTTTGGTAAGGAAGATGTAGCACCCCTCCTCTGCACTGTCATTTTGCATCAGGTCACTGTTGTTGACCAGCCCTGTTGCAGCAAGTCCGAAGATGGGTTCAGGGGAGTCAATGGAGTGGCCGCCGGCAAGCGGAATGCCTGCCTCTTCACAAATGGCGCGCCCGCCGTCTATGACCTCGCGTCCCACATCGGCAGAGAGTTTGTCAATAGGCCAGCCGAAAATGGAGATGGCCATCAGAGGTTTGCCGCCCATGGCGTAGATGTCACTCAGCGCATTGGTTGCCGCAATTTTTCCAAATGTAAACGGATCATCGACAATAGGCATGAAAAAGTCTGTCGTCGAAAGCACGGAAGTGCCGTTACCAAGGTCGAAAGCTGCCGCATCGTCTTTGTTGCTGTTACCTACAAGCAGTTGGGGAAAGTCACTGACCTCCTGTGTGGTGCAGAGTATCTCTTCAAGCAGCATTGGTGAAATTTTACACCCGCATCCTGCGCCGTGACTGTATTCTGTAAGTTTGACAGATTCCATAAAACAACCTTTTATCTGATATAATGTTTCAAATCACTGCACTTTGTTTTGTGCAGAAATGATTGGAAATTATATCACCGGGACATTAAGAATGATAGAGATACCAAACTTCAAAACACTCAATATCAGGCACATTGTCTGTGACTATAACGGCACCATTGCCAAAGACGGTATGGTTTACCCAGAAGTCAAAGTGCTTTTCGAAACGCTTTCCAAAAGCTATACGATCCATGTCATTACTGCCGATACCTTTGGAAGTGTAGCCACACAGCTTGCAGACTGTCCTGTTACCGTAAAAGTGCTCTCAAGCAGTGACCATACACAGGAAAAAGCCGACTATATCGCCTCACTTGGGGCTGAAACATGCGCGGCACTGGGCAACGGCAACAATGATGCAGCAATGCTTGAAAGTGCAGCACTGGGCATCGCCATTTTCGGTGAAGAGGGCTGTGCCACTCCCACAATGCTTGCTTCTACACTGGTGTGCAAAGAGGTGACCGATGCGCTAAGCCTCTTTTTACACCCCAAACGGCTTGTGGCAACCTTAAGACAATAAAAGTTAAAGTATAGGGTAAGCAGGTATGTTATAATTTGAAATCGGATTACAGGTAGAGAGGAGCAGGTGTGAATCGTGATTATATCTTGAATCTGTTATCACAATATAAGCAAAAGAATCATCACAAATATGGTATCGAAAATATTGGTATCTTTGGTTCAGTAGCACGCGGCGAAGCAACAGAAGCAAGTGATATTGATATTTGCATAGAAACAACAACACCTGATATGTTCATGCTTGTTCACATTAAAGAGGATCTCCAAAACCTTTTTCATAAAAGTGTCGATATTGTACGACTTAGAAAGAGGATGAATCCTTATCTTAAAAAAAGAATAGACCAAGAAGCTATTTATGTATGATAAAGCACTTACACGTGAACTACTTGAACAGATCTTAGAGGCTACCGACATCATTCTTGCAAGATTTGAAATAGTAGACAGCAGTGATTTCTTCCTTGACTCTCCAGAAGGGATGGAGAAATTGGATTCTATCTGTATGAAACTCATTGCCATAGGTGAAACGCTTAAAAATATAGATAAAATTACAAACCATGCACTATTGAAGAAATATCCTCAAGTAGACTGGAAGGGTGCAAAAGGGATTCGGGATATCATTTCTCATCACTATTTTGACCTGGATGCACAAGAGATCTACTATGTATGTGACGAGAAACTTCCTGCTCTGAAGTCTACCGTAGAAAAAATACTTCAGGATTTGAAGTTTCAACAAACCTAAAACCAAAGGATTATACATGGAATGTGAATTTCCCACCGTAAACAGCAACAAAGAAGAGATCAAAGCAATCTTTGACAGTGTCAAGACTATAGCCGTACTGGGGCTCTCTCCGGATCCGAGCAAACCAAGCCACCGTGTCGCCAAATATCTTCAGGAAGCCGGTTACAAAATTGTACCGGTCTACCCCAAAGAAGAAACCATTCTCGGTGAAAAGGTCTACCGCTCTCTCAAAGAGATTCCTTTTGAGGTCGATATGGTCGATATTTTCAGAAAACCCGCTGCATTTGATGCCATTGCCGATGCCTGTATTGAACGCGGTGATGTAAAGGTCTTCTGGGGACAGCAGGGGCTGGTCAACAACGCAGCGGCTGAGAAAGCCAGAAATGCCGGCATGACAGTGGTACAGAACCTCTGCGCAATGGTTGAACACAGAAATTTGATGCACTAAAACAAAAGCGGCACGCCCTGTGCTGCTTTCCCCACCTTTACAAAATCCCTCTCCAGTAGGTATAGGCGATTGTCACAATCAATATGATTCCCACAATGTTAAAGACAAAACCGTAGGCTGCCATGGTTCTGACATTGACCACCCCCGAACTCATGGCAATAGCATTTGGCGGTGTGGCGATAGGCAGCATAAAGGCATAAGAGGCACAGACAGTTGCTACCATCATGATGAGTGTCGCATCTACACCGGTCTTCTGACCCACTTCATAGAGTATGGGCAGCATGATGGAGATGAGTGCCGTGTTGCTGGTGATCTCTGTGGTAAAGGTGATCATGGTCGCTACAATAATGATGAAGGTCAGCAGCGAAAGCCCGGTAAAGGAGATGAGATAGTTCGCGATCTCTCCGGCCATGCCTGTCTTGGTGAAGGCTGCGGCAATAGCAAACCCTGCCCCAAAAAGGAACATAATGCGGTAGGGGATGTTCTCTTTGTCTTCCATCCAGTTGAGGATATTCAACGGCGGCACAAAGAGCAGCAGCCCCGCACCCAGCAGAATGGCCGGCTCACTCAGTCCCAGTCCGCTGTAGTAGGGTTTGATGGGCGCATTGATGAGCAGCAGCAGGATCAGCCCCGCCAAAATACCCAGTACCCGTTTCTGATTGCCGTCAAGGTTTTTCTTTTCCAGATTCTCTTCAATACGATGGTCTTTAAGCCCCATGCTCAATACAAAACCCACAACGATGAACATAACAAACACCAACGGTGCAACAAGCACGATCCACTGCATGAAAGGGATCGTTTTCATCCCGAATTCATCCATAAGCCCCATCAAAATAAGGTTTGGCGGCGTGCCGATGGGGGTGAGAATGCCCCCGATACTCGCCCCGTAGGCGATCCCCAGTGCCAGCCGCATCTTCACTTTCACCTCATCGGTCAGGAAGAGGGCTATGGGCAACAGCAGCAGGGTTGTGGTGGTGTTGGAGAGTACGGAGCTGAGCAGTCCGGAAGTGATGATGAGCGCAAAGATGATTCCCCGTACACTGCTTGGAAAAATACCCAGCATCTTGTTGGCAATCCACTTGTGCAGCCCCGTCTTTTCCACCGCAATGGCAATGAGAAAGCCTCCCAAAAAGAGGTAGATAATGGGATTGGCATAATTGACCGTTGTTGCCTTTGTCGTCAAAATACCCATAGCCGGAAACATGACAATAGGCAGCAGAGAAACCACTGCCAGTGGCAGCCCTTCATTGCTCCAAAGCGTTACCATCAGTACAATGGCAGCAATGAGACCCGACTGCTGAGGCGTAAATGACGTTATCATCAGTCCAAAGGCAATGGCAGCCAATACGACTGCCAAGGCTATCTTTTTTACCTGTTCCTGCGTACTCATATATATCCTCCTGTTACACCATATATAAAACAATTGTGCCTTCATCCAACTTAGAAAATACTAACAATGTCCCTCTATGTAAAGTTAATGTATGATTTCTGTCAATAGACAAAGATAGAAGGAAGTGATATGTCTCACCGTCCCTACCAAAAACACAAACAGCACATTCTGCAGGCAGTCGTTCTGCTTCTTGCGCTGCTGATGTGGTTTCTGCCTGTGCCTGGCAGTCTCGAAACATTCGTCGCGAAAATGCCGCATGGAGACCTTGCCTTTACCGCACAGACAGCCTGGCACCTTTTCACCATTTTCTCTGCTGCCATTCTGGCTGTCATTCTCAATGCAACACCCATCTTTACCGCATCGATTCTTGGTGTGTCAGCTGCGGTATTGACGGGAACACTGACAGCAAAACAGGCATTTACCGGCTTCAGCGAAGACTGGATTCTGCTCATTATCGTTGCCTTTCTCATTGCAAGAGGGGTCATCAAATCCGGGCTTGGAAAACGTATCGCCTTTTTGATCATCAAGCGTTTTGGCAAGACCAGCCTCGGTCTCTCCTACTCGGTGATGGCTGCGGATATGTTCATTGCACCTGCTTTTCCAAGCAACACCGCGCGCTCTGGCGTACTCTTCCCCATCGTCAATGCCCTTGCGGCAGACAGCGGTTCGAAAGTTGCTGACGGTACGCGAAAAAAACTCGGCGCTTATTTGATGATGTCTTCAATGGCAGGGCTGACTATCTCCTCCGCACTCTGGCTGACGGCGATGGCTGCCAACCCTGCCGGTGCGAAGATGGCAAAGGCGTTTGGCGTGGAGATCACCTATACCTCCTGGGCACTGGCGGCAGTCGTGCCGGTGATGGTACTCTATTTTCTCATTCCGCGGGTACTGATGAAGATCTATCCACCGGAGATCAAAGAGACTCCCAATGCACCGCAAATTGCAGAAGAGGCACTAAAACACATGGGGCCTGTACACCGCAATGAAAAGATCATGGCCATAGTGTTCATCGGCATGGTCATACTCTGGATCGCATCATCCTTCGTACCGCAGATCAACAAAACTGCCGTTGCCTTTCTTGGACTGGGCATCCTGATGCTTGCCAATATCTTCACCATCACCGACCTTGCAAAAGAGGGAAAAGCGCTGGAAACACTGGTGTGGTTCGCTATTCTCTATGCCATGTCTCTCTTTTTGAACAAATTCGGGTTTATGGGATGGATCGGGATGAATGTTTCGGAGGTCATTGAAGGGCTAAGCTGGCCGGTAGCCTATGTCATCCTCATTGTTGCGTATGTGCTCATACATTACTTCTTCGTGTCCCAGACCGCTCAGATGCTTGCACTCTTTTCTGTTTTTTTAGGCGTTGCGGTCAAAGCGGGCGTACCGGCAGAACTGATGGCCTTCATGCTTCTCTTTGCCACCAACTTCAATGCCGTCATCACCCCGCAGGGATCTTCGGCAAACGTCATCTATGTCGGAAGCGGCTATCTTGAAGCCGGAGAGATCTACCGTGTAGGCGGCCTCATTACACTGCTTAACACCGTAGTCTTCCTTACCATCGGTACCACCTGGATATTGCTGATCACCTAAGCGTTACGCGCGGCGTTTGAGAAAGACACCGCTCTCGATATGATCGGTGTGGGGGAACTGGTCGAAGATTGCGGCTTCTACCACCTCATGGGTCTGTGTCAGTGTCTCCAGATCACGTGCAAGGGTGTCAGGATTGCAGGAGATATAGATGATGTGCTCCATATTTCCAATAAGCGTTGCAGTCCCCGCATCCAGCCCCGCTCTCGGCGGATCGACCAGTACAGTAGAAAAATCGTACGATGCCAGATCGACCCCTCTAAGGCGGTTGAATTCCCGATCTCCGCGTAACGCTTCTGTCAGCTCTTCGGAAGCAAGCCGCACAAAGGTAATGTTGTCAATGCCGTTGAGCATACAGTTCTCCAGCGCCGCCTGAATGGAGCGCTTGCTGATCTCGGTTGCCAGCACTTTGCTGAAGTGTCTCGAAAGCGGCAGCGTGAAGTTGCCCAGTCCACAGTAGGCTTCGAGCAGATCTCCTCCACCCGTCTTTTTCGCCTGTGCGATTGCCCATTCGATCATCTTGATATTCACAGCAGGGTTAGGCTGTGTAAAGCCGCTCTCATACTCCACGTATTGGTAGGGTGTGCCGTCAATATCAAGTGACTCTGTAACATACTCTTTGGAGAGTACCACTTTCTGTTTTCGGCTGCGTCCCATGATGCTGCAATCAAGTTGCATCTCAAGTGCTTTGGCCGCCTCACTCCACGCTTCATCAAGCTTTCGGTGATAAAGCATTGTCACAAGGCACGCGTCTGTCGTTGTTGCCAGGAACTCCACGGCAAAAAGTTTTTTCTTCAGTACATCAGGCGATGCGTTTACAGCATCAAGCAGTTTCCACATCCGCTTCTCAATGGGCTCGATGACTTTGGGACACTCTTCAATGTTGACCGCCCCGTTCTTCGTAATGTTCCCCATGGCATAATGGCACACTTCCCCCTCATGCCAAATGCGAAACTCCGCCCGAGCCCGGTAGTGTGCATCCGGAGAGTCAAACACCGCCAGCTTACCTTCGTAAAACGGTGCAAGCAATGCGGCCACCCTCTCTTTTTTCTGCGCCAGTTGTGCATCATAGTCCACAGCATACAGACTACACGACCCACAGCTTCCAAAATGTTTACATTTCACAATCGTTTCCTGTTGAGTAAATCTTTAGGCGTATTTTAGCCAATTTTGAGAAAGTGTACTTGACATATCGGTCTAATTTATCAAACAGAGTTCCTGTTGGGGATGTAAAAATTTGGAAATCCGGAAAAATGATTAGTAATTATAGTATGCGTGTGAGGTATGCATTCCAACGCATAACGTTGGAACAAGAGTGTGTTGGTGTCCAGACAGGTTGAAGCCTATGCCGCTTCGGCATTAAAAAATGAAATAACGGTATAGAGTGATACGCCAACCAGTATCACACTGAAGATCACAACTTTACTTATCAATTCTTTCATGGTAAATCCTTTCAATTGAAGTATGTGCACTTTCGAATCATAAGCTACAAGCATTACTACTCTATTACTCATCATCAAAAAGAAGCCTGTAAAATCACCCCCCTTAATTTCAATTCGATATAATCACGATAACAATCACAGCGATACTATCGCTCATGAAAAAGGCTTTAGCATGTCCATCAGCGTTGTCATCCTTGCCGCGGGGCAGGGAACGAGAATGAAATCTTCCAAACCCAAAGTCCTCCACGAAATCAGCGGAAAACCGATGCTCTTTCACGCCATTGATGCCGCTGTTGCTGTCTCCGACGACATTACCGTCGTACTGCACCATCAGGCGGAGCGCATTGAAACAGAGATCAACACCCATTATGACAACATCCGTTTCCATCTTCAGGATGCGGCGCAGTTCCCCGGTACAGGAGGGGCGATGAAAGGGGTGCATCCCAAACATAGCCGTACCCTCATCCTCAACGGTGACATGCCGCTCATTACCGAAGCGTCACTGCATGCACTGACAGACGGCAATGCCGACATCAACATGTCCGTCATCGAACTGGACAATCCAAACGGCTACGGCAGGGTCATCATAGAAAACGGTGAAGTCAAAGAGATTGTCGAACAGAAAGACTGTACCCCCGAGCAGTTGAAGGTCAAAACGGTCAACGCAGGCATTTATGCTGTCGATACTTCGCTGCTGGAACGCTATATTCCCCAGCTTGACAACAACAATGCCCAGAAGGAGTACTACCTGACCGACATCATTAAAATGGCCGTGGAAGAGGGCAAACATGTCCATCCCGTCTTTGTAGCAGAAGAGGAGTTCAAAGGGGTCAACTCCAAACTCGACCTTGCACGTGCCGAAGAGATCATGCAGCGGCGCATCAAAGAAAATCTGATGATGCAAGGTGTCATCATGCGGCTGCCGGAGACCATCTACATCGACTGCCGCGCGACATTTGAAGGAGAGTGTACACTCGAAAACGGTGTGAGTATCATTGGCAAAAGTACGCTTGTTGAAGCGCATATAAAAGCCGGCTCGGTTGTGGAAGATTCACACATTGAACACTCTGATGTAGGTCCCATGGGACGCATCAGACCAGGCTCCGTGCTTAAAAGTACCCATATCGGAAACTTCGTAGAAGTAAAAAAATCGACCCTTTCCGGTGTCAAAGCCGGACACCTCGCCTACCTCGGCGATGCGACCATCGATGAAGGAAGCAACATCGGTGCGGGGGTCATCACCTGCAACTACGACGGCAAGAAGAAATACCCTACCCACATTGGGAAAAATGTCTTTGTCGGTTCCGACACCCAGCTTGTCGCTCCCGTAACCGTTGAAGACGATGTCATCATCGCTGCGGGAACGACCGTGAACAAAAACATACAGCAAGGTGCACTTGCCGTCTCAAGAAGTCCGCTCAAAATTGTTGCGGGATTCTTTTACAAATTCTTCGGAGTGAAATAATGCAGATCGATCTTACGGGCAGAAAAGTCCTTCTTGGTGTTACAGGCAGTATCTCTGCATACAAAGCATGCGATGCAGCACGGCTTTTTGTTAAGGCAGGTGTGGATGTGCATGTGGTCATGACCCCTTCTGCAGAGCGTTTTGTCTCGGCACTGACCTTTGAAGCACTTACCCGCAACCCCGTGCTGACTGAAAAGAGTGAAAGCTGGAGCGGTACACTCAACCACATTGACCTTGGCAAGCAGTGTGAAGTCTTTGTCATCGCCCCTGCCACTGCAAACAGCATCAACAAGCTCTCCAAGGGCATTGCCGACAATATTCTGCTGCAGACTGCACTGGCGTTTAAAGGAACACTGCTGGTTGCCCCTGCCGCCAACACACAGATGCTCAAGAACCACTACACAGAAGGGTCGATCAAGATGCTCAAGGTTAATGACATCGAGATCATAGAGCCCCAAAGCAAGCTGCTCGCCTGCGGTGACACCGGAAACGGCGCACTGGCCGACCCGGAAGAGATATTTTTTCAAACTGCGCGTGCCCTGCTGCGCGAACCTTTCTGGAGCGACCGGCGTGTGGTCGTCACCGGCGGCGGTACCCGTGAAAAGATCGACGAAGTTCGCTACCTGAGCAACTACTCTTCAGGCAAGATGGCCAAAGCGATGGCTACCGCACTCTACCTGCGCGGTGCGGATGTCTGCTATCTGACCACAACCGATACCAATGAACTTCCCAAATCAATCTATACCATCCCTGTCGAAGATGCCCAAGAGATGCTAGACTATACACAGGATGCCGTACGTGTGGCGAAAAAGGGGATCATGAGCAAGGCGAGTATGAACTCTTCGGATCCCCGCATGCTCATCCAGAAACGCCCTTTTCTCTTCATGGCCGCCGCAGTGAGCGACTACAAACCGAAGTTCCCGCAAAAAGGAAAACTCAAAAAAGAGGCCCTTGGCAAAGAGTGGTGTCTTGAACTGACCCAAACACCTGATATTCTGGCCTCTTTGAACAAAGACGGCATCAGCACCGTCGCTTTCAAGGCGGAGATGGATGCCCAAAACGGTTTTGAAAATGCCAAAGCACTGCTGACAAAAAAAGAGGTCGATGCCGTCTGCTACAACCTGCTCCAGGACAGCAGCAGCTTTGGCAGCGACGAGAACGAGATTACCTTCATTACCAAAGACAAGGCCGTACCGCTTGGAAAAGCTGACAAGCTGACACTGGCACAGAAAATTCTTGACGAAGCAAAAGTACTTGCCGATGACTGATACACCCCTTAGAAATCTCGCTATCATTATGGACGGTAACGGACGCTGGGCCGCACAACGCGGACTCAACCGTACCAAAGGCCACGAAAAAGGTGCCGAAGTCATTCGTGACATCACTACCTACTGCGCCAAACACCCCACCATTGAAACGGTCACATTTTACGCTTTCAGTACCGAAAACTGGAAACGCCCCAAACTGGAAGTAGACTTTCTCATGCGCCTGCTTGACCGCTACCTCCAAAATGAACTGGAAACCTATCAGAAGTACAATATCCGTTTTCTTGCCATCGGCGACATCAATGCCTTTTCCAAAAAACTGCAGGAACGCATCCGCACCACTGAAGAGGCGACCAGACACAACAAAGACCTTACCCACGTACTTGCCCTCAACTACGGTGGTCGCGCAGAAATCGCAGCCGCAGCGAACAGACTGCTTGCAGAGGGGAAAACAGAAATTACCGAAACAGACATCTCTGCTGCCTTGCAGACACCCTACAGCGACATTGATCTGCTCATCCGTACCAGCGGTGAAGAGCGTGTTTCCAACTTTCTGCTCTGGCAGATCTCCTATGCGGAGTTTTACTTTTCTCATACACTCTGGCCCGACTTCACCACACAGGAGCTCGATGATATCGTCACCGACTATGAACAGCGCACCCGTCGCTTTGGAGGACTAAAATGACACTGACACTTTTAACTGCACTGACCGTATTTATTTTCGGAACGATGATCGGATCGTTTTTGAATGTCGTGATCTACCGCATTCCCAAGGGAGAAAGCATTGTATTCCCTGCTTCTAAATGCCAACACTGCCAGACACCGCTGAAGTGGTACCACAACATCCCCATTCT
>JALUXB010000078.1 GCA_027019175.1 Sulfurovum sp. | reverse complement strand
ACCTGGTACTTGTCAGCTTCCTGAACAAAGACTTCTCCGGAAAAGATGCCGATGCGGCACTCGGCGCAGCGGGTATCACGGTCAACAAAAACACTGTTCCGGGAGAAACACGCAGCCCATTCGTCACTTCGGGTATCCGTATCGGCTCGCCTGCACTGACAAGCCGCGGCATGAAAGAGGCGGAGTTCGAGATCATCGCCAATAAAATTGCCGATGTGCTTGACAACATCGAAGACAGTGCCCTGCATGCGAAGATCAAAGAAGAGATGAAAGAGCTTGCCTCCAACTTTGTCATCTACGACAAACCTATCTACTAACAGGAGCAGTCGCATCAAAGTCTTCGACCTTGAGTTTGCAAGCGACCACTACTACATCAAACGTCCGCGTGTTGTCGAACAGATACAGTTCGACAACCGCACCTTCTACGCTAAATTTGAACGCATTGAAGAACCTCTTTCTCCACTGCTTTTAAGCCAGCATCTTCACAAACAGTACACCATCGCCGTGCCTCTTGTTGAAGACGGGAAAACGCACTATCTGGTACTGGAATACAAAGGTAATGAAGCATTGCAGTTTGCACATCTTGCAAGACACCTGTTTCACACAATGCAGATTGAAACATTTTACATTTACCGTGGCAGAGAGCCTGAAAAAGTGCAAGTGTTTATACCTGTCTCCTCCATGCCTCTAAAGGAGGCAGAATCCATGCTGAATGTTATCTCGGAGAAACTTGCCATGCGTCTTCCCAAACGCTGGAAAACCCTCCCTTCAACAAAGCTTCCGGACGCCTACAATATTGTCACACTGCCCTATGCACACATAGAGTAAGTTCTTGGCATACAGTAACAGTACTGCCAAACGTTTTATCATATTGTTTTCTAATTCTTATAGAAAAATATTCACTTTTATTTAGAGTTAAAGTAAAGAAACGGGTTGCTAAAAACCTAAGCAAAGCCCGATACTATGGGAGTTAAAAAGGGATTATCTACAGATGGGTTGTAAAAAAGATGTCCAAATTGTAATTCTACACACATAAAAA
>JALUXB010000077.1 GCA_027019175.1 Sulfurovum sp. | reverse complement strand
CTCAATACAACTTTAAAGGAGATGAAACAATGACTTTTACGCAAACCGACAATGCACCTAGTGCGATAGGACCATACTCTCAGGCGGTCGTTCACAACGGACTTGTCTATACATCGGGACAGATAGCACTTAAACCCAATGGCAGTGACGAACTCCTCAAAGAGAATGTCATCCTGCAGGCAAAACAGGTGCTGCAAAACCTTCGCAACGTCCTTGAAGCCAGCGGCAGCTCGATGGAGAAGGTGATCAAAACGACGATCTTTTTGGCAGATATGAACGACTTTGCGGTTGTCAATGAAGTGTACGAAGAGGCATTTGACTCTCACAAACCTGCACGCAGTACCGTAGCGGTTAAAACGCTGCCGAAAAATGCACTTGTCGAGATCGATGCTGTAGCGGTAGTGAGCGAGTAGGATTTAGGATTCAGGATTCAGGATTTAGGATTTAGGATTTAGGATTTAGGATTTAGGATTTAGGATTTGGGATTTAGGATTTAGGATTTAGGCGTTGATAATGGTTATCTCTTTTTTCTGAACTCTGAAACCTGAAATCTAAACTCTTTTTAAACAAAACTTAATTGTTGTTTGGGTATAATTCCGAACTTTTTGTAGAATTACAGTAAATAGAAGGACCATAGATGTACGCAATTATCAAAAATGGTGGTAAGCAATACAAAGTGCAAGAGGGAGATATCCTCAAACTGGACAAAATGTCTCTTGAGCCGAAAGCTACTATCGAAATCACGGAAGTACTTGCAGTGAACGACGGTGAACTCAAAGTGGGTGCTCCATTTGTAGAGGGTGCGAAAGTCACTGCTGAAGTCATCAACGAAGGGCGTGATAAAAAAGTTATCACTTTCAAAAAAAGACGTAGAAAAGACTCTAAAACAAAAAGAGGTTTCAGAAGAGACTTCACAAGAGTCCGTATCACTAAAATCGCTGCGTAGTCAGCTGCAAATCTTTTAAGGAGAGGTCATGGCACATAAGAAAGGTCAAGGTAGTACACAGAATAACCGCGATTCAGCCGGAAGAAGACTCGGTGTGAAAAAGTTCGGTGGTGAAAGCGTAATTG
>JALUXB010000076.1 GCA_027019175.1 Sulfurovum sp. | reverse complement strand
GGGTTAACTGTTTATATTTCATAGTGCATTCCTAGTTTTGTGGTGAAAAAAGGATAACCTATGATCGGTTAACCCTCTCTTTCACGTTACTTTCTCAGAAATTGCACTTATTGTTTGAATTGGCGAATAATATTCACTATCGATTAACGCGTATGAGGTACGAGATTTCACACCCTATGTGACTCCCCACGCTCCAGTATAACATAGAGCAGCCGTTTGTATGCCTTTTTACGAAGTGTCTTAATGCGTTTACCTTTCTCCTCTATGGTGATGGCACCATCTAAAAAGAGTTTGAAAAAGACCCCTTTTCCCTCCTCTCCAAAGGACTCTTTGATGGTGATATGTCTGCTCTTTGCCAAAGTATGGCAGATATCTTGATGGTTTATTGATATGTTGGACTCGGTGTTGAAGCTTGTGTGGTAGTATAGCAGTGTCTTTTGTATAAAGAGCTCAAAGCCCTCTGCCTCCTCTTTGGCATAGCGGTAGCAAAAAGCGTAGAAAAAGCTCTTTTTCATCTCTTTGTCTTTATCTACCTGAAATTGTGAAAAGTTGAGCACTTTGTGCATCGTGCCAATGAAACCAATACTATGGAAATACTCTACACTTTTGAGTGTTGCATCGATGTTTTTGTCTATCTTGAAAAAGTGGATAAATTCTTCTATCTGTAGGTTGTAGTAGCTTTTGCCAAGCAGAGCGTAGTAGGTGCGCTCTTTGGGGTGTTGTGCTACTCTGTTGAGCCAGGTTTTGTGCTGTTTGACAAACTGTAGGGCATTTTGTAGCGGGATATGGTAGAAGTGTTTTGCCATAAATTTCTCTTGTATTGGAGCGGGCGACGGGAATCGAACCCGCGTAACTGGATTGGAAGTCCAATACTGGGTCTGAAGCCCAGCGCACAGCCATTATGCCACGCCCGCAGATTTTTTATAATTTTAGCATAGATTGCTTTCATACTTTTTTAAGAAAACATCCCTTATAATATGCATATTAGATATTTGACAGACACCAAACAAGTACTCACCATAACAAGTGAGCCCGAGTAGCTTGGGTTTACCGCTAGGCAAAAGGGTGTCGCTTGAACCAAAAAGGGGTGGTTTAAAAGAAAAGGGTGTTGTGGCTATGCGCTGTGTGTGACGAGGGCCGGGAGGGATACCCGGTAAGTAAGCATACAGAGCGTTGTAGCTTCGGTACACGACACTTTGTCTTCCATGCCCTTGAGTGTTCGGTTATGCTCTGAAGAAAAGGTTTTGTGGTTGTTCTGCCACACATTCAAAGAAGAGAGAGCTCTCTTTTGGAGGTGTGGCGTAGAAAAAGGGAAAAAATGAAAAAGTGAACCTCCATTGCGCTTTCAGCGATTATAGCATCTTATCTGATGGTGGGGTGTAAATGACAGAGGACACCCATTGAAACAATCAATCATGTATTGACTGTATCTGCCAATCAAGTAGGGCAAGTTTTTGAAAACCAAGCAATCGTCAATGTTAAAGCTGAGGATCAGGATTGACTGAAAGAAATAGAACTTATTGTCGATTGACAAATACTTAG
Source organism: Sulfurovum sp. (assembly GCA_027019175.1). Lineage (GTDB taxonomy): Bacteria > Campylobacterota > Campylobacteria > Campylobacterales > Sulfurovaceae > Sulfurovum. Next base: position 31,592 of record JALUXB010000076.1, on the reverse strand, counting down.
TATAGCAGTTCCAACTGATAGTACCTTTATTGATGCCAACAAAACGATAGAGAATCTATCTGCTGGCAGAACGTATAATGTACAGGTTGTAGTCAAAGGAGAGAATCCTGAACTTCAAGAAGAGGAGACAAAGATAGAAGCAATTTCTATACGCACAGCCAATGTAACCCCAAACCAAGCTCCAACTATATCAGTTTCAGCAGATAAAACAACAGTAACAGAATGAGAAACTGTTACTTTAACAGCAAATGCATCAGATCCAGATGGTACAGTTACAAAAATAGAGTGGTTTGATTGAAATGGTAATAAAGTTTGAACATGAGTAAGTATAAGTATTACAGAAAATACAGCTTGAACATATACTTATTATGCAAAAGCAACAGATGATGATGGAGCAGTAACAGAGTCAAATCATATTACTATCAAAGTAAATGAGCAAGCACCAGTTCTTGATCATATAGATGTAACAGCTGGTAGTCATATTGGAGCAATAGATGATTTAGGTAATAATACTTATAAAGCTTGGGTAGATGATGATGAAGTTCAATGAGTAGTAACTATTACATTTTCTTGAAGTGAATGAGATGAAAGCAAATCAGTAAGCTGATATTAGAATAGTCCTGATGTAGTTGTTGAAAGTGAAAAATATCCTTGACAAAGAGTGACTATAAAGTGGTGAGATATTTGGGAAAGATAAAATTAATTTTCCCTGGTTCTATATCTCCTGAAAGGCAGATCTTATATCTGCCTTTTTTTAAACCGCCCATTCAAATCATAAGTGCAATTCACTTCTAATTTAAGTAGCTACAAATTTTACGAATTCTTCCCTCGTTCCCGCGGTAAGCGTTGGAACGAGAGTAAACGAGAGCATAGTGTAATGGTAGCACACCAGCCTCTAAGACTGGATGGAGGACTTCCAATCCTCGGTATGGGTTCGATTCCCATTGCTCTCGCCAAAAATTGAAAAAATATCCAAAACAGAGTATAATAAAACAAAATAGATAAATAGTGGAGGCATCAAAGGAGTTCGATATGTCAATAAGTAATATTAGTAGTATGTCCCCGGCTCAAAAGGTTTATCTTATGGAGCAATTATGGAACAGCTTGAAACAAAACGAAACCCCATTAACATCACCGGCATGGCACAAGAAGGTTCTTGAAAGCAGAAGAGAACGCTATGAACGCGGTAAAATAAAAAAACTTTCACTTGATAAAATAAGAGCATCATTTAATAGTAAGACTCGGTAAAAATTCAGAGTAACCCATGAACTTTTCCAAATGCATCATAGGCATCTCCCAACAAAACGATATCGACGAACTGCTGCGACTTGGGTTTCGGCAGTTTTACTTCGGCTATATCGACAAGCGCTACATAGAGAGCTACGCCACCCAAATCTCCCCAAACAGACGCTACCGACTCAAAGAGCAGTACTCCTCCATCGAAAAAATCACACAAGACATCACCAAAATCCAACAGCATGGCGGCACGCTCTATCTGGCACTCAACGCCTTTTTTACCAATGGGATTATCTTGGAGGAGATAAAACGCAACTTCACACTCTTTGCCGACAAGGTTGATGGGATGATCGTCGCCAATATGCCTACACTGCTCTATCTGCACTCACTTGGGTATGACAAGATAGTGCTCTCCAACCTCTTTGGCTTCTACTCCAAAGCGGCGGTGGCGTTCTTTTTGCAGTTCTCGCCTGTGAAAATCATTTTGCCAAGAGATATCACGATAGAGGAGTTGGAAAGTATCGTCTCCCACTACAAAGAGGTGCAGTTCGAGGCGTTTTTGTTTGGAGATAACTGCCGCTTCAGTGAAGCGTTTTGTTTCAGTGAACATGGGTACGATTCGCTGGAGTTTGGTTCACTCTGCGGTTATGCCATCAACTCAAAAAAGAGCATCGAAAAAGCCGATGTACACTTCAAGCACACACTCAAAAACCCCAAACTCACTCAGGAGCAAAAAGCAGCACAACTCAAAACTATCTCTACAAACGAGAACTATCAGACATTTGACAAAGAGGACAACCCCTACAAGATATTTCACAAGCTCAACAAAACCGCCATCCTCAAAACCATAGAGATTTTCCAAAAACACCCCAATATCGTCTCCTATAAAATCCCCTCAAGAGGAAGGGAGTTTGTGAAGTTTCTGCTACATGATGAGAGCGAACCCTACAACTACAAAGAGAGCCAGTACGACCTATGAAACTCTACATCAAAGCCAACGACATCCATACACTCAAAAACCTCGATGAACTCCTACAGGCACACGCTTCACGCTTCGAACCGCTCATAAGCCCCGCGATGCACCCCAAGTACAAGCACTACTACTACGCCATCAAAGAGATACAAAACAACCAGCACTACTTCTACGACGAGCGGGAGCTCAAAAAGGTGATAAAAGGGGTCTATTTTGGCAACAGCTACTGTGAGCATCTTCTGCCTTCTCCACTTGACATCGCCAAAGCATACAGCTACTTCAACGACACGCATCATAACTTTGTCTTTGTCTTTCCCCCTATCGGTGAGCATAAGATGAAGGAAGCTAAAGAGATTTTGGAGGAGCTAAAACGGCTGGAAGTCAAAGAGGTGGTAGTCAACGACTTCGGTATGCTCCAACTTGTCAAAGAGGACTTCAAAGTGATACTGGGCGTCAACTTCACCAAAACGATAAAAAATGCCTTTTTAGACGCAAAAGAGCCGCTTGAGGTCAGCTCCAAACAGCTTGCAAACCAAAAAAAGCTCACCACCCACCTTGAGTTCGAGATAGATTTCGTAAGGGAGTTTTACAAAAGTATGGGTGTATCGAGAGTCAGCATAGAGAACAAACCCTACGATATGTCCTTTTTGAACAAAAAACCGCTCTTCTATGCCGACATCTACTACCCAAACAGCACCATCTCCCACTCCAGAGCCTGCGACATCGCCGGCATCTACAACGACAAGCAGACCTACTTCCCCGCCAAAACCTGCCAAAAACACTGCACCAAAACCTCACTGGAGTTCGAGCACTCCAAAGTGCTCAGCCTCTATCAGGAGTACAACACCATATACAAACCGCACTTACGATTAGAATTGCCGGAAAGCGTTTATAAAAACAAGCGTAACAGGTTGGTTTGGGAGGTTTTTTAGTAATGGTTTGCATTCTCTAACTGAAGATAGGATGAGAGGAAAGAGGAAAATCCAGAAGGAGTATGATAAATTAATAATGATTCGTGAATAGTTTTGGTATGATTTCTTCCAGAAATCTTTTATCAATGTAGGGTGCGTATTTACGCACCAAAAAAAGGTAATACAAATGAAAATATTTTACAGCAGTGACGATACATTCGAAGCCAACTTCAACGAACTTCTTGAACGAGGGAAGATGGATATCGAGGGGGTGACAGGGATTGTCTCCGGACTCCTTAAAGAGATCCAAACCCAAGGTAACAGTGCGTTAAGAGCGCAAATTGCACGTTTTGACCGCTGGGAGCCTCAGAGTGACGAAGAGCTGATGGTATCGACCGATGCAATGGCAGCAGCCTATGAGAACATTGACGGCAAACTTAGAGATGCCCTCAAGCTTGCCTATGACCGCATTGAAGCGTATCATCAAAAGCTGATGCCAAAAACATGGATGGATACAGAAGAGAGTGGCACAATACTGGGACAGAAGGTCACACCTGTAGACAGAGCAGGGCTCTACATTCCCGGCGGCAAGGCTGCCTATCCCTCATCACTGCTAATGAATGTCATCCCGGCTCAGGTTGCAGGCGTGAAGGAGATTGTCGTCTGTACCCCGGCACCGGACAATGAACTCAATGAGCTTTTGCTTGCAGCATGTCACCTCTGCGGTGTTAAGAAAGTATTTAAAGTTGGCGGTGCATCAGCGATCGGTGCGATGGCGTACGGTACTGAAACGATCCCAAAGGTCGATGTGATCACGGGACCGGGCAATATCTTTGTTGCAACGGCAAAGAAGCTGGTCTACGGCGAAGTGAATATCGATATGATCGCAGGACCGAGTGAGATCGGCATTTTGGCAGACAGCAGCGCAAGAGAAGACTACCTTGCTATCGATCTGCTCTCTCAGGCGGAGCATGACGAGATGGCAAGTTCCATCCTCATCACGACTGACTCCGAACTTGCCAACAGAGTCAGTGACAAAGTAGAAGCATTCCTCAGTACGCTCAGCCGAGAAGCCATTGCCAGAAAATCCATAGAAGAGCGTGGTGCCATCATTGTAACACAGGATATGGACGAGGCAGTCGACCTGATGAATGAGATCGCTCCTGAACACCTTGAAGTGGTAACGGAAGATCCGATGGCACTGCTTGATAAGATCAAACATGCCGGTGCGATTTTCCTTGGCGAGAATACGCCAGAGCCTATCGGTGACTACATCGCAGGCCCCAACCATACACTGCCAACAGGCGGTACGGCGAAGTTCTACTCACCTTTGAGTGTAGAGAACTTCCTAAAAAAATCCTCCATCATTATGATGAGCAAACAGGGGATGAAAGAGATCGGTGAGCAGTGCGCGATGATCGCTCACACAGAAGGGCTTACCGCACACGAGGAGAGTGTACGTATCCGCTTGAGAGATCAGTAGCGCTCTTCTTTGTGCATTATTGCTGGATTGGACCTCTACTCCACCCACTTTTAACCACCGGCTTTTAAAATTTCTGTAGGGTGCGTACCCATGCACCTTCTAATCGTTCTTTACTTGTGCCAGCTGCTTTCCTCTATTTGGATCCGCATGATCATATTGGTGCGTGGATACGCACCCTACGTGTATGTTGGCCAAGTTAGTATGTAGAAGCAATGATGCACGTTAAAATATATCGAGGATTTGATAAGATGTATGGAAAAGTAGTGTTTATAAGTGTGGTGCGGATGAGAGGACTCGAACCTCCACGGGATTGCTCCCACTAGAACCTGAATCTAGCGCGTCTACCAATTCCGCCACATCCGCATAACAAAAGTGAATAAAAAAGAGTGGCGCGGCGGACGAGACTCGAACTCGCGACCCCCTGCGTGACAGGCAGGTATTCTAACCAACTGAACTACCGCCGCACCGTAACCTTGAAAGGTTGAAAAGAATTGTATCGAAATAAAATTAAGATACGATGGTGGTCGCTACAAGACTCGAACTTGTGACATCTACCTTGTAAGGGTAGCGCTCTACCAACTGAGCTAAGCGACCGAAAATGGCGACCCCTAGAGGATTTGAACCTCTGTGACTACGATGAAAACGTAGCATCCTTGGCCACTAGATGAAAGGGTCATCTAGATCCAAACAGTCACATTGTATATGGTGGTCGCTACAAGACTCGAACTTGTGACATCTACCTTGTAAGGGTAGCGCTCTACCAACTGAGCTAAGCGACCAACGGAGTGAGTGTTTTGGTGGTGACCCGTCTAGGATTCGAACCTAGGGCCCACTCCTTAAAAGGGAGTTGCTCTACCGACTGAGCTAACGGGTCACAGTAAAATATAAAGTGTTGTAATGGCGCGGCGGACGAGACTCGAACTCGCGACCCCCTGCGTGACAGGCAGGTATTCTAACCAACTGAACTACCGCCGCACATTACGAAATGGTGGTGACCCGTCTAGGATTCGAACCTAGGGCCCACTCCTTAAAAGGGAGTTGCTCTACCGACTGAGCTAACGGGTCACACGTCTTATGCAGGTTTTCTGAATAAGTGGACGGAATTATAGCCAAGAGTCCCTTTGTTGTCAAGTGAAAAACTGAAAAATAAAAAAAAATTTTAAATTTTTAGTTTTAAAGCAAGTTTTTCAATGGCAAAAGCAACTGACTGCTGTTGTACTGCTTCACGGTCTCCTTTAAAGAGACAGTGGTATATTTCTTTGTCTTCCGGTGTCAACACACCGATGTAAACAGTACCTACAGGTTTGAGGAGGGTACCGCCGGTAGGCCCGGCAATACCTGAGACGGCAAGGGCGTAGTCCGCTTCTGCCATTTTGACAATACCGTCAAGCATTTGCGAAACACACTCCTCGCTTACCGCACCGTAAGTATCCAAAACCTTATTCTCGACACCGAGCCAGCGGTGTTTGATCTCGTTGGAGTAGGTGACACACGAGCCGCCCAGTACGGCAGATGCCCCTGAAATGGAGGTAAATGCGGCAGCGATACGCCCGCCCGTGCAGCTTTCCGCAAAAGTGATACTGTTGCCTTTTTCCGATAGATGCCTAATAATTTTTTCTGTTATATATTTTATATTTTCCATAAGGAAATTGTACCGAAAGTAGCCTCTAATGGACATTTGGATATAATCCCCCGATAATATACACGCTATGAAGGTATTATCAATTATGGATTACAAAGAGACTCTCCTCCTGCCCAAAACAGACTTCCCGATGCGCGGAAATCTTCCCACAAACGAACCAAAACGGTATAAAGCATGGTTTGATGCTGATATTTACAGTCAAATGAAGACTAAACGTGAAGGTGCAGAATTATTCACCTTGCATGATGGTCCGCCATATGCCAATGGTGATATCCACATTGGGCATGCACTCAATAAGATCCTCAAAGATATTATTCTGAAATACAACTATTTTCAGGGCAAAGCGGTACGTATGACGCCGGGCTGGGATTGCCATGGTCTGCCAATTGAGCAGAAGGTCGAAGAGAAACTCGGAAAGGCGAAGAAAGAGGCAATGCCTACTGAACAGTTCCGTGCGCTCTGCCGTGAGCATGCTGCGAAATTCATTGATATTCAGCGTGACGGTTTCAAGTCACTCGGTGTCATTGCCGACTGGGAGAATCCTTATGTGACGATGGATTTCAAGTTTGAAGCGAATATTTACCGTACGTTGTGCGCAGTAGCGAAGAAAGGACTTTTGGTAGAGCGTCACAAGCCTATTTTCTGGTCATGGGCGGCACAGACGGCACTGGCGGATGCGGAGGTGGAGTATGAGGATAAAGAGGACTACTCTATTTATGTGCATTTCGAACTCTCCGACGCTGCCAAAGAGAAGCTTGACATTCACGGCAAGGCCGGGTTGGTCATTTGGACGACGACACCGTGGACACTGCCTGCAAACAGCGGTATCTCTATCAACCCGGATGAGATGTATGTTTTGACCGATGACGGGCATATTGTCGCTGAAGCACGTTACGATGCGATGATAGAAGAGGGTGTCGTAAGCGGACACGCTTCACGCAAAATTGCCGCAACGGAACTTGAAGGGCTGTTGGCGATCAACCCGCTTAACGGCCGCCCCTCCAAGGTGGTGCTTGGTGACCATGTCCTGATGGACGGCGGTACGGGGTGTGTCCATACCGCACCGGGACACGGTGAAGATGACTACAAGGTAGGGCTCAAGTATGGACTTGAAGTGATTATGCCGGTCAATGAAAAAGGACTCTATGATGAGTCGGTTGTCGGACTGAATCTGCTACCGGAACCTGAAAAGTTTGTCGGTATGCACATCTTCAAAGCAAACGAGCCGATTTTGGAGCTGCTGGGTGAAAACCTGCTCAAGGTTAGCAAATTTACCCACTCCTACCCGCACTGTTGGAGAACCAAAAAACCACTTATCTACAGAGCGACAAACCAGTGGTTCATCTCTATCGATGATAAGCCGGAAGGTTCGGATGATACGCTTAGAGAAAGTGCCCTCAAAGCGATAGAAACGGTCAAGTTCTACCCTGAAACAGCGAAAAACCGTCTCAAGCCGATGATCGAGGGCAGACCCGACTGGTGTATCTCGCGTCAGCGAAGCTGGGGTGTGCCTATTGCTTTCTTCAGAAGCAAAAGCACCAAAACGGTTATTCTTGATGATGAGGTACTGGAACATATTGCAGCACTTTTTGACGAGCATGGTGCGGATGCGTGGTATTCGATGAGCATTGCGGAGCTTCTGCCAGAAGGCAGCAAGTACGATCCGGATGATCTGGAGAAGATCGAAGATATCCTTGATGTCTGGTTCGACAGCGGTTCGACGTGGAACTCCGTACTGCTCTCAGGCAACTACGATGCAGGCAACTACCCCGCGTCACTCTATCTTGAGGGAAGCGACCAGCACAGAGGATGGTTCCAGTCTTCACTGCTGCTTAGCAGTGCGATCAACCACATCTCTTCATACAAGACGCTCATTACCCATGGCTTTACGGTCGATGAGAAGGGTGAGAAGATGTCCAAGTCCAAAGGAAATGTCGTAGCACCCGACAAGGTCATCAAGCAGTATGGCTCGGAAATTCTGCGTTTGTGGGTAGCACTGAGCGACTACCAGAGCGATTTGAAGATCAGTGACGGCATTTTGAAGCAGACAGCCGAGCAGTATAGAAAAATACGAAATACTTTCCGCTTCCTGCTGGCAAATGTCAATGACCTGGAGAGACCGGTTTCAGAAGAGGCGTACGGTGAACTTGAGAAGTGGATTTTAAAGAAGGCGGGTGAGGTATTTGCTTCAGTCAAAGCAAGTTACGATGCCAATGATTTCCTCAAAGGTTTTGCAACGCTGAACCACTTCATCACCAATGAATTGAGCGGTATTTATATGGATATTACCAAAGACAGGCTCTACTGTGAAGCAAAAGACTCTGAGGTGAGACGTGCAACACAGACAGCAATGCTGCGTATTGCCAAGGCAATGTTGGGGCTGGTCGCACCGGTACTTACTTATACCAGTGATGAGATCCTCGACTATGCACCGGCAGTGTTCAAAGATGAGATGGAGAGTGTCTTCGACCTACTCTATGAAGCGGTACCGGAAGTTACCGAAAGTTTCGATGATACGTTGCTGATGGAGGCACGTGAGAAGTTTTCTGAAGCGATCGATTCACTGAAAAAAGAAAAGGTCATCAAAGCCACACTGGAGCTTGAGATTGCAGGAGACAGAACACTCTTCCCCATCAGTGATGACAAAGACCTTGAAGACTGGTTCGTTGTCTCTGCGGTAAAAGCACAGAGTGAAGGGGAACAGCTTGCCTCTTTTGAGGTGGAGGGGAAAACCTTTAGTGTACACAAGGCAACTGCACACAAGTGTCCACGCTGCTGGCGTTATACAGCACCGGCGGAAGAGACACTGTGTGAACGCTGTAGCAGGGTTGTAGCATAATGTTTGACCTCAGTCAGCCTATTTCGATGAGCGTTATTGTCGGATCGATCGTCTTTATTTTGGGATTGGTCGGTATCGGGCTGGCAGTTGTGGCATATTATAAAAAAAAGTTCGATATCAAGTAAGGAAACATACGTGATTACACTCAAAGAGGCATTGACAAAGAGTAAAGAGGAACTGGCAGCACTCACTGAGGAGCTGGAAGCCAAAGCAAAAGAGAGCGGTTTGAATGCCTATGTGGGCTTCGAACGTTCCGGTGAGGGTGTGCCCATTCTCATCAAAGACAATATTCAGGTAGAAGGATGGAGTGTTACTTCTGCTTCGAAGATTCTGCAAGGTTACATTGCACCCTACGAGGCGACAGCGGTAAAAAACCTCAAAACCAAAGGAATGATGGCATTTGGCCGTGCAAATATGGATGAGTTTGCGATGGGATCGACTACCGAGAGCTCCTTTTACGGCCCAACGCTCAACCCGCACGGTGAGAACAGGGTACCGGGCGGAAGCTCGGGCGGTTCGGCAGCGGCAGTTGCCGGAGGCATTGCCATTGCTGCATTGGGTTCCGATACGGGTGGGTCAATCCGTCAGCCTGCAGCCTACTGCGGCTGTGTCGGGATGAAGCCGACCTACGGGCGTGTCAGCCGTTACGGTCTGGCTGCCTACGCGTCCAGTCTCGATCAGATCGGTCCTATCGCACAAAATGTCGAAGATGCGGCGATACTTTATGATGCGATCAAAGGGTATGACCCTAAAGATTCGACAAGTGCCGATTTTGAGATTGAAGATATTGCAAACAACCTTGATGCAGATGTCAAGCTGACCATTGCGGTGATTGACAATCACGTTTCCGAGGCGGACGAAGCGATTCAAAAAGCGTTCAACGAAACAGTTGCCAAGCTTGAAGCGGCAGGACACACTATCGTCCACAAAGAAATGAGCAATACAAAGTATGACATCGCCACATACTACATCGTTGCAACAGCTGAGGCAGCGACCAACCTGGCACGCTACGACGGTATTCGCTACGGCAGACGCGCAGAGGCCAAGAGTACTGAGGAGCTCTTCTTCAACACCCGCAGCGAAGGGTTTGGCGAAGAGGTAAAACGGCGGATTTTGCTGGGCAACTTCGTCCTCTCAAGCGGTTACTACGACGCCTACTACGTCAAGGCACAGAAGGTCAGACACCTCATCCGAGACGAATACAACAAGATCTTTGAAGAGGCTGACCTCATACTCTCTCCGGTTGCACCGAGCGTGGCACCGAAACTCGGCTCCATCCACGACCCGCTGGAGATGTACAAGTCGGACATGTACACGCTTGGGGTTAACCTTGCAGGGCTTCCGGGGATTTCACTGCCGGTTGCCAAAAATGACGAAGGGATGCCCATAGGGCTTCAACTGATCGCCAAAGCATTTGATGAAAAGACACTCTTTAACGGTGCTGCAAGTATGGAAAAAGCAGTAAACTATACTAAATAACACAAAGGAATATACTATGAGAATCAAAAAAAGAGCATTGACATTTGAAGATGTACTGTTGGTACCGCAGCACTCCACTGTTTTACCCAAAGAGGTAAGCGTCAAGACACAGCTTACACGCAGGGTATCTCTCAATATTCCTATTGTCTCCGCGGCGATGGATACGGTCACTGAATTTAAAGCAGCCATTGCTATGGCACGCCTTGGGGGTATCGGTGTTATTCATAAAAATATGGATGTAGCAACACAGGTACTTCAGGTTAAAAAAGTTAAGAAGAGCGAAAGTGGTATTATTATCGACCCTATCTTCATTGGGCCTGACGCAAGTGTGGCTGAGGCAGATGCACTGATGGGCGAGTACCGCATTTCCGGTGTACCGGTTGTTGATGAAGAGAAGACGCTTATCGGTATTATCACCAACCGTGATATGCGTTTTATCACTGATATGTCACTGCCGGTAAGAGAGGTAATGACCCCGGCACCGCTGGTAACGGCAAAGAAGGGAACCACCCTTGAAGAGGCGGCACAGGTACTTCAGAAGCACAAGATCGAAAAGTTGCCTATCGTTGATGATAATGGAAAGCTGACAGGACTCATTACCATTAAAGACATCGAAAAGAAAGAGCAGTACCCAAATGCCAACAAAGATGAGTTTGGACGCCTCAGGGTCGCAGCAGCCATTGGTGTCGGTCAGCTTGACCGTGCAAGAGCTTTGGCTGAAGCCGGTGTCGATGTACTGGTACTCGACTCTGCACACGGACATTCACAGGGTATCATCGATACAGTGAAGCTGATAAAAGATGAGCTCGATGTCGATGTAATTGCAGGAAACATCGCAACGGGTGCAGCAGCGAAAGATCTTATCGATGCCGGTGCAGACGGTGTGAAAGTAGGTATCGGACCGGGGTCTATCTGTACGACACGTATTGTTGCAGGTGTCGGTGTACCGCAGATCTCTGCCATTGATGAGGTGGCAGAAGTAGCGAACAAGTTGGGTGTGCCTGTTATTGCCGATGGTGGTATCAAGTACTCCGGAGACGTGGCAAAAGCGCTTGCCGTGGGTGCAAGCTGTGTGATGCTTGGCTCTGCCCTTGCAGGTACCTACGAAGCACCGGGCGAGATGATCATTTACAACGGACGACAGTTCAAAGAATACCGCGGTATGGGAAGTATCGGTGCGATGACAAAGGGAAGTACCGACCGTTACTTCCAGGAAGGAACCGCTGCAGACAAACTGGTTCCCGAAGGAATCGAAGGGCGTGTTCCATACCGTGGAAAGATCGCCGATGTGATCCACCAGATGATCGGTGGACTGCGTTCATCCATGGGCTACTGCGGCTCTGAGAGCATCAAAATGTTCTGGGAGAAAGCGGAATTTGTCGAAATCACCTCTGCCGGACTCAAAGAGTCACACGTGCATGATGTAACCATCACCAAAGAGTCTCCTAACTATCACGGGTAAATCTTTCTCTTCCTTCTAGTTACCACGGTTTACGTGGTAGCATATTACTTCAGTCAAAACGACAAAAATAACTTTAATAGCACTCTAAAAAGGTATCGTAGGGATTTCTACGTGGAGAATGGAGAAAATGGAACAGATATTATACGACAATCAAAGTATGCTATAATATTTCCACGACTAAATGGAAGGATGTTCTATGACTGCGCCTAAAGAGGAAGCCAAAAGAATTATAGATACATTGCCTGAAGATTCGACATATGAAGAGATCGTCAGAGAGTTGGCATTTGATATGATGATACAGCGAGGGCTTGATGATGTCGAAGCCGGCAAAGTGATTTCAAACAAAGAGATGGAAAACGAAATATCCAAGTGGTGACGATTGAATGGACAGAAGAAGCCAGATTATGGCTTAAAGATATACATGACTATATCACGCAAGATAATGAACGAATTGCCAAAAAGATCATCAAAGAGATATACAATAAAGTACAGATACTGGCTACTTTTCCTCAGATAGGTTATGTTTATCCAAATGATGATGGCAGGGAAGTACGTATACTGCTTTACGGACACTATCGGATCGCCTATTTGATAAAAGATAAAAAGAGTGTAATAGTCCTCGGTGTATTCCATGGAGCCTTGGATATAACACGATATTTAAACACAAAGGAAGCATAATGCACGAACAGACCATAGCGATACACGCAGGATACGAAAAAGATGCACAGGGTACGATGGCGGTACCTATCTACCAGAGTACGGCGTATGAGTTCAGAGATACCGAACATGCGGCGAACCTCTTTGCACTCAAAGAGCTTGGCAACATCTATACCCGTCTGATGAACCCCACTACCGATGTCTTTGAAAAACGCTTCGCTGCGCTTGAGGGCGGTGTGGCGGCCATCGGTACGGCTTCGGGAATGGCGGCGATCTTCTATGCCATCGCCAATGTGGCCGAAGCGGGGGACAATGTGGTTGTCGCCAAGCAGGTCTATGGCGGAACAACAACGCTGACTGGGCATACCATCAAACGTTTCGGTATCGAGACACGCTACTTTGACGTGACAAATCCGGGTGAGATAGAAGCACTTATCGACGAGAAGACGAAACTGATCATCTTCGAGAGCATTACCAACCCGAGTATCGATGTGGCGGACATCGAAGCTATCGTCGCCATTGCTGACAGACACGATGTGCTTACCTGTGTGGACAATACTGTGGCAACACCGGTGCTGTGCAAGCCGCTCTCTTATGGTGTTGATCTGACAGTGCACTCGACAAGCAAGTACACCACAGGCCAGGGGCTCGCGCTTGGAGGCATCATTGTCGAGCGTGAAAACCTGGCAGAGAAGATCAAAGGCAATGCACGTTACTACCATTTCAACGAGCCCGATGCAAGTTACCACGGTCTTGTCTACAGCGACCTGCCGCTGCCGCTCTTTACACTGCGTGTGCGTCTGGCATTGCTGCGTGACCTTGGTGGTGCACCGAGTCCGTTCAATTCCTGGCTGCATATTCAGGGGCTTGAAACCCTGCCGCTTAGGATGAAGCAGCACTCCGCTTCGGCACTGGCCATTGCCCAGTTCCTTGAAGCGCACCCTAAAGTCAAGCGTGTTAACTATCCGGGTCTTAAATCTTCTCCGCAACATGAACTGATAGAGAAGTATTTCAAAGACGGTATGGCAAGCGGTCTGCTTTCATTTGAAGTGGAAAACAAAGAGATGGCACAAAAGATTGCCGACTCGACAGAGATATTCTCTGTCGTCGTCAATATTGGTGACAGCAAATCGATCATTACCCACCCAGCCAGTACGACGCATCAGCAGCTCTCCGCGCAGGAGCTCATTGATGCAGGTGTTCCGGGAGGGTTGATCCGATTAAGTGTCGGGTTAGAGGATACACAGGATTTAATTGAGGATCTCAAAAAAGCATTGGATAATGCGTAGGGTGCGTAAACACGCACCCTACGAAAACAAAAGTCCAAATTAGATAAAATACAGCATTAATTGAATCCGACACCAAAGCAGCATATGAAAATAGAGACCAAAACCGCACATTTCAGCTCACCGCTCTATCTTGAAAGCGGACGTATTATTGAGCCATATGAGATCGCTTACGAAACGTACGGTGAGCTTAACGCAGACAAAAGCAATGTTGTTCTGGTCTGTCATGCACTCAGTGGTTCACATCATGCAGCCGGGCTCTATGAAGGTGAGAGAAAGCCTGGATGGTGGGACGGGCTTATCGGTGACGGCAAGGCGATCGATACGACAAAGTACTTTGTTATCTGCACCAACGTTATTGGTTCCTGTTTTGGCAGTACAGGACCGATGAGTGAGAGCTATCCGTCACTTGAGCCATACCGTCTGAAATTTCCGGTTGTGACTATCAAAGATATGATCCGTGCGCAGATGCATCTGCTCTCTGATCTTGGTATCTACCATGTGCGTGCCGTTGTAGGCGGTTCAATGGGTGGTATGCAGGCCTTGCAGTTTGCCGTAGATTACCCCAACTTTGCCGATGATATTATCTCTCTTGCGGCTACCTATGCGACACGTCCCTGGACAATTGCCTTTAACAAGGTAGCGGTTGAAGCGATCCGCCGTGATCCTCGTTTCAAGAATGGCAACTATGGGAAAGATGATTTTAAAGAGGAGGGGCTTGACGGTCTTGCCATTGGGCGGATAGCGGGGCATATCTCCTATCTTTCACCTGAGTCTATGGACAGAAAATTCGGGCGTAACTATGTTAGCAACGATGGTCTCTTTGAACTTTTCGGGCGCTATGAGGTTGAGCGCTATATGGAGTACAATACCAATAACTTTGCACGTATTTTCGATCCACTGAGCTATCTTTATATTGTCAAGGCGATCAATACATTCAACCTGAGTCGCGGCTACGACTCTCTGCATGAAGCGATCAGCCGTATCAAAGCACGTGTGCATTTGATCAGTTTCTCATCAGATTACCTCTTTTTCCCTTCCGAGATGGCGCACATTGCCAAGATGCTCGAACGTAACGGCCAGTCCTATACCTATCTTGAAGTAGACAGTGATTATGGACATGATGCATTTTTGGTAGAGTTGGAGAAATTCAGTTATCATATTGAAGAGGTATTGAATAAAAAGAAAGACAGCTTTAAACAAATTCGAGATGCGAATGAAGAGAATATGAAATGTTCAGAAGAAAAGCTTTAAAGTAGGGTGCGTAATCACGCACCAAAAAGGATGCATAATGAAAACGGAAACATTTGAAGAAAAATTGGCGTACTCGAAAGAGCTGCTGGAAAAACTGATGAACCCGGAGATTACGTTGGAAGAATCGGTTAAGCTTTATGAAGAAGGGCTTAAAACCATTAAAGAAGCCCAGAAACTTATTGAAGAGGCAAAGCTGAAGGTTTCGGTGATCGATCAGCAGAATCAGACGGCGGATGAAGCCTGATGGCAAAGCAGCTCGTTGTCGCCGCGTTGCAGCTGCCCACATTGGGGATGAATGCAACCCGTCTGGAATTTTACCTCAAAAAGGCAACAGAGCGGGGTGCACAGGTGATGCTGCTTGGGGAGTATGTACTCAACCACTTTTTCAAAGAGCTTGCGACCATGTCCCGGGGAATGGTGAAGGCGCAGACAAAGAAACATCTTGAACTTCTCAAGGCATTTTCTGTCCGTTACGATATGGTATTTGTCGCTCCTATTGTGCTGGCAAAAAAGGATGGCTACTACAAAACCATCGTTAAAATCACACCGAAAAATACGCGCTACTATGAACAGCAGATATTGATTCCATACGAACACTGGAATGAAAAATCCTTTTTCTCCAATAAGATCAAACCGCTTAAAGATCCGATGGTGTTTAAACTCAAAGGTTTCAAAATCATGGTTATGGCTGGGTATGAGATGCATTTTGATCCTTTCTGGCAGAAAGTAATGGAAAAGAAAATCGACCTTGTGCTGCTCCCTACCGCTTCTACGTTCGGATCACACAACCGCTGGCGTGAAATCATCAAAACCAAAGCTTTTTTGCATGGCTGCTTTATTCTGCGGGCCAACCGTCTGGGGGAGTACAGTGATAATGAGGTAAAGTGGAAGTTCTACGGTGATACAATGCTTGTCTCTCCTGAAGGAGAAGTGGAGATGATGCTTGAAGACAAAGAGTCGATGCTGGTGGAGGTCATTGACAAAAAAGAGGTGAGTGAACACCGAAAGGCATGGCAGTTTGAAAAAGCACTGAAAGAACACGAAGCGGAAAAGGATGAAAAATGACACCAGAAGAGTACTTTAACCGACAGATTCAGTTATGGGGTGAGGCGACACAAAAGAGCCTTCAACACAAAAAGATCGCTATTATCGGTTCCGGCGGACTTGGCTCTACACTTGCCATGGCACTGGGTACTTCCGGTATTGGAGAAATTCATCTGGTCGATTTTGACATCGTCTCAGGCCACAACATTCATCGTCAGATCGCTTTTACCCTTGAGGATGAAGGGAAGAACAAAGCCAAAACTGTTGCAGCACTGCTGGAGAGGAAGAATCCTTTTGTCAAAGCGGTGGCGTTCGATATGCGTTTTGAGGCGTTTAGGGAACTTGGCAACGCTTACGACCTGATTCTCGATGCAACGGACAATCTGCCGGTACGTGGTGAGATTGACAGGTATGCCAAAGAGCAGGGGATGCCGTGGGTGTATGCAAGTGTAGAAGAGTTCAATGGACAGGTCTGTTTTTTTGACAAGGCAGACTTTCAGGTATTCAACATTTCCGACCACAAGCCGGGCGGTATAGCTGCGCCTATCGTAATGCATATCGGTTCGCTTCAGGCAAATCTGGCTCTGCGCTATCTGGCGGGATTGCCTGTAGTAAAAGACAAACTCTACTATCTGTACTTTGACGAAGACGGTGAATTGGTGACACAAAAGTTCGGTATGCCTAAAAAAGAGCCTGAAGCTTTATAAAAATATGTTCTTCAATCTACCGCTAAAAGGTTTTGAGGTATAATTTTTACATTCCAATAATAGGAGCGTGTAAGTGAAACGAAAATGGATCATTCCTGTTGCTATGTCAGGTCTTTTTCTGATGACTGCCTGTACACAGGAGACACAGAACTCATTAAGCCGGTCGCTGCAGAACTGGACGGGTACGAACGGTGTACTTGATGTCTATGCGGGAGACAAACTGGTACACCGCTTTATTCAAATCGACAAGCTGTCTACGGCATATGGCAGCAACGATGGCAAGCAGCGCCCCTACCGTTACGGGTACGGTATTGATGATGAAAATTTCAATTATAAAAAAGATCCGGGTGAAAAGAAAGTTTACTTTGAATTTTCAGATTACTCTACCTCCTATATTTTCTATGAAAGAAATACAAAATAATTTAAAAGGATAAATCAATGAGATTTGTAAGCACAAAAGATGCCCCCGCGGCAATCGGACCCTATTCTCAGGCAATTATTGCCAACGGCCTTGTCTATACCTCAGGTCAGATCGCACTGATGCCTGACGGCAAGATGGAAACACGAGGGATTGAGTATCAGACAAAGCAGGTACTCAAGAACCTTTACTATGTGCTAAAAGAGGCAGGCGCAGGATTTGAACATGTCATCAAAACCACCATTTATTTGGCGGATATGAATGATTTTGAAAAGGTCAATGAGATCTATGCGCACTACTTTGGTGATCACAAGCCCGCACGCAGTACCATCGCGGTAAAGACACTCCCCAAAAATGCATTGGTAGAGATAGAGTGTATTGCTTTTGCAGATCAGCTGGTTGATTTCGGATAATCTTTTCTGTTTTCAAAAAATATTAAACATTGATTGGGTATAATCACGAACTTTTTTAAAATACACAGATAGTAAAGGGTTTGCAATGTACGCAATCATTAAAGCGAGCGGTCAGCAGTTCAAGGTTCAAGAGGGTGATATCATCTGTTTTGACAAGATGGGTCTCGAGCCAAAAGCAGCGGTCGAGTTCAAAGAGGTTCTTGCGCTTGATAACGGAGAATTGACAGTAGGGACACCTTTTGTAGAAGGTGCTGTTGTCAAAGGTGAAGTGATCAACGAAGGTAGAGACAAAAAAGTTATTACCTATAAGAAAAGAAGAAGAAAAGATTCAAAGCTCAAAAGAGGTTTCAGAAGAGACTTTACCAGAGTTAGAATTACAAAAATCGCATAATCAAGGTAAGGAGATAAAATGGCACACAAGAAAGGTCAAGGGTCTACCCAGAACAACCGTGACTCCGCTGGACGACGTCTCGGCGTTAAAAAATTCGGTGGTGAAAAAGTTATTCCAGGTAACATCATCATTAGACAAAGAGGAACAAAAGTCAAGCCCGGTAACGGCGTAGGTATGGGAAAAGACCATACAATCTTCGCACTCGTAGAGGGTGTTGTAAAGTTTGAAAACCACAGCAGAACACAGAAAAAAGTTTCTGTTGTCCCTGCATAAGTTTCATACTTTCTTCTGTTCCGGCTTTGCCGGAACAACTTTACTTAACATTTCACCACTTCATTTAATATTTATCTATTTTTGACAAACACACTTATCAGTCAGTTTCGACAATGAGTAAATCTCTGCATCGCCGTCTACCGGCAAACCATCCCCGATAGTAATCCACTTCATCATTGAAAAGCCTGTGTGACTTGGTATAATACCCTTTGGCTGTCTGGCAACCGTCACGGACGCCTCTTTTGTAAAGCTGGGAAAGATTTTTGCCGAAGGTGATACCGCTATATGTATAGCCACCAAGGTAGTTCAGTTTTGTAGCATTTGTCTGGTTTGATGCACACCCTGCAAGCAGAAGGGCAAACATTACTATAACAGATCTATTCTGTATACAGGTTGTCTTTTTTTTCATTTTCATCTCTTATACTTCTTTTATTCAAATCTTGAAACAGAAATTTATGACTTTGAATCCTGTTTTGAGATTTGGGTTATGAATGATTATATCAAAAGTGTACGAATTTCGATATAATTGCAGCAATCTTTCTACTGTCCGGAGTATTGCGGCAGTATTTTTTGACAATTTTTATAAGAAGCAAGGTAGATAAATGTTTGTAGACAGTGTAGAACTGACCATCAGTTCAGGAAAAGGCGGTGCCGGAGCGATTTCGTTCTGGACGGAAAAGTTTGTAATTAAAGGCGGACCGGATGGTGGTGACGGAGGACGCGGCGGTTCGGTATTTTTCAAAGTGGACAACAATACCGATACGCTTTCCGGGTTACGAGGGCGAAATCATATTAAAGCTGAAAACGGCCGTCCGGGAGAAGGGCGTAAAAAGTATGGACGCAAAGGTAAGGATGTGACCATTACTGTACCTCCTGGAACGGTGGTTATCGATGCTGAAACGGGTGAAGAGCTACTTGATCTTGTAGAAGAGGGGCAGGTAGTCAAGTTTCTTGAAGGCGGCAAAGGCGGTCTTGGAAATATGCACTTCAAAAGTTCAACCAATCAGCGTCCAACTTATGCGCAGCCGGGACTGCCTGGGATTACCAAGCATGTACGTCTGGAAATGAAACTCATTGCCGACGTAGGACTTGTAGGCTACCCCAATGTCGGTAAATCAACACTCATCGCTACACTTTCCAATGCCAAACCGGAAGTAGCCAATTATGAGTTTACAACACTCACACCAAAACTTGGTGTCGTCCATGTAGGTGACTACGATTCCTTTATGATGGCAGATATTCCCGGTATCATTGAAGGAGCCAGCGATGGACGGGGGCTTGGGTTGGAGTTTTTACGCCATATTGAGCGTACCAAAACCCTGCTCTTGATGATTGATGCTTCAAATTACCGTGAGATGAAATATCAGTACGAGACATTGCTGGTTGAGCTAAAACGTTACTCTGAAACACTGGCAACACGAAAACATGCCATAGCAATTACAAAGATCGATGCGCTCTCTTCTGATGAAGTGAATGAAAAGACAGCACAGTTTCTTTCCGATATCGGATTGGAGCCAAACAAGACACTTGCCAAATACAAGGCCGACAGCGATTACCTGAGTTACGGGTTTCAAACGGATTTTGGTGTTGATTTGCCCGAAAAGGCACCGTTGTTTGTGCTGCCTATCTCCTCTGTTGCACATCTCAATACCGAAGCACTGCGGTACGCACTGGCAGATTTTGTTAAAAGTGTTGAAGCCGAGGAGAAAGCGGCAAACGAGGAGGCGTAGATGCGTCTGGTGATAAAGGTAGGCTCTCACGTCCTGACAGAGAATGGTAGTGTCGCCAAAGAGCGTATGCTTGCACTGGTCTCTCTGATTGCCAAACTCAAAGAGGCTGAACATGATGTGATCCTTGTCAGTTCTGGTGCGGTAGCGGCAGGGTACAGCCAGTTGAAACTTGACAGAAGTTCTGTCGCAAACCGTCAGGCACTTGCAGCGATAGGACAACCTCTGTTAATGAAGATGTATCAGGAGAAGTTTGCACGTTACGGGCTGCTCTGTTCACAGATACTGCTCAGTGCAGATGTGTTCGACTCCAGAAGGGCGACGGCACATGCCAAAGAGGCGGTCGATGCCCTGCTTGAAAACCATGTTGTCCCTATTATCAACGAAAATGATACGGTCAGTATCGATGAACTTGTTTTTGGTGACAATGACAGACTCTCAGCACATGTGACGCACTATTTTGATGCATCGCTTTTGGTGATTCTTTCAGATATTGACGCATTTTACGACAAAGATCCCAATTGTCATACCGATGCAAAGCCGAGAAAAGTGGTTACACATATCAGTGATACGGAGCTTTGTGCAGAGCATACACCCAACAACGAATTTGCAACGGGCGGCATTGTGACCAAGCTGCAGGCGGCTGACTTTTTGATGCAGCACGGCAGAGAGATGTTCCTTGCCAGCGGGTTCGACCTTGATGATGTATCTGTCTTTTTGCTTGAGAAAATGCATAGAGGGGGTACACTCTTTACTCCAAAACAGCAGGAGAGCTGATGAAAAAGATTGTTTATATGGGGACACCCCATTATGCTGAAGCAATTTTGCAAACACTTATTGAGGCTGAAGATATGGATGTGAAGCTTGTGCTTACACAGCCTGACCGTCCGGTAGGGCGCAAAAAGGTGCTTACGCCGCCGCCTGTGAAGGTGCTGGCCCAAGAACATGGCATTGAAGTGCTGCAGCCGAACAGACTGAGTGATGAAGGTGTGGTAGAAGCAATAGAAGCGCAGCATCCTGACTTTATTGTCGTGGCAGCCTTTGGGCAGCTTTTGCCCAAAAGTGTACTCGATATTGCCCCCTGTATCAATCTGCATGCATCACTGCTGCCGCAGTACCGTGGTGCTTCACCGGTGCAGCAGTCACTGCTTAACGGTGACAAAGTGACCGGTGTGACATCGATGCTGATGGAGGAGGGGCTTGACACGGGACCGATTCTTGAAAAAATTCCCTTTGAGATCCCCGAAGATATGCGGTTACATGCCCTAATGGCACAGCTGACTGAAGATGCCTGCAAATTGACACTCTCAACTCTGCGTAATTTTGACAACATTATCCCTCAGCCTCAGGATGAGAGTAAAGCGACACTCTGTAAAAAAATACGTAAAAGTGACGGAGAGGTGGATTTCTCTGATGCACGAGAGGTGTACAACAAATACCGTGCATTTGAGGGATGGCCGGGCATCTTTTCCGCTAACGGTACGAAGTTTGATGATGTAACACTACTTGAAGAGGCTAAATCCCATACTCCCTTTATGATTCTTGGTTTCGAGAATGAAAGTGTCGATATAGGATGTGCCAAAGGCAGTCTGCGTATCGGTAGCATCCAGCCGCCATCAAAAAAAGCAATGAGTGCCAAAGCATACTGTGTAGGACGTGGACTTAAAAAGGATGATTCGCTGCTATGAGGCAACATGTCGGTGCATTTGATATATATGTGTTTGACAGACTTCCCTCGACACAGCGCTATCTTGTCGATGCGTTGAAAAAAAACCAAATTACAGCACCCGCAGCGGTGATCTGCAAAGAGCAGACAGATGGTATCGGCAGTCGGGAAAATCAATGGGAAGGGATGGAGGGAAACTTCTTTGCCTCTATTGCTGTTCCGCTGTCATTACTCCCTGAAGACCTTCCGCTGGCTTCCGCTTCTATCTACTTCTCCTTTTTGATGAAAGGAGTGTTACAAAAAGAAGCAGAATCAGTGTGGCTGAAGTGGCCAAACGACTTCTACACCGAATCAAAAAAAGCAGGCGGTACGATGACACAAAAAGTTGGAGATATACTGGTGTGTGGGATGGGAATCAACCTTAAAACGGCACGAGAACCCTATGGTGCGCTTTCTCTGAAAACGGATGCGCCGGAGGTTCTTGAACGCTATCTTGAAGCACTTGAAAAGTTCCCGGAATGGAAGCAGGTTTTTAGTGAGTATCGGGTAGAATTTGAAAAGAGCAAAGGGTATTCGGTGCACATCGAAAACCGTAGAAAGAGCCTTGAAAATGCGCAGTTGTGTGAAGACGGCTCTTTACTTATCGAGGGGAAAAAGGTATATAGTTCAAGATGAGTGAAATAATCAGCATAGCCAACCAGAAAGGCGGCGTAGGAAAGACAACGACAGCAGTGAATCTTGCCGCATCACTGGCAGAAAGAGGCAAGAAGGTACTGCTGCTGGATATCGATCCGCAGTCCAACGCCACTACCAGTCTCGGCTTCAGTAGAAATGACTACGAGTACAATATCTATCATGTCCTGATCGGCAGCAAGAAACTCTCTGAAGTGATCCTAAAGACCCAGATCAAAAAACTCGATCTCGCCCCATCCAATATCGGTTTGGTGGGTATTGAAAAAGAGTTCTACAACCCGAAAAAGAAAAACCGGGAACTGGTACTGAAAGAGAAGATCAAAGAAGTATCCAAAAAGTATGACTTTATCATTATCGACTCGCCACCGGCTTTGGGTCCTATCACCATCAATGCACTCAGCGCCTCAGATTCAGTCATTATTCCGATACAGTGTGAATTTTTTGCACTTGAAGGTCTTGCGCAGCTGCTCAATACGGTCAGTCTGCTGAAAAAGACCATCAACCCGAAACTGAAGATCAAGGGCTTTTTGCCGACTATGTACTCCAAGCAGAACAACCTTTCCAAGCAGGTACTGGCAGATCTTTCTCACCATTTCAAAGACAAACTCTTCCACATGAAGAAGAACTCCAAAGAGTGTATTGTTGTACCGAGAAATGTCAAGATCGCTGAGAGTCCCAGCTTTGGAAAGCCCGTTACCGAGTATGCCTCCGGTTCCAAAGGTTCTCTTGCTTATCGTGATCTTGCAACTGTGATTGCCAGAGGATAACGGATGGCACTGGGAAGAGGATTGGGAGATATACTCTCCGAGGTTGAAGAGGCGTATGAAAAGGATCTCAGCGGCATAGACAGTTTTGAACTGGAAGCACAGGGTGCAAGGGTTGAAGAACTCCCCATTGAAAAAATTACCCCCAATCCCTTTCAGCCGCGTAAGCATTTTGATGAAGCTGCACTTAAAGAACTCAGCGACTCAATCAAGGCACACGGGCTTTTGCAGCCAATTGTCGTCATAGAAAAAGAAGATGGCTACCTGCTGATAGCGGGAGAGCGGCGTTTACGTGCACATAAACTGGCAAAGCTTTCTGCCATAAAAGCAATTGTTGCGAATGTCGAAATTGATGAGTTCAGGCTGCGTGAACTTGCACTGATTGAAAATATCCAAAGAGAGAATCTCAATGCAATTGAACTGGCAAACTCTTATGCCGAACTGATTGAAGTTCATAAGATTACACACGATGAACTGGCTGAAATTGTGCATAAAAGCCGTTCACAGATTACCAATACGATGCGTCTTCTCTCCCTTGGTGACTATGCGAAAAAACAGCTTTCTGAAGGCAGGATCAGCCAGGGACATGCAAAAGTACTTGTAGGCCTGGATGAGAAGCGTCAGAAGATCATCATTGATTCTATTATCGGACAGAAGTTGAGTGTACGTGATGTAGAGAAGATGGTCAAACAGAATAAAAACATACCTTTTAAAAGCAAGCCAAAAAACGAAAATATCCTCAAAGCGTATGCAGATGAAATTGATGAAATACTGCCGTTTTCACACAAAATAAAGTCTAAAAGTATAGAGATCTCTTTCGAAAATACACAGGATGTTGAAAAGTTCCTTTCTTTCCTCAAAAATCATTAAAAATTAACCCTTATCTCATCTATAAGATGCTAATATAATGCGAAATTACTAGAGGAGTTTGAATGCTTGACATACACGTAGGGCTGATGGTTTTCGTGTTGGCGCTCTTTCTGACCCTTCTTGTCGTTTTGAATCGAATGCTGTTTCAACCACTGTTGAAATTTATGGACGATCGTGATCGTAGCATTGCAAAAGATTTGGAAGCGGCAAAGGGTCTGAGCGGCAACAGCGAAGAGCTTAAGGCCAAAGCAGAAGAGAATCTTAGCAGAGCTAAGAGCGAAGCTGCCGCGATTAGACAGAAAGCCGTCGAAGAAGCAAAAGCTTCGGCAGCTCAGAAAGTCGAAGCCAAACAGGCAGAACTGGACAAAGCCTATGCAGAGTTCGCTGAAAAGCTGGCAGAAGAGAAAGAGAATCTTAAAAATGAGCTTCTTTCACAAATGCCTCTTTTCAAAGAGAGCCTCAAAGCCAAGTTCAGCAAGCTATAGGAAGGATGGATATGAAGAAAAAACTGTTACTTGTATCTTTGCTTGTCCTGCCTGCGGTGCTTTTGGCAAGCAGTGGACACGGAGAGGAAGCAAGCCGTTACTTTGCTCAAACAGGTAGAGAGAGTGACTACTGGCCGAGGGTGATCAACTTCACGATCTTTGCCGCACTGCTCTGGTACCTTTTGGCCAATCCCATCAAATCTTTTTTCAAAGAAAGAAGTGAAGGGATCAAATCGAAACTGACTGAGATCGAAGAGAGACTCAAAGCAGCCAAAGAAGAACAGCAGGAAGCACAGGCACGTCTTGATGAAAGCATCAAGAAAGCTGAACAGATTGTTGAAGATGCGAAAAAAGAAGCTGTAATACTGGCTGAAAAAATCGCAGCAGCCAATGCACAGGAAGTTGCGGCGCTTGAGAAGCAGTACGATGAAAAAATCGAACTCGAAGAGCGTAAAGCGACACGTGAAGCGATTGATGAAGTATTGAGTGAAAACATTACTACTGAGGATATTCTGCTTGACAGTGCCAAAGTGGTTGATATTATTTCAAAGAAGGTGGCGTAAATGGAAGAGCTAATCGCAAAACGATACGCAACGGCACTCTCTTCTGCAACGAAAGATGTCAGTGCAGCAACAAAGGCATTGACAGTACTGAGTGAAGCAATCGACAATGAAGAGATCATGTCGGTACTAGCATCTCCGATTATCGATACGGAGAAGAAAACAGCAATGATTATTGCGGCTCTCGGCAACGCAGCAGATGATACACTGAAAAACTTTATCCGTATTCTCGGTGAGCATAAGAGACTGACACTGATCCCCGTGGTCGCAAAGGTACTCAATGCTGAATTACAGAAGGCGGCCAACAAGTATGAAGGTGTGGTAACCAGCAGTGATAAGCTTGAAAAAGAGGAGCTTGGCAAACTGGAAGATACGCTTGAAAAATATACAGGTGCACAGATCAAATTGAAACAGAAGAAGGGTGACCTTGACGGTCTGCGTGTTTCTGTGGAAGATCTTGGTATTGAGGTGAACTTCTCTAAGCAGAGAGTCAAAGAACAACTAATCGATTTCATCAAGAAATCATTATAAGAAAGGAGTAGCAGTGGCAGTAAAATTGCAAGCGGACGAGATCAGTTCCATCATCAAAGAGAGAATCGAGAACTTCGAGATTGATGTTGACATCAATGAGGTAGGAAAAGTAGTAGGTATCGCAGACGGTATTACTACTGTATACGGACTCAACAGCGTAATGGCTGGTGAAGTCGTTGAGTTTGAAAACGGTGCGAAGGGACTCGTACTGAACCTCGAAGAGGCAAATGTCGGTGTTGTTGTGCTTGGTACAAGCGCAGGTATTAAAGAAGGAATGAGTGTCAAGAGACTTGGACAGCTCCTCAAAACTCCTGTTGGCGACAGCCTTATGGGAAGAGTTGTCAACCCGCTGGGTGAGCCACTTGACGGCAAAGGTGCTGTTGAAGCGACTGAAGAACGTTTCATTGAAGAGAAAGCACCAGGGATCATGGCACGTAAATCTGTCCATGAACCGCTTCAGACAGGAATCAAAGCAATCGATGCACTGGTACCGGTAGGCCGTGGACAGAGAGAGCTGATCATTGGTG
Organism: Sulfurovum sp.; assembly: GCA_027019175.1. Taxonomy (GTDB): domain Bacteria; phylum Campylobacterota; class Campylobacteria; order Campylobacterales; family Sulfurovaceae; genus Sulfurovum. Next base: position 5,301 of record JALUXB010000076.1, on the reverse strand, counting down.
ACAGACAGACAGGTAAAACAACTCTGGCAATTGACACCATTCTCAACCAGAAAGGTCAAGATGTAGTATGTATCTATGTTGCGATCGGTCAGAAACAGTCAACAGTTGCCGCGACAGTGAAGAAGCTTGAAGAGCACGGCGCTATGGATTACACAATTGTTGTAAATGCCGGTGCCGCAGACTCTGCTGCACTTCAGTTCCTTGCACCATATGCAGGTGTTACGATGGCGGAATACTTCAGAGATAACGGCAGACATGCTGTTATCTTCTATGACGACCTTTCCAAGCACGCTGTGGCGTATCGTGAAATGTCACTGATCCTTAGACGCCCTCCGGGTCGTGAAGCATATCCCGGTGACGTTTTCTATCTTCACTCAAGACTGCTTGAGCGTGCAGCGAAACTCAATGACGAACTGGGTGCAGGTTCAATCACAGCATTCCCAATCATTGAAACGCAGGCAGGAGACGTTGCGGCATATATCCCGACAAACGTTATTTCCATTACAGACGGTCAGATCTTCCTTGAGACAGACCTCTTCAACTCTGGTATCAGACCTGCGATCAACGTTGGACTCTCTGTTTCACGTGTCGGTGGTGCTGCACAGATTAAAGCAACAAAGCAGGTTTCAGGAACATTGAGACTTGACCTTGCCTCTTTCCGTGAACTGCAGGCGTTCGCACAGTTTGCATCTGACCTTGATGATCATACAAGAGCGCAGCTTGAGCGTGGTCAGAGAATGGTTGAAGTACTGAAGCAGGGGCCATACTCTCCGGTACCGATCGAGAAGCAGGTAGTTATTATCTTTGCCGGTGCCAATGGTTACCTCGATGACATTCCTGTCAGTGCAGTAACAAAGTTTGAAGCTGAATTGATGCCGTTCATGGAAGCAAAATATATGAATATCCTCGATGCGATCAGAAATGATAAAAAGATCACAGATGAGACAGAAGCAGCACTGAGAAAAGCGATCGAAGATTTCAAAGCTTCTTTTGAAGCGTAAGAAAGGCTTGTTATGGCTAATTTAAAAGAGATTAAGCGTAAGATTGGGAGTGTTAAGAATACTGCCAAGACTACCAATGCAATGAAGCTTGTCTCTTCTGCCAAGTTGAGAAGAACAGAAGAGCTTGCAAGGCGTTCACGTGTGTATGCCGCCAAGCTCACCGAACTGCTCAATGAGATTGCGCAGAAGATGCAGAAAGCGAATGTTGACGGATTGGATAATGTCTACTTTAAAGAAGTAGCCAATCCAAAAACGGTTGACATTGTCTTCATTACAGCGGATAAAGGTCTTTGTGGCGGTTTTAACGCCCAGACGATCAAACGTGTCAACCAGATGATTGCTGACTTTAAAGCACAAAATATCAAAGTACGTCTCAGAGCAGTAGGAAGAAAAGGGATCGACTATTTCAAGTTCAACAATGTTGAACTCAATGATGAGATTGTAGGCCTTTCTGCAGCACCTGACTATGCCCAGGCAGCAGAGTTCATCACAGAAGTTGCAAATGCATATGTCAATGGTGAAACAGACAAAATCATATTGGTGCATAACGGATATGTCAATATGATCAGTCAGGAGATTCGTGAAGACCAGGTGCTTCCGGTTGATCCATCCAAACTGGAATTGTCAGAAAAATCTACGTCGGAACTGGAAGTAGAGCCTGATGATGATGACACACTGCTTGACGCACTGGTAAAACGATATGTTGAATATACCATGTACTACTCACTCATCGACTCGCTTGCGGCAGAGCACTCTGCCCGTATGCAGGCGATGGATGCGGCAACCAAAAATGCCAAAGAGATGGTGAAGACACTGACGGTTAAGTACAACAAAGCAAGACAAGAAGCGATTACGACTGAGCTCATCGAGATCATCAGTGGTATGGAATCAATGAAATAAGTAGAGGAGAAGTAATGACAGGTAAAATAGTACAAGTCTTGGGTCCAGTAATTGATGTGGATTTCACAGACTATCTGCCGGAGATCAATGAGGCACTGGAGACAGTATATACATTCGACGGTAAAGAACACAGACTGGTTTTGGAAGTTGCAGCACAGCTCGGTGACAACAGAGTAAGAACGATTGCAATGGATATGAGTGAAGGTACGGTAAGAGGGCAGGAGGTCAAAGCGACTGGTGCGCCGATCAAAGTACCTGTAGGTGAAGAGGTTCTCGGACGTATCTTCAATGTCATCGGAGACACAGTCGATGATGCAGGCCCATGTGATGCAAAAGAGTACTGGTCGATCCACAGAGATCCGCCTCCATTCGACGAGCAGAGTACAAAGACGGAAGTCTTCGAAACCGGTATCAAGGTCGTTGACCTGCTTGCACCGTATGCCAAGGGTGGTAAAGTCGGACTCTTCGGTGGTGCTGGTGTCGGTAAGACCGTCATCATCATGGAGCTTATCAACAACGTTGCGATGAAGCACAGCGGTTACTCTGTCTTTGCCGGTGTTGGTGAAAGAACACGTGAAGGTAACGACCTTTACTACGAAATGAAAGAGTCCAACGTCCTTGACAAAGTTGCACTCTGCTACGGTCAGATGAGTGAACCTCCGGGAGCACGTAACCGTATCGCCCTGACAGGTCTGACAATGGCGGAATACTTCCGTGACGAGATGGGGCTGGATGTTCTGATGTTCATCGACAACATCTTCCGTTTTGCACAGTCAGGTTCAGAGATGTCTGCCCTGCTCGGACGTATCCCCTCAGCGGTGGGCTACCAGCCTACACTGAGTCGTGAAATGGGTGCACTCCAGGAGCGTATTACATCGACTACCAAAGGTTCGATCACTTCTGTTCAGGCAGTTTACGTACCTGCGGACGACCTGACCGACCCTGCACCTGCATCCGTCTTTGCACACCTCGATGCGACAACGGTTCTGAACCGTTCAATCGCGGAAAAGGGTATCTACCCTGCGGTAGATCCTCTTGATTCTACTTCAAGAATGCTCGATCCGCAAATTATCGGTGATGAGCACTACAATGTAGCACGCGGTGTTCAGCAGACACTTCAGAAGTACAAAGACCTGCAGGACATTATTGCGATTCTTGGTATGGACGAACTCTCCGAAGATGACAAACTGGTTGTTGAGAGAGCGAGAAAGATCGAGAAATTCCTTTCTCAGCCGTTCCACGTTGCTGAAGTCTTTACCGGAAGCCCTGGTGTCTATGTAACACTCGAAGATACGATCGAAGGCTTCAAAGGGCTGCTCGAAGGTAAATATGACCATATGAATGAAGCTGCATTCTACATGGTAGGAAATATGGCTGAGGCTATTGAGAAAAACGATAAGATCAACGCTAAGTAAGCTTAGTTCTTGTCTGATAAAGGATATTTATGGAACTAATGAAGCTTGAAATCGTCACGCCAAACGGTGTGATCTTTGATGACGAAGTCCGACAGGTCACGCTTCCGGGTTCTGAGGGCGAGTTCGGTGTGCTTCCAAAGCATGCGACACTTGTCTCTCTGCTCCAGACCGGTGTGATCGAGATTGTCAAGGCTGACGGATCGAAAGTGGCAGTGGCGATCAACTCCGGTTACGTTAAAGTCGATGAAGAGAAGACAACATGCATCGTTGACGGTGCGGTTGCGCTTTCCGGAGAAGACAGTGATCTTGCTCAGGCACTCAGTGAGGCGAAAGAACTGCTAAAAAAAGCGGAATCTTCAAATACTGTAATTGCGGCGGCAGTCAGCAAAGTCGAAAATATAGGGAAATCTCTCTAGTTTGGGCACACTTCTTCACTACTTCACAGGCAGCAGTGCGATCACGATCTTCGTGCTGCTTGTGCTTTCACTCTATTTTATTGCAACGTTCTGGATTTTTCTTGATCGTTATTTTCTTCTTAAAGCACGCATTTCCGCAGAGGCCCGTTCTCTCAAATCACTCTATACAGGTCAGTCAAAATCAGTGGCATCAAACTCACTTATTTTTACTTATCTGGCACGGGTAAACAGACCGAACAAGGCGATCCTTGAAGCGGCAGTCTCTGATGCCATACGGGTTTCCACCAAAGGTTTGACCTGGCTTTCTATCATCGCATCTACTTCTCCGTTCATCGGCCTTTTCGGAACAGTTATCGGCATTTTGGAGACATTTTCCGAACTTGGCGGACAGTCTTCTGCCTCGCTCAATGTGGTGGCGCCTGCTATCTCGGAAGCACTGGTTGCGACAGCTGCAGGTATTTCGGTGGCGATCTTTGCCTACACCTTCCATCTGATCTTGAAACGAAAGGCGTACGAGCTCTCTTCTCTGCTCAATTCGCAGTCGGAAGTCATCCTCTCCCAAACAGAGGTGTAGCATGTTTTCCTGGGATGACAATCCGGATCTGAACATCACGCCGTTGGTGGACGTCATGCTGGTACTCATGGCTATTTTGATGATCACTGCCCCCACGATTACCTATCAGGAACAGATAGACCTTCCAGAGGGTTCCAAGACAGTGAAAGTAGTAAAGCCGAAAACGCTGACGATCCGTATGGACAAGAACCGCAAGATCTATCTCAACAAAGAGACATACACATTGGCGACCTTTGCCGATGATTTTGTCAACCAGTCTTCAAAGCTTGACAAGAACAGTGAAGTCTATATCCGTGCGGACGAGCGTCTGAAGTACAAGGACGTGATGTACCTGCTCAAGACAGTCAAGGCTGCCGGTTTCCGGAAGGTTTCTCTCATCACGCTATGAAAGAGCAGAAGCTGAGGATCGTCTGGGGAGTGGTTGCTGTAACTATCTACCTCTTTCTGGTTTTTTTGCTTCTGATCTATTTCAATTACCATGATACAGAGAGCAGGAAGCATTATGTCAAGAGAGATGAACACCGGATTCAGGTAGGTTTGAGTGCACCCCGAAAAAAGGTACTGCCCAAAAAACATGACAGGAAAAAACGTAAAACGAAACGGCCCTCCAGGCGTAAAAAAATGGATAGGAAACCGGCAAAGAAAACGCAGACACATAAGAGGGTGATCAAGGAGAAACTGGTTAAAAAGAGTGTGAAGCGCAAAGATCTCAATACAACCAAACCCAAAAAGAGACGTACGAAAGATCTTTTTGCCAGTATCAAAACACTGAAAAAGAGACCGCTGATAAAGATTACCGACAAACCAATCAAGAGCAAACCCAAAAAACAGCTCTTCGAGATGAAAGATGTACCGATGTCAGCTTCGGAACGTATCAAAAGCAGTCTCAAACAGCAGAAGTCGCATGACAGCGGAGTGGAAGACAGTTACCTTGCGAAAGTACAGGAGATGCTTGAAGGGTGGCCTGCGCAGAGTGATTTTGCGGGCGAGAAGGT
>JALUXB010000075.1 GCA_027019175.1 Sulfurovum sp. | reverse complement strand
AAATTTTTGCAATCTGTAAGCGAATAATGTTGCATAATCTCTATTTTTAATTGCTAATAATTGTTGTAGTTTTTTAACTTGTTTTTCATTAAACATTTTTTATCCTTTTTGTTGTATTCTGTTATCAGAGTGGCACGGGGCTTGGATAGAGTTGTGTAACGGGCAAATAAGTTGCGTGGCGACCCCGTGCCACCCACGACGCCTTGTGCGTCGTGTCATCAGGGGATAAATTTTTTTAAGCTCTTTTCCAAGAGTTTAAAAAAATACTCCAGACCAAGTCTTGGAGCTTATATAAGAAGGATTTTTAATTACAAAAAGTTTTTTAAAAGCGGAGCTCTTACTAACTGCTTTCTAAATGTTTCCAACTACTTCTAACTCCTTTCTAATGTGTAGTGCAAGAGGCTAAAAATAAGGGTTAAGACCTGCGGTTATTTTAGGTGTATCCGCCAAACACCATAGAGGGCAACTATTGCAGTTGCAGGAGGCAAGAGCCACTACACTAACAAACACTTTCTTTTCAAAAATGGACCCAAGAGGCTTAATTTAAGAGGGGGTCGTTTTGATTTTTCTTTTCATAGCTAACTCCTTTCTATTTTTTTTAATTTGTAGACTACTTTACGGCGTAAAATACGCTTTTTTACGCAACTTTACGCCGTTTTACGTTTATTGTTTATTTTTTAATTGCCCCTTATGCGGGGCAATGGGCGAAGCTCCCGTCTCTTTATGTTGCTTCGCATAAGCGAAGCAACATCGCTCCGCTTAAAGAGACAGGGCTTCGCCCTTTAATATCCAAGCCACTCATACCCCATAAAGGGGTAATCGTGTCTTGGATTTAATAAATGCAACTGCTCCTGCACTTAAAAGTGCATTCGCAGTCGCATTTGCACTCCGTGCAATTAAGCTCGCTTCGCTCGCTCCGTTTTGCTACGCTCAACGGCTAAATAGTCTATATAGTTATCTAATGTGCCGTAGCTACTTTGGAGCAAGCATTGCGAAACTTAGCACGAAGTGCTTGTAACTCTTTTCAAAACTTAACAACTCTTTTCAAACTTGATTTTCTCAAAATGTAGATTAATTTGTAGCTAACTTAACTTCTCGCCAACCCACC
>JALUXB010000074.1 GCA_027019175.1 Sulfurovum sp. | reverse complement strand
GTGCAACCTATTCAAGTCTTCCTGAAATGATATATGGAGGATTATAATTAGTTTGTCGGGCTTTGCCCGGCAAAACAAATAGAAATGCTTTCATATCATAAGTGAAGTTTAAAGATTACGATATGAAAACATTTAAAAAAGAAAGGTTACCCGCAAAACGCGGGTAAGAGGTTTATTTGATGATCTCGAACGGGTTTTCTACAACGTTCTTTCTGTCGACGATGTAAGGGATGAGTGCAGTCTGTCTTGCTCTTTTGATTGCGACAGTGACCATCTCCTGGTGGCGCTTACAGTTACCTGTCAGACGACGAGGCATGATCTTGAATCTTTCGCTGAGGCTGAATTTTAGCGCGTTGAGGTCTTTGTAGTCGATAAAGTCGACTTTTTGCTCACAGTATTTACAGTATCTTTTTTTGAATTTTCTTCTTTCTGCCATGGGTGTTTCTCCTAAAACGGTATTTCATCTTCGCTGATGTCTATTTCCGGAATGCTTGGTGTTGGATCCGGCTGGGACTGCGGTGCAGCAGGTGTGCTCTGGCTTGGTTGGCTGTAGCTCTCCTGGGCAGGGGCACCGTAGTTGGATGATCCCTGCTGCTGAGGCTGTCCGCCGCCGTAGCTGTTGCCGCCCATCTGGGCGTTTTCGTCTCTGCTGCCGAGCATCTGGAGGTTATCCACCGTTACGGTGTGCTTGCTCCGTTTGCTGCCGTCCTGTGCCGTCCACTGGTCAAGCTTGAGTCTTCCTTCTACTAGAACCTTGCTTCCCTTTCTGAGGTACTGGTTGGCGATTTCGGCAGTTCTTCCGAAAAAGGTGATGTCGATGAACATCGTCTCCTCTTTCTGCTCTCCCGTCGCGGCTTTGAACTTTCGGTTGACAGCAAGGCCTGTGTTGCCCACTGCCGTTCCGCCCGAAGTGTATCGCACCTCGACGTCTCTGGTAAGGTTTCCTACCAAAATCACTCTGTTGTACATAGGGTTGCTCCTCTAAATGTCGCTAATTACGCTTCTTGGGCTTCAGCTTCTGCCGGTGCCTCTTCAGCTTTTGGCTCAGCGCTTTTACCCGCTGCAGCAACAAGCTTTTCGAATTGTGCAAGCTCTTTTCCGTTGGTATATTTCACGGTCAGGAACTTCAGCACCTCTTCGTTGATTCTGAGGTTTCTTTCGATCTCAGCGATAGCATCACCGTTGGCTTTGTAGTAAAGTACAGTGTAGTAGCCTCTCTCGTTCTTCTCGACAGGGTAGGCGAGTCTTCTCATACCCATATCATCCGTTGCAAGGAGTTCTGCGTCAACTTTTGCAAGAACTTCCTTCATCTTTTCGATCTGTGCGTTGATCTCTTCTTCTGTCAGCGTAGGTTTAATTACGAACAGTGTTTCATAAGAAGTCATGTGTTTCCTTTTGGTTTAATAGCCCGTTTCAAAATGCGGAAAATCCGTCCAAAAAAACGAGCAGGAATTTTTGGAAGCAATATTTTATCGTAATATAACTTATTTGGATATTAAAGTGGTTAAAGTTCTAAAAAGTTAAGCGGTTTCACTCGATAGCTCTGGCAGGTGCAAACGGCAAAGCCGCCTTACGGGTTGAGTGCACCTTTGTCGCCATCGAGTGAAACCTTAGAGATCTAAATTAAAGGCAAAAAACCGCACAATTTCTAATTTCTAATTTCTAATTTCTAATTTCTAATTCTACAAGTACTGCTGAATCTTAATAAGCATACTGTAAAGCAGCACCTCTCTCTGCGTAGCAGGCGCCTGTTTCATCTCTATCTCGCTCTCGAGCAGGTGTTCGAAGATCTTCAGAAGTGCTGCAGACTTGACACGCAGGGCAAGCTGCTGTTTGCGTTCACGCACCTGCGGTGGCGGCAGGAAACCGAAGATCTCTTTGAAGTCGGGTGTGCCGTGGATCTTGATGTAGGCGTTGATGAGGAAGATCTCGTTGACGAAGTACTGTGTCGCACGCAGGATTTCCGATTCGTCGTAGCCAAGTTCGAGCAGTTTGGTGATAATGTTGGTGATGGGACGCTTGTTGAAGAGCTCGATAAGCAGCTGTTCGATGGCCAGCGGCGCGGTGGAGTAGACAAGGTTGTCGATATCTTTGCTGCTGACTTTGGTCTGCAGAATGGCCAGTTTGTCCAGTTCGTTCATACAGAGCCCCAGGTTGTTGTTCAGAAGCTGCATCAGGTGCTGCAGGGCGTAGTGGTCGATATCCAGCCCGATCTGCTGTGCTTTGTGCTGCAGCAGGGGAATGCCGTCACGGACGTTGGGTTCGAAAAAGCGTACCCAGACACCCCCTTTTTTGTCGGTGTAGCTGCTCTGCAGGCTCTTGGCGTTTTTGGCATCTCCCGCATAGGCGTAGAGGAAGTAGTTGTCGGCATTGCTGTTGGCCAGTGCGATGAGGGTCTCAAGCTCCTTTTTGGGGATCTTCTTGTCGTGTTTGACGATCAGCAGGTTGGTGCCGCCAAAGAGTGAACTTTGTGAGAGGTATCCTTTTGCCTGCTCGTAGTTCCACTCGTCAAAGTAGAGTGCCAGCGCCTCCTCTTTGGCATTCAGCTGCGTTTTGTAGCGCTCGATGTAGTGGTCGATCATAAAGTCGTTGTCACCGAAGAAGAGGACCGCTTTGGGGAGTCCGGAAGCAAGGCGCTGGTCGAATTCGCGTTGATACATGTCAAAAATCTCCGATTTTTGAAGTGAAGAGTGAAGAGTGAAGAGTGAAGAGTTTCGGTATGCGCTGCGTGGCAGCGCTGTTTATTGATTTTTTCAAATAATTGGACATTGAGGTTTCACTCGATGGCGACAAAGGAGCACTCAACCCCTGAAAGGGGCGCTTGCGTTTGCGACTGCCAGAGCTATCGAGTGAAACCGACACTATCTCAGAAATTTCAACTATTTTATTCATAGGTCGGTGATCTCTTTTTCGAGCTTTTGTACCAGTTCTGCCATGATGACGGCCTGGGGGATGTTGACTTCGGTGATCATGAGGCGTATTCTATCGAAAAGCATCAGGTTGTCGCCTTTGAGGTGTGCCTCCACCCCTTTGACATCGCCAAGGAGTCTGGCTTTGGCACTTTCTCCCGCTTCGATGACTTCCGCTTCGAAGAAGGCACCGATCTGTTTTTTTGCCCAGCGCGCAAGCTTGCGGTCTCTGAAGTCCCATTCGGCTTTGGTGGCTTCGCGTTCGAGTTCGCTGACCCGCACACAGAGCGGGTCGATGTTGCGCAGCAGGTACTCCGCCTCTTCAGGGTCGTTGCGCAGCTGCGTCTTGATGAGACGGTGCAAAATCAGGTCGGCATACCGTCTGATGGGGGAGGTGAAGTGGCTGTAGTGTGAAAAGCCCAGTCCGAAGTGCCCGACATTGTGCGCAGAGTAGCTCGCCTGACGGAGCGATTTGATGATCATCGCATCGACTTCTGCCTCCAGACCCATCTTTTTGGCTTCCGCCTGAATGGCACGGATGAGGTCTGGGCTCTCCTCATACTCTTCGACATAGAGCCCGATGGTGGCAAGTTCGGTCAGCAGCGCCTCTATTTTGCTCAGCTGCGGCGGCTCGTGGATACGGAAAATGCTGTCGCCGTCACCGTTGAAGCGTTTGGCGGCAGCCTGGTTGGCCAGCAGCATACACTCTTCTATGAGCGAGTGTGAAGGCGTGCCCGTTTCGATGTCGGTGCTGACCAGCTCGTGGTTTTCGTCTATGGTCAGTTTGATCTCTTCGCTTCTGAAGTCAAAACCGTGTTTGAGGCGTGCCTTTCGCAGTCTGACGGTCACTTTCTGCAGCGGCAGCAGCCAGTGCAGAATGCGCTTTATTGTCTCGTTCTCTCCGCTGTAGCCGTTGGCAAGAATGCCGTCGACCGCTTCGTAGTTAAAGCGGTGCTTGGAGTGGATGATTGCTTCGAAGAACTCCTCTTTAAGCGGCAGCAGCGTCTGTTTGTCGAGTGTGATCTTGGCGACAAAGGCAAGGCGGTCGACCTTTGGTTTGAGCGAACAGATATTTTCACTCAGTTCGCGCGGCAGCATCGGAAAGGATTTGTGCGGAAAGTAGGTGGTAAATCCGCGCTTTTTTGCTTCTTTGTCTATTTCGGTGAAGTAGGGGACGTAGTGGCTGACATCGGCGATGGCGATGTAGAGCACATACTTCTCCAGGTCGAAATAGATGGCGTCATCGAAATCTTTTGCGGTAACGGGGTCGATGGTACAAAAATCAAGATGCGTCAGATCGACGCGCTCTTCGTGTTCTGATTTGTTCACCTCCGATTCTATCTGTACTGCTTCGGTGACACACTCTTCGGGAAAGGCGTCCGGGCGGTTGAAGAGTGCAAGAGAGATTTTCTCATCTACCCTTGCATCCCCGAGGTGTCCGAAGACCTCCAGCACTTCTTCTGTATCGATATCGACCTTGAAGACAGTACCGATTTTGAACGCCTTGAGATCCATGCCGGGCATTTTCACATGGGTGGGTTCTGCGGTACGGATATCGAGTGTCATGAAGTTGCCCTGTTCGTCGCGATGGGTGTAGGCAACCGTAAAGAGGTGTGCGCGTTTGATGACGGCAACAACCTTGCCCGAAGCACGCCCGCGTCTTCCAATAAAGCGTTTGGCGACGACAATATCCCCGTTTCGCGCATCACCGAGATAATCGGGTTCGATGAGCAGGTCTTTTTGTTCCTTGAACTCCGACTCGAGATAGCCACGGCCGTCTTTGCCGATGTAGAGTCTGCCCGCACGGTAGAGTGAAGAGAGTTTCCATAGTTTCCCTTCTTTTTCAAGCGCACCGATGCGGCGCAGCTCTTCGAGTGCGGGATGATCCTCAAGTTCGATATCGGAGTCGATGAAGCCTTTGGTCAGCTGTACGGCGAAAGCACTCATGCGCTAAAGCCTTTGGTTTTAGAAGTAAAGCGTTGTAGTGTATTGTTTTGAGTCATTGTTTTCATAAAAGCGATTATAGCATAAGTGCTGTTTGCCTCGTTTGTTTTATGGGTAAGAGGGTAAAATCAAATATCAAAATATAGGATATATTAATGCAAATAAATAAACTGTTCGATACAGCGATCATAGGCGGGGGAGTGGCAGGAACGTCACTGCTCTATACGCTGGCGGAATATACCGATATGAAAAGCATCGTACTATTTGAAAAGTATGAAGAACTTGCACTGCTCAATTCCAACCCCAAAGCGAACTCGCAGACGCTGCATGTGGGAGATATAGAGACCAACTATACTTATGCAAAGGCGGAAAAGGTCAAGCGTAATGCTTCATATGTGAGTAATTATATCTACAACCGTGACGGATTGGAGGATCTGGGATATGTCAGAGACAAAATGGTACTGGCGGTAGGAGAAGAGGAGGTGTCAAATCTTCGGGAGCGCTATGAGACATTTAAGACACTTTATCCTTATCTCGAACTGTGGGATGGTGACTTTTTGCGGGAGTATGAACCCAAACTGATGGAGGGAAGAGAGGAGCCTGTGCTGGCGATGGGTGCCAGAGAGCAGATCACGACAGTGGACTATAAACGGCTGAGTGAATCTTTTGCCGAAGATGCACTTGCTACGGACAAAAACATCCAGTTGCACTACAACGAAGAGGTGACCGGGATACGCCGGGAGAATAACGGGAACTATGTGCTTTGTACCCAAAACGGAGAGTTTCATGCCAGAACAGTGGTGGTCAATGCCGGTGCCTATTCTCTGCTGTTTGCACAGGAGATGGGCTTTGGGCATGAGTATGCCATTTTGCCGATTGGGGGAAGTTTCTTCTTTTCAAAAGAAAAGCTGTTAAATGCAAAAGTCTATACCATGCAAAATCCAAAGCTTCCGTTTGCTGCCATTCACGGTGATCCGGACTGTACCCAGGATTGGCATACGCGTTTTGGTCCTACTGCGTTTGCGCTTCCCAAGCTTGAGCGCTACCACTCTTTGCATCTTAAAGACCTTTTTCATGCACTTAATATTGACAAAGAGGTAACGAAGGTTTATCTGGATCTTTTTAAAGACACGACTATTCGTCACTATATTCTCAAGAACTTTCTTGAAGAGGTGCCGATGATGGGAAAAGAGATATTCATTCACGATGCGCAGAAGATTATTCCCTTACTCAAGGTAAGTGACATTACTTTTGCCGAAGGGTATGGCGGCATGCGCCCGCAGATCATTGACAAAAAGAAGCATGAACTGCTGCTTGGTGAGGCGAAGATTGCCGACAAAGGTATCATCTTCAATATGACGCCAAGCCCTGGTGCCACAAGCTCTTTGGCCATTGCATACAGTGATGCCATGGCACTGTGTGACTATCTGAATATTACGTTCGATCATGCCAAACACGAGCAGATGATCCAGATATGTCAGGCATAAAGAGTCTTTCTATGCGTGCTTGAGCTCCTTAAGACGTGCGATACGTGCTTCGGTGCTTGGGTGTGTGCTGAAGAGTTCACGCATGGAGAAGTCTTTGCCTGTCAGCGGGTTGATGATGAACATATGTGCTGTTTCCGGGTCGGCTTCGGGCATGGTCATCTGGTGTGCATAGTTGTCGAGTTTGGCCAGTGCCGACTGCAGCCATTCCGGATGTCCGGTCATTCGTGCCGCGCCTTCGTCGGCTTTGAATTCCCGGCTTCGGCTGACGGTCATCTGTATGAGTGTGGCGACAATGGGCATCACGATCATCAATGCGATCATGACAATGGGGTTGGGACGGTCTCTGTCCCCGCCGCCAAAGAACATCCCAAACTGAGCAAGCATCGCTATGGCACCGGCAATGGTGGCAGTGACGGTACCGATGAGCATATCGTAGTGTTTAATGTGGCTGAGTTCGTGGGCGATGACCCCTTCTATTTCATGCTCGTCAAGCAGCTGCAGCAGTCCTTCTGTGACCGCAACGGCAGCATGTTCGTAGTCACGCCCGGTTGCGAAGGCGTTGGGCTGCTGCTCCGGGATAATGTAAAGCTTTGGCATCGGCAGACCGGCACGCTGTGTCAGGCGTTCGACAATTTCGTAAAGACCGCTGGCATGTGCCCTGTCGACGGGAATGGCATTGTAGTGGCTAAGCACTGCCTTGTCGCTGTAGTAGTAGGCGTAAAAGTTCATTCCCGCAGCGATGAGAAATGCAATGACCATACCGCTTTGACCTGCCATCATGCCGCCAAACCAGATGAAGAGCAGTGTCAGACCGATCATCAGTGCATAGGTTTTTAACTGTTCCATAGATGTGCCCCTTTTTTAAGTAATTATAGCGTCACTGTATGTATTGAAAGTAAATGAAAAGTGGGAAAGTGAAGTATGGCGGCAATGTGCCGCCTTGTATGGGTTTAGAGAGTAAGATCCATGATTGCTTTGGTCTTGGAAATGGTAGCATGGTCGATCGCACGGTCGTTGCTGTCCACTTTTTCCATGATTTTTGCCATGACCACCAGCAGCGCACCGGTAATTTCGGGCAGTTTGGCTTCAAGGTCTGCCGAGAGCGGATACTTCAGCGGCGGTACAGTCGTCAGGAAATCAAGAACATTTTTGACGTCAATTTCCTCTTCCAGTTTTTTGAATGCAATAATAGTCTCCTGCAGCCCTTTGGTAATAGGCACATCAGACTCCATAATGACATCTCTGCCGTTCATGTTTGCATTACGTTCTGCCGCAATCAGCAGATCGACAAGTTTTTTCTCGACAATATCTGTAATGTCTTTTGCATGTCCTTTTTTAATGTCCAGTGATGATGCTTTTCTAAAAAGTGCTTCCAGTTTTGTAAATCCTACAACAGCCATGTTGTACTCCTTGTGTAATGTAATATATTGACTCAAGCTGTATTGTACAAAAGAAAGAGACGAATTGAATGCTACCGGAGTTGCATTTGGGTGTGCTATGATGCACAAACGTTTTTGTAAGAATTTCCTTACAGACATTTTTCATTGTATTGTGTAAAATCTTCGGATATAATTAAAGCAATAAACAGGAGGGTCACAGTAACATGGCCAAAACAATACTGATTGTAGATGATGTCGGATTCAATATTGAATTTGAAACGAAACTGATTGAAAATATTATCAAAGAAACAGGTATTCCCATGAAGGTGGATGAGGCGCATACCGTAGAAGAAGCCTTGAAAATGATTGACAGCAATGAGGTGTATGATGCGATGATCATCGATATGAACCTTCCTGACGGTTCGGGGGTCGAGATTGCCAAGTATGCCCGCCAAAAAGATGCAAAAACAAGGCTTGCAGCACTGACTATCTACCCGAATGAATATGAACAAGAGCGCAGTTATTTTGACCTTTTCATGAAAAAACCGATTATGATAGGGCCATTTAAACAGAATTTTCTGCGTTTGCTGCAAATTGGATGAGTCTACGTGCCGGGGAGTGAGGAATGGAAACAGATGAAGTAGATGCCCTTACGGGGTTGGCAACCTACAATGTGCTTATCGAGTATCTTGAAGACAGTGTTCCTGCAGAAGTACTGTACATAGAAATAGATGAACCGGCACGGTTCAATGATGCATTCGGGTATGATACGGATAAGCGTATACTGCTCTATTTTTGTGAAAACCTCTCCACGTTACTTGACGATGAGCTCTTTGTCCGTATTGGTACCTACAGTTTTGTCATTGCGAAAAAAAATCCTTCCAAACCGGGTGAACTGAAACTTCTTGCAGACAAGATCATCAATCAGCTTCGTGAGCCGATGAACTTTGAAGGGAATCTTCTTTATATGACTGCGGCAATCGGTATTGCTTCTTCATTTTACGGTTTCTATTCCGCTGCGACACTTGTCCGTCAGGCTGAACATGCCATGAAAAAAGCAAAACGGGAGGGGACAAACCGTATTGTTCTTTGTCAGGAAAACAGAGGTTTTTCTTTTGAGCATGAATTGAAACTGTTGAGAGATATTCCCCGTGCCATTGAAAACGGTGAAATCTACTTTGTCTATCAGGGACAGTATAACTATGCCCAAAAAGCATTTACCGGGGCAGAAATGCTGGCACGTTGGGAACACCCTGTTTTGGGTAATGTCCCTCCTGATATTTTTATCCCTCTTGCGGAAAAAAGCGGTATGATCACACCTTTGATGAATAAAACCCTGATTGAAGTTTCCAAAATGTACAAAAAGCTTGAAGAAAAGGGCTTTGATGATTTTTCCATTGCCCTGAATCTTTCTTTTCAGGTATTGATGGAAGAGAGCTTTCTTGATAATGTCACATTTCTTCTCGATGCATACGGGTTGCAGGGAAAACCTCTGACATTTGAAATTATGGAAGATACCATTCCTGATCACCTCGAAAGTTTTACGACACGTCTCGATGAGGTAAAAGCACTCGGTTTTTCCCTTGCGGTAGATGACTACGGAACCGGTCATACGTCGTTGACATATTTGCTGCACTTTCCCATAGACTATTTGAAAATAGACCGCTCTTTTGTACACAATATTCATCAGAACAGGCGTAATTTTCTACTCTTTAAATCGATCATAGATATGGCTGATGCACTGGACTTGAAAATTATCGCCGAGGGAGTTGAAACCCGGGAAGATGATGCAATTTTGCAACAATTTGAAGATATTACTGTTCAGGGATACCTTTATTGTAAGCCTCTCCGGGCAGAAGCGCTTTTAAAACGTCTATAAAAGAAGTGTAATATTATGACACTGTGATAGTATTTCAGTGTAACTTTTTGGCGAGTTCGATGGTTTCCTGAATTGCTTTTTTATTGAAGGGTTTACCGACAAACATGTCAAACAACGTTGCACTCTGCTGGTCTTTTCTGCCGTCTCCTGAAATAGAGACTGCAAAAAGTCTATTGGATGTTTCTCCTTTTTCAAGTTTTCTGTATTGCCTGATCACTTCCGAACCGGATAGGGTAGGCATCTGTTTGTCCAGGTAGGCAATGTGGTAGGGGGTGCCGTTTTCATATGCAGTTTTCAGCATTTCGAGTGCATCTTTCCCGTCCGTTACCGTATCGATGTGGCAGAACTCATCAGTGAGTATGGCTTTGATCAATTCAAGGTTGATTTTGTCGTCATCTGCAACCAGGATTTTCAGGGGCTGGTTTTCTGCAAGAAGTTCATACAGTTCGTTCGCATAGTAGTCGTACTGTGAAATGATTGAGACAGTATCTTCCTGCTGTTGGGGCAAAGAGAGGAAGTTCTCTTCAACGATGAGCAGGGGAATGTTGCGTTGGAGTGCTTCTTCTTTGAGTGTCTGAGTGACCATACTTTCATAGCAGATCAGATGGGTAAAGCCTTCCGGAATAATATCTTTTTTGCCAAGTGTTCGGAACTGTGCTTTGGAGATGCCCATTGAGGTAAGGTATCTGGCAATATTTCTTGCACTTGCAAGATTTTTCTTTGAAAGCATAATCCCTGTTTTTAAAAGGGTGTTGTGAATAAGACTAAATAGACTTTCTGCGTTGGTGATTTCAAGCGGAATAGAGAAGTAAAAACTGCTTCCTTTGTCAAGCTGGCTTTTGAGTTTCAGCTTGCCTCCAAGGGCGCTGACATATTCCGCACAGATGGCAAGTCCGAGCCCGGTACCGCCATACTGTTCTTTTGTATTTTCTTCTGCCTGGGTAAAGGCTTTGAAAATTTCTGTCTGTTTCTCCGGTGCAATACCGATGCCGGTATCATTGACAGCAATTTTGACTTTTTTCTTTTCCGGAACGTATTGGATAAGCAGGGTAATCTCTCCGCCTGTCGGTGTAAATTTGTAGGCATTGTTTAAAAGATTCATCAAAACCCGTTTCAGCATCATCGTATCGATGTGTACCTCTTTAGGGAGTGCCGGATCAATAAAGATATTGTAGGTGATATGTTTGTTATACATATTTGCAGAGAACGTTTCTGCAACATTGGCAAAGAATCTGGTAGGGTTTACAGTTTCTTTCTCTGTTTTGATACGTTCGCGCTGGCTTGAAACACGATCGAGAATAGAGGTCGTTAGATCATTGATAAACTGTGCACTCTCTTTGGCGTTGTGAATATACTGCAGGAGTCGTTTATCCTTCACCTGCTCCTCCATAAGCTCCAGAAAACCAAACAGAGAATTTGCCGGAGTGCGAATGTCATGGACTGTATTGGCAAGAAAACTGAGGGTCTGTTCGCTCTCTTCTTTTTGCTGTTGCTGCTGCTGTACCTCTTCGACTTTTTCTACGATGTTTTCGGAACTCTCCAGCAGGCGTTGGCTGATATATACTTCTTCTTCCTGGTGTTTCATCTCAGGATACATAAGGTAGATAACGTTGATCAGGAAAGGTACCAGCGCTTCGAGAATTGCAAGGTCATCGGGTGTGAAGTTCTTGATTTTTTTGATAGAACTGTATGCTGTGACCATCCCAAGAAAATGTTCATTATCAATAATAGGGACGATAATTTTTGATTTGATGCGGATATTGTCAGGGTTGTCGACTTCCGGAAGGTACTCTTTCTCACTGGCGATATAGTTGAAAATACCTCCGCTCAGTGTGAAGAAACATTTGGCAAGCACGCCGTGTTGTCCCAGCATGGAAATTTTGTTGGTACTCTCATCGTCACGAGCACGCACAAGTGAAGCGGTTTCTTTATGAAAGACCCAAAGAGATGCATAGTCTGTATCCATAACATGCGTGATAAGATTTTCGACAATACGGTTGATTTCCGTATTGTCTTTGGCTGCCTGAATTTTCTGTGTCGTTTCCGATACCAGTGTTTTCAGTTCAGGTAGTGTGATTTGCCCCATCTTCGTTTTCTCCGTTTCCCGTCTTATTTTTTCTTGATGCTATTATAGTAGAAAAAGAAAAAATTGACTGTAGGATATTTCTTACAGACAGGAAGATATTTTTTGGGTACTATTTCAAAAATCATCTAAATAAAGGAGTGTGACATGGAAAGACCGACACCTACCGATGTAGAAAGAGAAGTCAAAAGTATCGATATGATCGTATCCAAAGGGGATGCGGAGGGGAATATTACCTATACAAACCCTATTTTTATGAAAATTTCAGGATACAGTCAGGGAGAGCTTCTGGACAAACCCCATTCTATTTTGAGGCATCCGGATATGCCAAAGGCGATCTTCAAATATCTTTGGGACAATATTTCCGAAGGCAAAGAGGTGCATGCGTATGTCAAAAACCTTTGTAAAGACGGCAGTTACTACTGGGTACTGGCTCAGGTGAGAATGGCAAAAAACCCGGACGGTTCTTTCAGGAACTACGTTTCAACAAGAAAATGCATCACAGACAGTGCCAAGGCGACAATTTCTGAGCTGTATGCCAAAATGCTTGAAGCAGAGAAAGAGGGGGGCATCGATGCATCGCTTGAGGTGCTTAACGCGTTTCTCGCAGAGAGAGGACATTCGCTTGCGACATTCAATGCCTGTATGGACGAACTGAACAAATAATAACCACTATAATCATAAAAGGAGAATAATATTATGATCGATTTTAACAATGCAATGAAAAGACTGCGTGCAGTCAACGGATACCTTGGATCTGCGGTACTGAACTATTCTGGAGAAACACTCTATATCGATAATGAAAATACCGGAACAGATATTGCCTACTCTGCGAGTATCTTCAATGATGCCTACAGAATGGTCTCTGAATCATCACTGGACGTCGGGTTTTCGGAAGCATCTTCCATTGAAGCGAAGACACTTGACGGACATGTATTCCTGATCAACAGTGCAGGACAGCTTTCCGATGACAACTTTGCCAAACTCAACGTATTTGCCATCTTTAGAGATGACGGTAATGTCGCGTTGGCAAAAATGGTTATGGACAAGGCAGCAAAGAAAATGTCGGAAGAACTGGGACAGATGTAAAAGAGAGGTACACGCTGTTTTGTGTGAAGCGTGCCCAATAAACTGAGAAGTGAGGTGCATTATTAAAACACTATACTTGATCCGGCATGCCAAGTCAAGCTGGAAAGATATCGATGCCAGTGATTTTGAACGGGGATTGACCAAAAAAGGCAAAAAGAGCATTGAAACGATCGGTTCCTATCTGATGCTCAGAGGCATACGCCCGGATCTTATACTTGCCAGCTGTGCCCGTCGTGCGGAAGAGACTGCCGATATGCTGGCAAAAAAACTGTCGTTTGAAGGGCCTGTCAACTATATGCAGGAGCTCTACTTTACCGACACAGAAACACTCCGTCAGATCATTATGATGCAGGAGAGTGATGTAGAGCGCATTTTTGTGGTAGGGCACAATCCCCAGGTAACCGATATGGCGAATATGCTGATGGATGAGCATATTTCCAAAATTCCCGGTATGGGTGTGGTTGCTATCGACTTTGAGATAGACCAGTGGAGCGATATTGAGCATACCAAAGGGAAAATGGACTTTTTTATTTTTCCAAAACAGTTTCAATACTATATTCCCAACCAGATCAGAGCTGTGCTTGGGAAATAGTTATATAGGTATGGTAAAATAGGGTATGCGAAAATCACTACATGAACTGCTTTTAAATGTTGACGATGTCCGTCTTCTCTATGTGGAGGACAACCAGTCAGTGAGGGAGAGTACCGTCGATTTGCTGAAGATGTATTTTTCAGATATCGATGTTGCCCAAAACGGTGAAGAGGGGCTGGAGAAGTATCGTGATTTTTATGCACGCCAATCCCGTTACTATGACATAGTACTGACCGATATCAGGATGCCAAAATGCAACGGTATTGAGATGATCCGGGAGATTCAGAAACTGAATGAACGCCAGCTGTTCGTTGTTTTTTCCGCCCATAATGAGAGAGAATATCTGCTTGAACTCCTTGATCTGGAAGTGACACACTTTGTTCCCAAACCGGTTGAAATGGAGCGTTTTGAAAAAGTGCTCGGCCATGCCGTGGAGATACTGCTGCAGCGTAAAGAGTACAAAGCGATGACAGAGCGCCTTGCCCTTGCCAAAAGAGTTGCAGAAGAGGCAACCGCCCAGAAAAGCCGTTTCCTTGCCAATATGTCCCATGAAATACGTACCCCGTTGAATGCCATTACCGGCTTTATACAACTGCTTGAAAAAGATGAACAGAATGAAACAAAACAGAAGTATCTGAAAATTATTAAAAACTCTTCCGAATCCCTGCTTCAGATCATCAATGATATTCTGGATCTTTCCAAAATAGAAAGCGGCAAACTCACCATCGAACCCTATAACTTCAACCCTTACGAAGATCTGATTATGATTGCTGAGCTGTTTCAGGCCAAAGCGGCGGAAAAAAATATTGTGTTTCAGATCAGGTACAATAATGATATGCCGAAAATACTGTATGGGGATGCGCTGAGAATCAAGCAGATCTTTACCAACCTGCTTTCCAATGCATTGAAATTTACCCCGGAGGGATCCAAGATAAAATGCGTGATATGGTATAAGAACGGCATACTGAACATTAAAGTCAAAGACTATGGCATTGGGATCAGTGAAGAGAAGCAGCAGGCTATTTTTGAGCCGTTTACACAGGCAGACGGTTCAACAGTCAGAAATTACGGCGGTACCGGACTGGGATTGACCATCAGTATGGAACTTGCCCGCATGCTGGGGGGAACATTGACCCTTAAAAGCAAAGAGGGAAAAGGGAGTACCTTTACTCTTTCAATCCCGTTGGAAGAGGGCAGCGAGGTTAAAGAAAGCAGTGAGGAAGTGACCATTGAAAAGGGACATGTCCTGATTGTTGAAGATTATGAAGCGAACCGTATGCTGCTTGGCATCATTCTGGACAATGCCGGGCTGACCTATGAAATGGCGACAGATGGTCTTGAAGCGATTGAAAAATTCAAAAACGGTACCTTTGACATTATTTTGATGGATGAGAATATGCCGAATATGGGCGGTATGGAGGCGATGAGAGAGATCGTAAAACTTGAAGCGGCTGAAAACCGGCCACATACCCCCATCGTGTCATTGACAGCGAATGCTGTACAGGGTGACAGAGAACGGTTCCTGACGGCCGGATTTGACGACTATATCAGCAAACCGGTGGAACCGGAGAACCTGCTGGCCCTCATAAGCCGTCTTCTCCAGGCATCTCCTGTCCAGCCGGGTATATAGGGGAGAAACAGCGGTGCATAGAAAGCATTTTACCGTTCAGAAAGTAGAGTTGCTGCTTCGTATTCTTGTGGTACTGATACTGACAATGGGGCTAATGACCATTGTCCGTTTTATCGAAGGTGATACAGCACAGTCTATGGCCGATCTTGTCTTTACCCTTATTTCTGTTTGGGGTTTTGTCAAAATACAAAAAAATGAAGAAGACTATAAAATCGTTACACGGATTGTCTTTTTTGCTGCGGTTGTCGCGTCACTTTTTTTGTTGCGAAACCATCCTGACATTCCTATTCGCTT
Organism: Sulfurovum sp.; assembly: GCA_027019175.1. Lineage (GTDB taxonomy): Bacteria > Campylobacterota > Campylobacteria > Campylobacterales > Sulfurovaceae > Sulfurovum. The sequence goes on along the minus strand of JALUXB010000074.1, from coordinate 19,829 downwards.
CATATGGTTCTCCACTGTTGTCTATATGATCTATTATCTGTTTGATAGGGATGAAGCACTCTATTGGATAGGGAGTTTGACTGTACTGCTGCTGATGCTTTTTGTCGTCGACAGGGAGAGTTTTTCTCTCAGTGTGATAGATTTCTTTATTTGGCTGCTCAATATGGTGATCGTTCTGATGATCTCCCACTGGTATGCCAGTATCGAAGAAGATTCCACACGCCGTCTCAAATATATTCAAAACAGACTTTCCGAAGAAGTGCAAAAGAAGACACAGGAACTTGAAAAACGTACAAAAGAGCTGGAAATGCTGAATGAGAGTCTGGAAGAACGTGTCCAGGAAGAAGTCAGGAAAAACAGCGAGCAGGAACAGATGCTCTTCAGACAGGCACGTTATGCGCAGATGGGGGAAGTATTGAGTATGATCGCCCATCAGTGGCGCCAGCCGCTCAATGCCATTGCCCTGACAAACTCCGGACTGCAGGTGATGAGCAGACAGGGAAGATGCGATACGGAGAAAGTGGCGGAAAAGACAAAACGTATTGAAGAGTATGTGCAGCATCTTTCCAAAACTATTGATGATTTCAGGAATTTTTTTGCCCAGGATCAGGAGAAGTGCAATCTGGTACTCTCCGAAATCGTCGATGATGCTCTGGAGTTGGTCTTTCCCATTCTGGAAGTGGAAGATATTCACATTACGATGGCAGGAAGGTGCAACTGTGTCATTCATTCCTACCCCAATGAAATTTTGCATGTTGTGTTGAACCTGTTGAACAATGCCAAGGATGTCCTTTCAAAAACGTCACAGACGCAGAAAGAGATCATTATCCGTATGCATCATGAAGAGGGTAAGTCCTGTCTGGAAATTGAAGATAACGGCGGCGGTATTCCCGAAGAGTTTATCGATAGGATTTTTGATCCCTATTTTACAACAAAAGAGGAGAGCGGGGGTACCGGTCTTGGGCTCTATATGTCCAAACTGATTATTGAAAAGCACTGCATGGGAGAACTCTCTGTCTGCAATGGGGAACGGGGCGCTATTTTTAAAATACTTTTCCCTGTGACTACTGTGTAGATTCGGTATTGCCCGAAAATGTTTCATAGGCAAAACGCTGAAGCTGAGCCGTGTTTTCAAGGGAAAGTTTGTCCAGAATACGTGTACGGTAGGTTGAAACGGTTTTTGGACTAAGTCCCATCTCTTCGGCGATCTCTTTTGGAGATTTTCCCTGTGCAATGAGATTGAGTACTTCAAATTCTCTTTTTGAGAGAAGGTCGTCAATGGTTTTTGTTTCCGGGGTGAGATCCGTTCCAAGAGGCAGGATCTCTTCAACCGTTCTGCTGATATATCGTTTCCCCCGCAATACCGTTGTGATAGCATCGATCAGTTCCGAAGAGACAACAGCTTTGTTCAGGTAGCCCAGCGCACCACTTTTAAATGCACGCAGAGCATATACCTCTTCGGGATAGGCGCTAAGCACGAGAATAGGCAGAGAAGGGTAGCGTGTACGGATCTCTTCTATGGTGGCAAGACCGTTGAGGTCACCGAGGTTGAGGTCGAGCAAAAGAAGGTCGACATGCTCTTTCTCCAAACTTTCAAGAAGTTCCTGATAGCTGGCCGCCTGTACGGTAACCTGCATATCACTGCGTGTGCGAATGATCATTTCAAGACCGTTGCGAATGAGTTCATGATCGTCTGCTACTGCTAAGCTTACCATTTTTATTCTCTCTGTGTCACTGTTTTGTCAGATAGTATAGCAAACAATACGGTATATATTCTTGAAGTTACTTGTATGGTTTCAAAATAGGAAATAGTGTACAATATGTAATATGCACAGACAAAAGGGAAAAGTACGATGAATACACTTGTGGAAGAGAGTTTGCAGATTGCAGCTAAAAAATTTGAAAATTTTGGATTTCAGGAAGAGCAGGTGGAAAAACTGCTTCTTTCAGGCAGACGTGATTTGGAAGCGGAAATGGAAAAGCTGATGCAGCTGTTGTCAGAGCCCGAACCTGAAAAAGAAGCCATCGACAAGTCGCTGCATGCTTTGAAAGGGCTGCTTTACAACCTTGGAAATATCGATGCCGGAGACAAGATGAACGACCTGCGGGAAGATGAATCATTGCAATTACAAATTGAAAAGCTGCAGGCAGTGTTGCATGGTCGGTAAGCCGTACAGGTATGTACTGCATGCTATACTCTTCCTGCTGTTGACAGGGGGTGTATGGGGTAAATACCATGCTGTGATCATGCCTGTTGACAAGACCGTCAAACAGCGTATGCTCAAAGGACACTCCTGGCATGAGGGGTGCCCGGTTCACTACCAAAATTTGCGCTATCTGACCATGACCTACATTGACTTTAGCGGCAAAGAGCGTACCGGAGAGATGATCGTGCATAAAACTGTGGCCAAAGAGGTAACCGGAATCTTTAAAAAACTTTATAAGTCAGGATATCCTATTAGGCAAATGCATCTGGTCAGCGACTTTGGCGGCAGTGACTGGAAGAGCATTGACGTAGACAATACGTCGGCATTCAACTGCCGCAATGCTACAGGCAGTAAGAAATGGTCAAAGCACAGCTACGGCAGAGCTATCGACCTCAACCCGCTTGAAAATCCCTACATTTCCCGAAACGGACACATTGCGCATAAAGCATCGTTTCAGTACAGAAAACGGGTACACCGAAACAAGAGTGCCGAGGACAGGGCTGTTTTGCTGAGAAATAATGAAGCGGTAAAGATATTTAAAGCGTATGGCTGGCAGTGGGGTGGTGACTGGCATGGTGTCAAAGACTACCAGCACTTTTCAAAATAGAGAGGATAATGCATGAAAAAACGTACCAAGATCATCGCGACCATCGGGCCGGCATCGGACAGTTATGAAAAGATTGTTGCGCTCATCCGTGCAGGGGTCAATGTCTTCAGGCTTAACTTTTCGCACGGTACGCACGACTACCACAGTACAGTCCTTGGGCGTATTCGCAAAGCGGTTGCCCAGACAGGACTTATTACCGGCGTACTGCAGGATATCAGCGGCCCTAAAATTCGGGTAGGTATGTTGGAGTCAGATTTTCAGCTTAAAAGCGGAGATGTACTTGAGTTTGTGAAAGAAGATATTGTCGGAAAGCAGATTGCACCGGGAAGATACCGCCTGAGTATCAATGAACCGCAAGTGCTCGATCAGCTGCAGGTGGGAGAGTACATTTACCTTTATGACGGCATCATACGGGCGGTAGTCACGCAGAAGAGTCCTGAGAGCGTGATTGTCAAAGTGGAAAATGAGGGAATGCTCTCTTCTCGTAAAGGAGTCAATTTCCCCAACACACGCCTGGGTATCGATGTTCTGACGCCAAAAGACAGAAAGGACATTGCGTGGGGTGTGGCAAACGGTGTTGATTTTATGGCCATCTCTTTTGTGCAGTCAGCCAAAGATATGCAGCGTGCTGCCGAGGTTGTAGACTCACTTGGCGGCAAGGTGCAGCTGCTGGCGAAAATCGAGAAGTTCGATGCGGTCGAGAACATCGATGCAATTTTGGAAGTTTCAGACGGTATTATGGTAGCAAGGGGTGATCTTGGCATAGAGATTCCCTACTACGAAGTGCCGCTGACGCAGAAGATGCTGGTAGAAAAGGCCAATGCACGGAGCAAGCCGGTCATTGTCGCTACGCAGATGTTGCTTTCAATGACCACCAAGGAGACTGCTTCACGTGCAGAGATCAGTGACGTGGCCAACGCCGTGCTTGACGGTGCGGATGCAGTGATGCTTTCCGAGGAGAGCGCCATAGGACACAACCCCGTGCTTGCGGTGGAGACGATGTTCAAGACGGTGCAGGCGGCAGAGACCTTCTATCCCTTCCACAAGTTCGATATGTTTCCGATGTACGACCGCGGAGACAAGATTGACGATGCTGCCGTACGGCTTTCGGAGAGTCTGGAAACGGCGGGGATTATTGCCATGACCTCTTCGGGCGGCTCTGCCAAAAAAACGGCACGCTACCGGCCAAGCAGACCCATCTATGCCGTTACGCACGATGAGAAGACGGCACGTACTCTGACGCTGGTATGGGGTGTGGTGCCGGCATTCTCTGTCAAAGAGGGGAAACTCAGACAGATGATGGCACAGGTGATGGCTGAAGGACTTGAGCGTAAATTGCTGCAAAAAGAGAGCAATTATATTCTGGTTGCGGGCGATCCGGCCGGTGTGCCGGGGTCTACCAACCTGGTACGCGTTATCAGCGGTTACGAGATGGAGTATTTCGCCGCACTGGAGGAGTAGGTGGCCTTAGTTCTTAAAGGCGCCGCCGAGCATTCCTTTGATGGCACCCTGAATATCGGCAGGGTAGATGACGAACTTGGAGTTCTGGCTCTTGCTGATCTGCTCAAGCGAGTTGATGTAGCGGTCACCGAGTAGGAACATGGCAGGCAGTTCTTTGTCCTGAATGTTGTCGGAGATAAGTCTGATCGCTTCGGCAGAAGCGTTGGCAAGCGCAACCTGTGCTTCGGCTTCTCTTTTGGCTGCTTCGAGTTTTCCGTCTGCTTCCAGAATGGCGGCGTTCTTGTTTCCTTCCGCCGTCGTTTCAATGGCGCGGCGTTCACGTTCGGCAGCAGCCTGGCGCTCCATGGACTCCTGCATGGATGCACTTGGAGAGATGTCCTGAATCTCAACACTTTTGATGGTTACACCCCAGTCGGCCACATCGTCGATGATGGCATCTTTGAGTTTTGTCTTGATGTGTTCACGGTTGCTGAGTGCCTCATCGAGTGTCATTTCACCGAGAATGGAGCGCAGTGTGGTCATGACCAGCTGCTGAATGGCAAGGTGGAAATCCTCGATGCCGTAGATGGCATCACGCGGGTTGGTCACACGTGCGAAAGTAACGGCATTGGTGGTGATGACAGCGTTGTCACGGGTGATCACCTCCTGCTGGGGGATGTCAAGAATGATGTCACGGGTAGAGACTTTTTCTCTGACCGATTCGATATAGGGGACAATGATATTGAGTCCCGGTTTGAGGGTGCGTGCAAATTTTCCAAGACGCTCGACAACCCACTCTTCTCCCTGCGGGACGATGTTGATACCTTTGTAGAGGGTGTAAACAACACCCGCGGCAATGATGATCAGTACGGTTAATGCTTCCATGCTTATGCTCCTTGTTCTGTTTGGTTTTCTGTAACAGGGGCAACTTCGATCAGTTGCCCGTTGATTTCGACAATCTTGACACGGGTGCCTTTTGGAATGTCTGTTTTAGCGGTCGCATGCCACTGCGTATTGCCCAGAACCGGGGTATCGAAAGTGACCTTGCCTCTGCCGTGGGGGTGAATCTCGCCTGTGACGGTACCCAGCGTTTCCAGCCGGTAGTCTGACTGTCCGCTGTTGGAGACGGTATGGTCTTTGAACCATTTCATCCAGACAAGTACCGAGGCAATGGCAAAGAGCAGCCACAGCAGAATTTCGACCTGAATGGAGAGTTCGAAAAGGATGTCGAGTATGCCTACGAGTATAGCGGAAACACCGAGTGTCAGCATAAAAAAAGTACCGGTACTCATTTCGATGACAATGAGCAGAACACCAAAGATAACCCAGTGCCACCAGGTTACTTCATTCAGCAGTGCGATCACGCAGACTCCTTGGTTTTGAATATTAAGAAAGATTATAGCATAAAATAAATGGAAACTGAAAGTGGTATACCGTCGCAGGGCGTAAGCAATATTTGGGTATAATCGCGAAAATTTTTACACATCAAGGATAAACGATGGCAGAACATTTAAATGTATACTACGACAAAGATTGCGATCTTGACATCATCAAAAGCAAAACTGTTGCGATGATCGGTTTCGGATCACAGGGACACGCACACGCAGAGAACCTCAGAGATTCAGGTGTAAACGTTGTAATCGGGTTGAGAAAGGGCGGAAGCTCATGGAAAAAAGCCGAAGCGAAAGGCTTTGAAGTACTTACCGTCGAAGAGGCTTCTGCAAAGGGTGACGTTGTGATGATCCTCCTTCCGGATGAGAACCAGAAAGAGATCTACGAAGCGCAGATCGAGCCGCACCTCAAAGAGGGCGCGACCATCGCATTCGGTCACGGCTTTGCCATCCACTACGGACGTATCCAGCCAAGAGCGGATATCAACGTTATGATGGTTGCACCAAAAGCACCGGGACACACTGTACGTTCAGAGTTTGTCAGAGGCGGCGGTATTCCTGACCTGATCGCAGTAGATAAAGATCCAAGCGGCAACACCAAAGCCCTTGCACTCTCTTACGCATCTGCCATCGGCGGCGGTAGAACAGGTATCATTGAAACCACTTTCAAAGATGAAACTGAAACAGACCTCTTCGGTGAGCAGGCAGTCCTTTGTGGCGGTGTCAGCGCACTGATCCAGGCAGGGTTCGAGACACTGACTGAAGCGGGTTACCCTGCTGAAATGGCATACTTCGAGTGTCTTCATGAAATGAAACTCATCGTCGACCTGATCTTCGAAGGCGGTATCGCAGATATGAGATACTCCATCTCCAACACAGCAGAGTACGGGGACATGGTAAGCGGTCCACGTGTCATCAATGAAGAGTCCAAAAAAGCGATGAAAGAGATCCTCAAAGAGATCCAAAACGGCAAGTTCGCCAAAGACTTCGTTCTTGAAGGTCAGGCAGGTTACCCAAGAATGAATGCAGAGAGAAGAAACCTCAAAGATTCTGAGCTTGAGAAGACCGGTGAGAGACTGCGTGCGATGATGCCGTGGATTAAAGCCAACAAAATCGTAGACCAGGAAACAAACTAATCTTTTTTGCGATTTCACTGCATCTTTGGGTGATGGACTCAGTCAGCTACTACGCGTAGCCTCCTTCGCCCAAGCACCAAAATCTACAGCAAACTCGCAAAAAATCTTGAGTTTGTTTACATTATTATTTTTCCGTTTCAACTTTTCCGTTTTAATTTTTTACCTTTCCTCATTCTTTTGCTATAATGCCGTACTTCAAACAGGTGGAGCACTATGGCACCAGGTTCCGGAAAAAAAAGAACGACAAAATCTGCATCAAATGAAAATGGAAGCAAGAAGCGTACATCTACAGCCAAAAAGAAAACGGCGCCACGCAAAAAGAGAAGCAGTAAGAAGAAAGCCCGAAAATCGAATGTTTTTTTGAAAGTTTTTTTAATACTGCTGGCTATCGTTTTACTGGTGGGAGTGGGATACTGTCTGGGTACCTGCTGGCAGAGAACGGAAAGTGCTCCGAAAAGTGAGCATACGAAAACAGTTAAGACACATCATAAGAAACCTGCGAAGAAGCCGGTGAAATCAAAAGAGAAAAACCATTCATCTAAAAGCAAGCCGAAGGCAAAATCTGTAACGGAGCCAATAACGGTTCAGCCTTTTGCCAAACATGTCAAGCTTGCCTACAGAGGAGAGCGGCCAAGGCTTGTGATCATTATTGACGATGTGCATACACAGCAGCAGCTTCATGACATTCAGCATATAGGCTACCCTGTAACGCCTTCCATCTTTCCTCCCTATACGCTCTCACCGCATACACCGAGGCTGGCACGGAATGTTGTGCACTACATGATACACCTGCCCATGGAGTCGGGCAGTGCGAAGTTCAATACACAGAGTAAAACACTGATGTCAGGTTTCAGCCAAGATCAGATGGAGACACGGGTAAAGGAGCTTCGCCGACTTTTCCCCCGGGCACACTTTATCAACAATCATACCGGATCGGTTTTTACTGCCAACGAAGTGGCGATGAACCGGCTTTATGAAGCGATGCGTAAAGAGGATTTCATTTTTATCGACAGCCGCACCTCTTCCAAATCAAAGGTGGGGAAGATTGCCCATGCACACGGAGATGCCTATGTGGCACGTGATATTTTCCTCGACAATGTCCAGTCGGTTCCGGCTATCCATCAACAGTTGAAAAAAGCGATTTCCCTTGCGAAGAAGCATGGGTATGCCATTGCTATCGGACATCCGCACAAAGCGACGATTGCGGCACTCAAAAGTGCCGCGCCGCTGTTGAAAGATGTTGATGTGGTTTATGTGGATGAGATATTCAGGGTAGAGTGAGACTCAGTCTCGTTTTACCGCATAGCTGCCCGAACCGATAAAGACGATGGCAAGCGAACCGAGCAGGAAGAACATCACGCTTTCGGCACCCCAGGCACCGTAGGCGCCGAGTGATGTCATGCCTTTAAAGTGTGTCAGCCAAAGGGCAACCAGCATATTGACGGCAATGACTCCGGCCCAGATGCGGCTGTAGAAGCCTATAATGAGCAGTATAGGTGCGACAATTTCACCAATGTAGACACCGTAGGCAAGCCAGGAAGGGGCACCGTGTACATGCAGAAGCCCTTCAATGAAACCAATGCCGTGCTGCAGTTTGTATATGCCGTGAAAGAGCATCAACCCTCCGACCATCACCCTCAAGATCAATTTTCCAATATTTTCCGGCATTGTAACCTCTTTTTGGCGTGATTATACCCCAACTTTTGTTTTAGACAAAAAGTATGACAAAACGACATATTTTTAACCTTTGCTTTTTTTTATCAGTACTATGTAAAGAAAAAAAGGAGATATGCATGAGTCAGATGGTGCCCCATACCATTGTTGAATTGGAAGCGATGCGAAAGTATCCGACGGAACTCTTTTTTCGTGGTGATCTGGGATTGCTGAACCATCCTAAAGTTTCTATAGTCGGTACGCGTACGCCGTCCCTCTATACACAGCAGATCACAGAAGAGATCGCAAAGGCTTTGCGCAAGAGAGGGGTATGCATTGTCAGCGGTGCGGCAATGGGTGTGGATGCGATCGTGCACAGGGCTGCGGGTACTGACAATACCATTGCTGTACTTGGCTGCGGCGTGGACATCCGCTACCCTGTGGTCAACAGTGAGCTCATTGCATCCATCGAACGGGAAGGGTTGCTGCTGAGTCCTTTTAATGACGGGTTTCGGGCGACGAACTGGAGCTTTGTGGTGCGCAACGAACTGGTTGTGGCACTTGGAGAGATTTTGGTTGTAACGGAAGCAGACCTGAAAAGCGGTTCACTACGTTCGGTAGAGTATGCATTGAAAATGGGTAAAAAAGTATATGTTGTGCCGCACCGTATAGGGGAGAGCCGGGGTACCCATGCCCTGATTCTAAGCGGGGATGCCGAAGTGATCTGGGATGTAGAAGCGTTTGCTTCACAGTTTGGCGAAGCTGTAGAAAGTGATGTGCCCAAAGATGACTTTTTTTATTTCTGCCAAAAAATGCCCACACTCGATGAAGCACTTGCTGCTTTTGGAGAGCGGGTGTATGAAGCAGAACTTGAAGGGGTTGTCACGATACGCAACGGTATCGTGCGGTTGCAGTAAACTTATTTGCTAAGCTGTTGAAAGAGATCTTCCAGTGAAGATTCCGACAGTAACCCCGCCTGAATAAACTGAACATCACCTTTTGTATCAAGCGCGATCAGGAAGGGGATGCCTCCCTCCCACTGTGCTCTTTGTGCAATGTAGCTGACGAAAAGGCGTTCCTGCTCGCCGGAAATCACAGTATAGTTGATGCCCTTCTGTTTGACAAAGCGCTTCAGTTGACTGTTGCTGTACCCCTGTACCTCTACGGCGATGACTGCAAGTTTGCCTTTGTGCTTTTTTTGCATATCGATCAGATGCGGGATGGTCATGAGACAGGGAGGGCATTTGTGACCGAAGAATTCCAAAAAGACCACTTTGTCTTCCATACCGGAAATTTTAAGCCCTTCGGGTGTACCGCTGACAGTGTAGCTTTTCCCGTCAATATCTTTGATGTGAAGGCTCTTCTTTTTTGTTTGTGCCTGTGAAGTGCTTACCAGTGCAAGCGTCAGCAACACAACGGTGAGTAGTTTTTTCATCTATAAACCTTTGTTGTAGTATTCGTCTTGGTGACATTATAGATAGTATACATTAACCATTATGTAACAATTGTGAAATTTTGGAAAAGTTTGAAAAGAAACCTAAGAGCATCAAGGAAGATTTTAAAAGGAGGAGGAAAAATCTATGAAAAAGGAGACCAAAATGAAATCTTTATATAGGGGAGGAGGAGATTTTATTTTTGGTTGATCCCTGATGCTCTTATGGTGAAAGTATAGAGCGGGAAGTTTAACCGAACACTAATGTTCATGAAAAATATTTTACGTTTGATATCAATTGCTGCAGAAACAAATAAATATGATAACGTAAAGTAAACTGCAATTTTTATTGATGTATAGTGACTCTATAGATTGTTGCCAAAATTTTCTAAACAAGGATGAAAAATGAACTACCCGAAATTCCCTGAAAACTGTAAATCGCTACTCTGTAAGTACTTGACACCGGAAGTTTTTGAAGCACTCAAAGACAAAAAAACACCGAACGGCTTTACGCTGGAACAGGCGATCAACTCCGGTGTGAAAAATATTGACAGCGGCATAGGTGTGTATGCCGGTGATAAAGAGTCTTATGATGTGTTTGACAAACTTTTTGATCCTATTATTGAAGAGTATCACGGATTTGGTAAAACGGATGCGCACAAAAGCAATCTCAATCCCGATGATCTGAATGCCCCAAACCCTGATCCGGACAATGAATTTATCTTGTCTACCCGTATCCGTGTCGGAAGAAATATGGATAATATGCCGCTGGGGCCTGCCATATCGAAAGAGCAGCGTGACCATGTAGAAGCGAGCGTGGTGGCTGGGTTGAAGACACTGGAGGGTGAACTTGAAGGGGAGTATTACCCGCTTCTTGGGATGACAAAAGAGGTGCAGGAAGCACTTATTAAAGACCACTTTCTATTTAAGGAAGGCGACCGCTTTCTGGATGCGGCGGGACTTAACCGTGACTGGCCGGCAGGTCGTGGAATCTACCATAACACTGATAAAACCTTTTTGGTCTGGGTGAATGAAGAGGATCAGCTCCGTATTATCTCGATGCAGCAGGGAGGTGATATACAGGAGGTTTTCACGCGCCTTGTGAAAGCCATTGAAAGTATTGAAACCAAAGTTCCCTTCTCATACAGTGATCATTTGGGTTATATTACAAGCTGTCCGACAAACCTTGGTACGGCAATGCGGGCGAGTGTACATATCAAGCTGCCCAAACTCGGTGCTGACATGGAGAGATTTAAAGCGATTACCGATCAATACCATTTGCAGATTCGCGGTATTCACGGAGAACACAGTGAGAGTGAAGGCGGTATTTATGATATCAGCAACCGAAGAAGACTCGGTATCACCGAGGTTGAAGCCGTGCAGGACATGTATGACGGTGTTGTTGCTCTGATCGAAGCGGAAAAAGCACTGCGTTGAAGGATATTGCATAAAGAGGAGCCAAAAATACAAAATTTGCTTTTTTAAGTGCTATAATGCTTTACACGGGTTCTCCCACAGTAATGATGTATAGCAATCAAGAAGGAAAGCAACATGTTTAAAAAGATGCTATTTGGTGTGGCGGTCGGGGTTTCTGTACTCTCCGCACACGTCCTGCTGGAACAAAAGATAGGGCAAATGCTTATGGTAGGGTTTCACGGTACCTCTGCCAAGCCCGGTTCGCAAATATGCAAAGATATCAGACAGTACAATCTCGGTGCTGTCATTTTGTTCGACTACAATCCTGTTGACAAAAGCAAACCCAAAAACATTGCTTTCAAAGCACAGGTAGCCAGACTTACAAAGGAGCTACAGGCGTGCAGCCGTGACGGGAAACTGCTTATTGCCGTCGACCAGGAGGGCGGCAGGGTACAGCGGCTCAAGAGCAGGTACGGTTTCTACGGCAAATTCCCCAAAGCGGCCGATGTGGTGAAGTCCGGCAATATGAAGCAGACATATACAAAGATGGCCAAAGAGCTTAAAAGTGTCGGTATCAACTACGACCTTGCACCGGTGGTAGACCTTGACATCAACCCTAAAAACCATGTGATCCACGGCTTGGGACGCTCGTTCGGGAAAGACCCCGAAACAGTAGAGAAGTATGCATCCATTTTTATCGATGCGATGCACCGATACGGGGTATTGACCTCTCTCAAACATTTCCCCGGGCACGGTTCGTCTGTGGGCGATACCCATAAAGGGTTTGTCGATGTGACCCATTTGTGGAAGCCGGTTGAGCTGGAGCCTTACAGACTGCTCAAAAACAAGGCTGATACGGTGATGGTTGCGCACGTATTCAACAAAAAACTTGACGTGAACTATCCCGCGACACTGTCAAGAAAAACGGTAGAGGGGCTGTTACGTAAAAAGATCGGCTTTCAGGGAGTAGTGGTTACCGATGATCTTCAGATGGGGGCGATCAGTCAGAAGTATGCACTCAAAAAGACGCTGGAACTTGCCATCAATGCCGGAGATGACATATTGCTCTTTGGCAACCAGCTTGACCCGCGCAAAGTGGTGTCGACAAAAAGACTGGTACAAACCATTGAAAGACTGATCCGGGAAGGAAAAGTTTCCAAAACGCGTATAGATGCCTCCTACACACGTATTCAGAAGCTTAAAACGCGCCTTTAAGCTCTGGCACGGCTGTTTCTGTTGCCATTGCGTGGCGAAGCGCCGCGTGAACGGTTTCTGTTCTGCTGTTTTTTCTGAATAGGCTCCGCTTTGATGCTGGGGTCAGGCGTATATCCCTCTATCTGCACTTTTTCAATTTTTGCTTTGGTAAAACGTTCGATGTCGGCAAGAAGTTTGTGCTCATCGATACAGACAAGCGATACGGCTTCGCCGCTCTGTCCCGCACGTCCTGTACGTCCTATGCGGTGCACATAGTCTTCGGGGACGTTGGGCAGTTCGTAGTTGACCACGTGCGGCAGCTGGTCGATGTCGATGCCTCTGGCGGCGATGTCGGTGGCAACCAGTACCTGAATGCTGTTGGATTTGAATCCTGCCAACGCTTTGGTGCGTGCCCCCTGTGACTTGTCACCGTGAATGGCTGCTGCGCGAATACCCGCTTCGCTTAGCTGTTTTGTCAGTCTGTTGGCGCCGTGTTTGGTGCGTGTGAAGACAAGCACCTGTGACCACTTTTTCTCTTTGATAAGCTGCGTCAGCAGGGCTCTTTTGCGTGCCTTGTCGACGGGGTGTACCACCTGACTTATTTTTGTAGCCGTGGTGTTCTCTCGAGCGACCTCTATGAGTACTGGGTCATGCAGCAGGCCGGAAGCAAGTTGTTTGATCTCTTTGGAGAAGGTTGCCGAAAAGAGCAGGGTCTGCTTCTGCTTTGGCATCATCTTCATCAGTTTTTTGATGTCGTGAATGAAACCCATGTCGAGCATTCTGTCCGCTTCGTCGAGTACGAGTGTTTCAAGTGCAGAAAAGTCAATGCCTTTCTGTCCTGCAATGTCAAGCAGCCTACCCGGCGTGGCGACGACGATTTCCACTCCTTTTCTGAGTGCTGCAAGCTGCGGGTTGATACCCACACCGCCGAAGATGACGGTAGAGGAGTGGGGAAGGTATTTGCCGTAGGTCTTGATACTCTCTTCCACCTGTGCGGCGAGTTCACGCGTCGGTGTGAGTACCAGCACGCGGATCTGCTTTGACTTCATCTTTGGCTCTGTCTGCGAGAGACGCTGCAAAATAGGGAGGGTAAAGCCGGCGGTTTTGCCTGTGCCTGTCTGTGCTGCTGCGAGTACATCTTTGCCTTCGATGACGGTGGGAATGGCTTTGGCCTGAATGGGGGTTGGGGCAGTGTAGCCTGTTTCTTTGATCGCTTTGAGGAGCGCTTCATTGAGCCCCAGTGTTGTAAATGACATAAATATCCTAATGGTGTATGTTTTTGATTGCCAAGCCGCCGCATTGAAAATGGCCGGTTCGGGGCTAAGTAGTGTGGTTTGGTATTGCACCTTGAAAGTAAGGCAGAAAAGAAGTCGTTGAACCGATATACGCTAAATTTATGCCGGAGTATAGCGTAATAATCGGCATTTAGGTTAACAAGGTACATTTTTTAAGGAAAAAGGACTATAATTTTTTAATTGACCGACGGTCAGTCATTTTTTACTTTGAGGTCATTATGGCAATTATTGTAGACAAGACACAGAAGCGCAGGGATATTGCACTCGCTTCCAGGGATATTATCCTCGATAAAGGTATTCAGAACCTGACCATTTCTGCCATTGCCCGGGCAGCAGGCATTGGGAAGGGCACGTTCTATGAATATTTCAAGAGCAAAGAGGAGCTGCTTTTTGAATTGGTAGAGATTTTGATGCATGCACACAATGCGCGCATTGAAGCCCGGCTCGAACAGGCGGAGCACACGCCGGAGAAGATCAAGATATTTGCCGATTTTTTCTACGATGAAGAGAGTGGTGAACTGCGTGAACTCTATAAAATGTTTACCGGTATTTCCCTGCTCTCACCGCAGGAGGAGATGAAAGCGTTCCAGACAGAGTGTTTTGACTACTACTATGCCTGGTTTGAAAAGATCATTGAAGCGGGGATCGAACGCGGAGAACTCAAGCCGGTGACCCGCCAGATGACCGGTGCCATTTTTGCGACAGCCAAAGGGATGTTCATCATTTCTGAGACAACTGAACGAAACCGCGATCTCAAACACGAAATTCATACCTATGTCGATACGCTGATGGCGCTGTTGGCATGCGAAGGAGAAGAAGCATGAAAAAACTGCTCATGATATGTATACCGCTCATAACGCTGACGTATGCAGGAGGGTTGGGGGCGTTTATCGACCATGCCCAAAAATCGAATGGACAGATCAAAGCCAAAGAGTTCACCATCAAATCGAAAGCCCAGGAGGTCGAGTCGGCAAAGAGTGCCTACTGGCCTACTCTCGATGTCGGCGGAAGCTACAGTGCGGTAAACCCCTCCTCTATTGTGCAGCCGGGACGTACGGCGACAGTCTATGCCGGCGTACACCTGGAACTTTACGACGGCGGGCGCAAGGCGGCCGTTCTGAAAGCCAAATCGTATGCAAAAGAGGCATCGTTTTTTGAAAAAGAGGCCTTTTCAAAGAGTGTGACACTGCAGATTGTGCAGTACTACTATACCATCAAGAAACTGCAGGCAAATCTGCACGCACTAAAAGAGCGTTCCAAAGAGCTCAAAGCCCAGATTGTACGCGTCAAGCGTTTCAAGCTCACCGGTCTTGCCACCCAGGAAGCAGTGGACAAACTGCAGGCAGTCTACGACAACAACCGTTACACGATGGAAAATGTCAGCCTCAACATCCAGACAGCGCGGGAAAACCTCAGGTTACTCAGCGGCATCGATGCAACACATCTTGGCAACAGCCGTTTTGTGACACCGCACGGTGTCCATTTCGAATGGTTTGATGCCATCAAGATCATGCGTGCACAGGCCAAAGCGGTCGGTGAAAATGCCAAAGCGATCGATGCGAACTATCTGCCGCAGGTAGGGGTGAGCGATACCTACCACCATTCAAACTTTGATGATACGACCACCCTTCCGCCGCTGCCCGGACTTGGCGGAAGTGACGCTTTTCTCATAGACCACCAGAATGAAGTAAAACTTTCGCTCAATATGCGCCTTTTTGACAAGGGACGCATGAAACATGAGAGTGAAGCGGTACGGTTGCAGAAACTTGCACTGGAGAGTGAACTGACCCATGCGAAAAAAGAGCAGCTGATGCACTTTAAAATTGCAGGTAAAACCCTGGTGACGACACGGGCAAAGATGAAAAGTGCCAAAAGTGCACTCAGGGCGGCAGAGAGTACCTACAGGACCATCCGGAAAAAGTTTGAAGCAGGACTGGTCGATGACATCGCCTATCTCGATGCACTGGCACAGAAGACGCTGGCGGAAGCGCGTTACAAAGAGACGCTGTATGACTATGAGATCAAAAAGTCGCTCTACTATTACTATGCGGGCAAAGACCCAAGGGAGTTTGTGAGATGAAAAGAATTGTACTGAGCCTGATGCTGGCAATGATCGCTCTTAGAGCCGAAGAGATCTATGCAACCTTCAATGTCGAAGCCAAACGGCATGCTGATCTGGCTTTTACCACTACGGGAATTGTCGGAAAAGTATACGTTGACATTGCTTCGGCCGTTAAAAAAGATGCAGTGCTGGCCTCTCTTGAAAACAGCGATGCCAAAGCATCTTTGGAGATCGCCAAAACGGCGCTCAAGTATGCCAAGCGTGACTATGAGCGTCAGCTGAAAGTGAAAAAACTGGTCGATGAGGCAAAGTTCGACCAGTATGCCTACAAATACGAGCATGCAAAGGCGCAGGTAGCGCTGCAGCAGGCACTTTATGACAAAACCGTACTGAAAGCCCCTTTCGACGGTGTTATCTATGAAAAAAAGGTCGAAGCAGGTGATGCGGTCAGCGGTGCGATGATACGTACGATTTTCAAGATCCAGAGCATCAAGGCGCGCAAACTGGTGCTGGATATCGATCAGAAGTACTGGAAAAAGGTGAAGCCGGGACTGCTTTTCCGCTACCATGTCGACGGTGATGCCAAAGCGTACACCGGCACCATTGCCAGAGTATACCCCTATGCAGACAGTGACAACAGAAAATTGCATGCGGAGGTAGAGGTGGAAGGGTTCACCCCCGGCCTTTTTGGTACCGGATACATCATCATTCCCGAATCAAAGTAGGATATTTGAATGTATAAATTAGCGATCAACCGTCCCATTGCGACACTGATGTATGTCTTTACGCTGGTCATTTTCGGATGGCTCAGTTTCAAAAGCATGCCTTCATCGCTCTTTCCCAATGTCGATTTTCCGATGGTCACCATCAAGACCGTTTATCCCGGTGCCGATGCCGATACGGTAGAGTCACAGGTAACCGAAAAGATCGAAGAGGCCATTTCGCGTATCGGTGGGGTTGACTCCATTACCTCTACCAGTTCCGAGGGGGCTTCAGTGGTCATGGTCAAGTTTTTCCTTGAGCGGAACATTGACGAAGCGACCAATGATGTACGTGACAAAGTAGCGGCGGTAGAGCTTCCCAAAAATGCCAAGATGCCGCTGGTAAGCAAGCTTGACATCGGCGGTGCACCGGTGGTCAATGTTTTCCTTACCGCCAAAAACGATACGCTGCAAAATCTGATGCTCTTTGCCGACGAGAAAGCCAAACCGGCACTGCAGAAGATCAACGGTGTGGGTGCCATCAACATCATCGGTTACCGTGACCGGGAGCTGAAAATCTTCCCCGATATTGAAAAACTCAACAAATTCGGCATTACCGTGCGTGAACTCAACGAAATGATCAAGCAGGAGAATGTCAAGATCGGCGGCGGCAAGCTCATTACCAAAAAACGGGAGTTCATTCTTAAAACGCGTGCCGATGCGTTAAGTGTTGAGCAGTTGGAAAACATCATCCTTAAAGATGATATTCGCCTGCGGGATGTTGCCAAAGTGGTCGATGCCCTCAGCGACCCCGACAGTTATGCTTCCTACAACGGTACGCCGGGGGTTATGCTTGAAGTACAGAAGATCTCCGGTACCAATACACTTGAGGTGGTCAAGCGTGTCAAAGAGACCCTGCCGCAGCTGCAGAAACTTGCCGGCGACAAATATGGCATTCAGATCGTGCAGGATACGACACCGTTTATCATCCACTCGCTCAAAGATGTGGAGTTCGACCTCATTTATGGTGCATTTCTGGCGGTCATCATTATCTTTGGTTTCCTGCGCAACTTCACCATTACGGTTGTCTCTGCACTCTCCATTCCCATCTCCATTATGGGTACGATCGCCCTGATGGATTTCATGGGGTATGACCTGAACAAAATGACACTTATCGGACTGACACTCTCTATCGGGATCATCATCGACGATGCCATTGTCGTACTGGAGAATATTTACAAGAAGATGGAAGCGGGCATGGGCAAATTCGAAGCGGCAGTGGAGGGTGTCAAGGAGATGGCCTTTGCCATTTTCGCTATTTCGGCAATGCTGCTGGCAGTATTCATTCCTGTATCCCACATGAGCGGTATTGTCGGAAAGTTTTTCGAAAGCTTTGCAATGACGGTAGGTTTTGCGGTCATCATCTCCTACACCGTGGCGATGAGCTTCATGCCAAGTCTCAGTGCGCGGGTACTCCACAGGGGAGAGAGCCGTTTTTACAATATGACTGAACCTTTTTTCAAAGCGATGGAGCGTGGCTACGATGCCATTTTGAAACTGGCACTCCGCTTTAAAGTTTCCACGCTGCTGCTGGTGCTTGCCGTGTTTGTCGGTTCGCTGGCACTTTTTCCAAAGATCGGGATGGACTTCATCCCCAAAGAGGACAAGGCGGAGTTTGAAGTGAAACTGCGTGCCAAACCGGGTATTTCGCTCGGAGAGATGATCCGCCAGGCCAAAGCAGTGGAGGCAAAGATACGCGAAGACAAAAACGTGCGCTTTACCACACTCAGTGTCGGCTACAATGCCGTACGCGAAAAGAACAAGGCGCTGATCTATGTCAAACTTGTACCCAAAGACAAACGTGCGCTCAGCCAGGAAGAGATCATTCAGCAGACACGGGAACGTCTCAAACCCTATGCCAAAAAGATGTTCATTACCGCAGCTGCGATACCGAGCATCAAGGGGGCAGGGGTTTCTGTGCCTTACCAGATCGTGCTGACCTCCGATTCGTTCAAGTCGCTTGAAGTTGCCAAAGAGAAGCTGATGGCCTACCTTGCGAAAAAGAAAGGCTTTGTTGATATCGACAGCAATATGGATGAGGGGAAACCGCAGATAGACATCAACATTCTGCGTGAAAATGCCAACAGGCTTGGTATTTCCGCTTCCCAGATCGCGCAGGCGATCGCCATTGCCTTTTCGAGTGACCTTGAGATCAGCTACTTCGAGGAGAAAGGAAAGCAGTACAACATTACATTGCGCTTTGACGATGCGCACCGTATGAGTCTGGAGGATATCAAAAAGATCCAGCTGCGTGCGGCTGACGGAAAGCTTGTCTTCCTCGATGGACTGGTAACGTTCACTCCTTCCACTTCACTGGCGGCGATCTACCACTTCAACCGCCAGCGTCAGGTGACGATCTACTCCGATCTTTTCGGGCTCGATCTCGGTGGTGCAGTCAACTATACCAAAGCCGGCATCGGCAAGCTGCTGCCGCCGGATGTGAATTACAAATTTACCGGATTTGCCGACGAGATGGTCAAAACCAACAAGGCATTCGGTGCGGCACTGGGGCTTTCCGTTATTTTGATGTTCATCATTCTGGCGATTCTGTACGAATCGCTCATTCAGCCTGTCATTATCATGATGGCATTGCCGCTGAGTATCATCGGGGTGATGATTGCACTCTTTTTGAGCGGTCAGCACTTCAGTCTCTTTGTTATGATCGGCTTTATGCTCTTAATGGGGATGGTCGGCAAGAATGCCGTGCTTCTGGTAGATTTTGCCAACGATGCGGTCGCGCGCGGCAAAGATGCCGATGCGGCGCTGCTTGAAGCGGGGGAAAAACGTCTGCGTCCGATTCTGATGACCACCATTGCAATGGTCTTTGCGATGCTGCCGCTGGCGGTGAGCCATTCGCTCGGAAGCGAGACCAAAGCACCGATGGCCATTGCGATCATCGGCGGCCTGCTCAGCTCCATGGTGCTGACACTGGTGGTCGTACCGGTGATCTACCGTATGATCAATCCGATAGACCGATGGCTTCGAAAGTGGTATGAAGGAAAGATTAAACTATGAAACATGTACGATATGTTGAGATGACCAAAAGAGGAAACAATGATACAGCTGATTAAAAAATACTGGATCGGAATGGTCGCCGCCGTGCTGATCGTCATTGCCGGAGGCATGATCTACAAGAAACTGCACCCAAAGGTGCTGCCTGCGAATCTCGTGGAGGGCAGCGGGCGGATCGATGGTGATCTGATCTCACTCAATACCAAATATCCCGGACGGGTCA